>JBJMVU010000380.1:0-36321 GCA_045810485.1 Massilia sp. | reverse complement strand
TTTTTGCGACCCCTTCTGCTAGCGCCGGATTGGCATTGCCGGTAAAAACCATCAGGTTTTCGTAAGCCATGGGAGTCCCAGAGATGTAAGAGCGTTGAAAGAACTTGAAAAGTCGCTAATCGTCGGATGATTAACGCTGAACCACAAAAAAAAATGAGCCGCTCATTGGCGGCTCCATTTTTATCTGCCTGCTGGAGCACTCGTCATCGTCAGCTCAGGCAAAGAAACTTTGGCAGGGGAACAAGGATTCGAACCTTGGTATGCCGGAATCAAAATCCGGTGCCTTAACCAGCTTGGCGATTCCCCTACACTGAAACTTACAGCTCGTCGCTGCACTCGATAATTATATCGTCAAATGCGTCGACAGGCAAAATTTTATTCTACAACTCATTGATTTGCAAGAGCGATTTTCATCGGATGTCGCTTCAGCGCTTGTGCTTTCCACGCTCTCCACTGTGCCGGCACCCGCTTCAGTACCTGTTCAGCTTCCTGCTCTGTGGAAAATGCGCAAAACACACACGATCCGGAACCAGTCATCCTGGCCGCTCCGTAACCACCCAACCATTCGATCGCCTCTGCTACCGGCGGGAACAGGCGGGCTGCCACGTCCTGCAAATCATTTTTTCCGAAGCCAATCAAATCATTCGATTCGACATGTCGTCTGGAAAAGTCCGATATTGTGATGGCTTTCGTGTCTCTTGTCAAATCGGGGGCCGTAAAAATTGCAACGGTGGGCACGGCGACGCCCGGTTCGATGACGACATACCAGCAGTCCGGTCCCGGCACGGCTTGCAGCGCCTCGCCCACGCCTTCGGCGAACGCCGTCTCGCCGAACAGGAAGAACGGGATGTCCGCGCCCAGCGGCAGGCCCAGTGCGATCAGCTCGGCATCCGTCAGGCCGGCCTGCCACAAATGATTGGCGGCCATCAGCGCGGTGGCCGCATCGGATGAGCCGCCGCCGAGCCCGCCCCCCATCGGCAACCGTTTCTCGACGGCGACGTCGATCCCGGGCGGCAGGCAGCCGTGGCGGCGCTGGTATGCCGCCTGCAGCGCGCGCAGCGCCCGGACGATCAGGTCCTGCTCTTCCGGCACGCCGGGCACATCCGTCGTGCGCACGATGCGCTCGTCGTCGCGCAGGTCGAAGTGCAGCGTGTCGCTGCGGTCGATCAGTTGAAACACGGATTGCAGCAGGTGGTAGCCGTCGGGCCGGCGGCCCACGACGTGCAGGAACAGGTTCAGCTTGGCCGGCGCCGGGCAGTCGTGCAACGAGGTCACTGCCATGTCACGCCACCGGGTCGATGACGATGCGGATCGTCAGCGCATCGCCGACGGCCGTCGTGCTGCGCTCGGCATCGATGCGGCGCGGCATCGGAGTGCCGTTCGGACCGTTTTGCCATTCCACGAAACGCAGGCGCCAGCCATCGTTCGTGACGACGCTGTCGTGCGCGGGCGACGCCGCGAAGCGCTTACCGCCGGCGTCGACGGCATAGCCCTGCAGCCAGTCGCGCAGGCCGCTCACCGGCAGGGTCCAGCCGAGCGATTTCGCCGTCAGCGTGTCGATGTCCTTTTCCACGCGCGGCTCGCGGCCGGACTGTTTTAACGTCGCGGTCGCGGGCGTGACCGTGATCTCGGCGACGGTCTGGCCCAGCGGCGAGAACAGGGAGACGTCGATGCGGCCCGGGCGCTGCGCCCACGTGAAATTGCCGTTAATCGATTGCGGTTGGCCATCCTTCTGGTAATTCGCGGCCAGGCGGCCGTTCAGGTCGATGGTGTCGCGGTAGGCGCCCACCTGGGCGGTCGGGTTGGCCAGCGGGACGTTGGCGGTGGTGGCGCATCCGGCCAAAGCAGCGGCGAACGCGGCCGCAGAAACGAGACGAAGTAAGGGGTGCATCGGCATGGAATCAACAGGTCAATAAACCGACGGACGCCTCGGCGTCCGTCATTTGCCACTAGGGCCCCTCGAAAAACCGTCGCGAGCGGCAGCAATGTCGTTCGAGAAGCGCAGCTGTACGAATAGTACAGCGAGCATCGCAGGACTCGCCGTCCGCGACGGCAGTGCAACGCGCAGCAGGTTTTTCGACGTGCCCGATTATTTCACAGAGTCTGGTGCAAGCGCGCCAGTGTGCTCTTCAGCGCGTCGTTCTTCGGATCCTTGGCCTGCGCTTCGCGCCACAGCTTGCGGGCATCGTCCTTCTGGCCCTTCTTCCACAGCACTTCGCCCAGGTGGACGGCGATCTCCGGATCGTTGCGCAGCGTATAGGCCTTGCGCAGATGGGTCTCGGCCTCGTCCAGCTTGCCCAGGCGATAGTTCACCCAGCCCATGCTGTCGAGGATGAACGGGTCGCCCGGCGCCATGTTGAGGGCCTTCGAGATCAGCTGATGGGCTTCCTTCAGGCGGACGTTGCGGTCGGCCAGCGAATAGCCGAGCGCGTTATACGCCTGCATATTGTCCGGCGACTTGGCGATGACTTTACGCAGCGACTTTTCCATCACGGCCGTCTTGCCCATCTTTTCGGCCATCAGGGCATAGTCGTACAGGAAATCCATATTGTCCGGGAAGCGCTTGACGCCCTGCTCCATCAGCTTGAACGCTTCCCTGGCCTGGCCCGCGTCGCGCAGGATCTGGGCCTCGACGAGGACGATCTGCGCCTGCTCCGTCTTGTCGTCCGCCTTTAACGTGCCCAGCAGCTTGCGCGCGCCGGCGACGTCGCCCTGCTTCGCGGTCAGCTGGGCGCGGCGCAGCCCGGCGCCGAACTGGACCTTCGGATCTTCGGTGTCGAGCCGGTCGAGCCAGTCGGCCGCGGCCTTGTAATCGCCCCGTTCCTCGGCGATCTGGGACAGGATCATGACGGCCTTGGTCGGGTCGCGTTCGTCCTCCGGCGCCTTGTCCATCAGGTCCACGAAACGGCTGAAATATTTTTCGGCGGCGGGACGGTCGTTCATCTGCATCGACAGGATGCCGAGCGCGTACAAGGTGCCCGGGTTGTCGGGCTGGGCCTTGTCGAGCGTGAGGAATTCCTGACGCGCGGCCTCGTACTGCTTTTCGTTGACGAGCAGGCGCGCGTATGCGGAGCGCACCTCGCGCGCTTCCGGGTGGACGGCGAGGAAATCCTTCAACACCTTGATGGCGCCGCCTTCGTCCTCGCTCACCTGGGCCAGGGTCAGCGCGGCGATCTCGGAATCGGGTTTCAGTTGCAGGGCCGCCTGCGCCTCGCGCTGCGCGGCCGCCTTGTCGTTGCGCGCCAGCGCGGCCTGGGCCAGCACGACGTGCGTTTCCATCAGGTTGCCGTACGGCGCGACGAGGCGCTCGAGCATGGCGGCGGCGGCCTCCTTGTCCTTGGCGCGCAGCAGCAACTGCTGCATCTGGAACATCACGAGGCCGCGCGCGGCCGGGGTCGCGTCCGCCAGACGCTGTTTCAAAATACTTTCGGCCTCGCCGAGGTTGTCAGACAGGATGACCAACCCCAGATAGTACTGGCTGGCCTCTTCGGAGTCCGGTGCGTACTGGCGCCACAGCTTCACGGCGGCGAGCGCGTCGTCGGCCTGCTTGGCGGACAGCGCCATCTCGGCGGCGCGCTTGGCCAGGCGCGGGTCCTTCGTCTGCTGGGCCAGGCTCATCATCGTCAGGTACGGGCCTTGCCAGTCCCCGTTCTTGTATGCCATTTCGGCCTGCATGAGCTGGGTCATCAAGGCCGGAGACATCTCGACGTTCGGGAGCTTTTCGTCACCTTCCTTTGCCTGGTCGGGATGGTCCCGGGCTTCGGCGGCGGCGAGCGGCTGGTCGGACAAGTCCTGGGCCGGTTGCTGCTGCTTGGGAGCCACAGCGCAGGCCGACAGCAGTGCGGAGAGGGTTACAATGGCGAAAGCGTTTTTCAAGGCAAGTCCCACGTCGTCGAGATTGTCCGATTCTACGCCATGCACCCATTGCGCGTGCGCCGCTGCAACACGAATTTACATTCCTCTCACGTTGTTAATCATTCATGCCTGAATTACCAGAAGTCGAAGTGACCAGAAGGGGTGTCGCGCCCCACCTGGAAGACCGTGTCGTCGACGACGTCGTGCTGCGCCGCGAAGGCCTGCGCTGGCCGTTTCCCGCGGATTTGCGCGAGCTGCTCGCGGGCCGCCGCATCCTTGGCACGGGCCGGCGCGGCAAGTATCTGCTGTTGAAATTCGAACATGGCACGCTGATCGTCCACCTCGGCATGTCCGGGCATTTGCGCGTGCTGCCGGAAGGTGTCGAGCTGAAAAAACACGACCACTTCGACCTCGTCGTGCGCGGCCCGGAAGGCCGGCGGGTCCTGCGCCTGCACGACCCGCGCCGCTTCGGCGCCGTGCTCTGGCACGATCACGACGACGGCGAGCTGGAGCAGCACGTTCTGCTGCGCGGCCTCGGTGTCGAGCCGCTGGAAGCCACCTTCTCCGGCGCCCTGCTGCACCAGGCCACGCGCAACCGCAGCGCCCCGATCAAGCAGGTGCTGCTGGCCGGCGACATCGTCGTCGGCGTCGGCAACATCTATGCATGCGAAAGCCTGTTCCGCGCCGGCATCAACCCGAAGACGGCCGCCGGCAAGATCAGCCGAGCCCGCTACGACAGGCTGGCCGAGGCGATCCGCGACATCCTGGCGGCCGCCATCGTGCAGGGCGGCAGCACGCTGCGTGACTTTATTGCCGTAAATGGTCAGTCGGGCTATTTCCAGCAGACATATTTCGTCTATGATCGTGCAGGAGTTCCTTGCCGCAACTGTGGCACGCCGGTCCGCCAGATCAAGCAGGGCCAGCGGTCCACGTTCTACTGCGCGGTCTGCCAGCGGTAAGGTCATCGACGAGGCGACGAGGCGCACACATATGCAGGATTTGGAACAATACGCGAACTGGCGCGCGCAGGTCGCCCAGGCGCTGGAACAGTATCGCGGCTGGGCCCAGGAGGCCGAGCTGCTGGACGGGGCGGCGGAACAGCGCGTCGCGCGTGCGCTCGCGCGGCTGCGCGACGACCGGCTGTCGGTCGCGTTCGTGGCCGAATTCTCGCGCGGTAAATCCGAACTGATCAACGCCATCTTCTTTGCCGACTACGGCCAGCGCATCGTGCCGTCGAGCCCCGGCCGCACGACGATGTGCCCGACCGAATTCGCGTGGGAACCGGCGCTGGCGCCCAGCATCCGCCTGCTCCCGATCGAGACGCGCGCCGAGCGCCTCGCCACGAGCGATTACCGCGACGCAGCCGGCGCGTGGACCGTGCTGCCGCTGGACCTCTCCGCGCCGGAGCGCATGCACGACACGTTTTTGCAGGTGAGCCTCACGCGCCGCGTCACGCCCGCCGAAGCGCAGCGCTACGGCCTGTACGATCCGGACGACCCCGACCTCGCGGCGACATTGGGCGCGGACGGCCTCGTGGAGATCCAGCGCTGGCGCCATGCGCTGATCAACGTGCCGCATCCGCTGCTCAAGCAGGGCCTCGTGATCCTCGATACGCCGGGCCTGAACGCGATCGGCACGGAGCCGGAACTCACGCTGAACCTGATCCCGAACGCGCACGCCGTGCTGTTCATCCTCGCCGCCGAGACGGGTGTCACGAAGAGCGACATCGACGTCTGGCGTACGCACATCGGCGGCGGCGCGGGCCGGATCGTCGTGCTGAACAAGATCGACGCGCTGTGGGACGAGCTGCGCACGCCGCAGGACAACGACGCGGCCATCGCGCGCCAGCGGCATGACGCCGCGCGGCTGCTGGGCGTGGCGGACGCGCAGGTGTTCCCGGTGTCCGCGCAAAAGGCCCTCGTCGGCAAGATCACGGGCGATCTCGCCCTGTTCGAAAAGAGCCGCGTGGGCGCGCTGGAATCGGCGCTGTTCCACGAACTGATCCCGGCCCGCCAGGACATCCTGCGCCGCCAGTTGCAGGACGACCTCGCGACGCTCACCGCCGCCCAGTCCGCGCTGCTGGGCGCGCGCGGGCGCGACCTCGTCGAGCAGCTGCAGGAACTGCAAAGCCTGCGCGGCAAGAACCAGGGCGTGATCGCCCACATGGTGCGCCGCGTCGAGATGGAAAAGAAGGAATTCGACGCCAGCCTGTTCAAGCTGCAGGGCACGCGCGCCGTGTTCACGACCCTGTCGACGGAGCTGTATTCCATCATCGGCGTGGACGTCGTGCAGGACCGCGTCGACGCCGTGCGCGCCGCGATGGAAGCCGCGCGCTTCTCGACCGGCATGCGCGCGCCGGTGCGCGTATTCTTCGACCAGGCGCGCGCCAGCCTCGACGCCGCGGAGGCGAAGATCGCCGAGATCGCGGCGATGATGGAGACGATGGTGCGGCGCTTCTCCACCGAGCACGGGCTCGCGCTGGCGCTGCCGGCCGCGTTGTCGCTGGAACGCTTCCGTCGCGAGATCGCCGCCATCGAGGCCATCTACGTCAAGCAGTTCGGCACGGCGACCCTGCTGATCACGAGCCGCGGCACCCTGCTGGAACGCTTCTTCGACACGATCGCGTCGCGCGTGAAATTCGCATTCCGCGAAGCGAACGGCGACGCCGAGGCGTGGTTGAAAGTGATCATGGCGCCGCTGGAAGCGCAGATCCGCCAGCACCGCGACCAGCTGCGCCACCGCCAGGCGTCGATCCAGCGCATCCTGGACGCGACCGACAGCCTGGAACAGAAAATCGCCGCCTTCGAGGCGGCCCAACACGACCTGGAGCAGGTCAAGGCGCGGCTGGCCAATCTGTCCGGCGTCATCGCGGATGCCTTGCGCGCCGACCTGCCCGAATTACGAGCCGCCTGAAGGCAGACACACTGAGCATGAAACGCAGCACCGACACCGAAATCCTGTCCGACCCCAGCTTCTCGCGCGCCGTCATCGACTGGCAGCGCACCCACGGCCGCCACGCCCTGCCCTGGCAAAACACGCGCGACGCCTACCGCATCTGGCTCTCCGAAATCATGCTGCAGCAGACGCAGGTGACGGCGGTGCTGGGCTATTACGCGCGCTTCCTGGAACGCTTCCCGACCGTGCACGACCTCGCCGCCGCGCCGGCGGAAGACGTGATGGCGCAGTGGAGCGGGCTCGGCTACTACACGCGGGCGCGCAACCTGCACGCGTGCGCGAAGCGCGTCGTCGCGGACTACGGCGGCGTGTTCCCCAGCGACCCGGCGCTGTTGGCCGACCTGCCGGGCATCGGCCGCTCGACGGCCGCCGCCATCGCCGCGTTCTCCGCCGGCGTCCGTGCGGCCATCCTGGACGGCAACGTGAAGCGCGTGTTCGCGCGCGTGTTCGGCATCGACGCATACCCGGGCATCAAGCCGGTGGAAGACGCGCTGTGGCGCCGCGCCGATGCCCTGCTGCCGGAAGGCGACGGCATCGAAGCGTACACGCAGGGCCTGATGGACCTGGGCGCCACGTTGTGCACGCGCGGCAAACCGGATTGCGACCGCTGCCCGCTGCAAGGCCGCTGCGTGGCATTTGGCACCGACCGCACGGCCGTGCTGCCCGTGCCGAAGCCGAAAAAGGCGACGCCGGAGCGGCGCGCGCTGATGCTGGCCGTCGTCGACAGCGGCCAGGTGCTGCTGCAGCAGCGGCCGGATTCCGGCATCTGGGGCGGCCTGCTGTCGCTGCCGGAATACGACGGGCACGTGGCGCTGGATGAAGCGGACGACGTGTCGACGGCAACGGTGGCCGGCGCCGCCGGCGAGTTCGGCGCCGTGGCCGAGGTGGAACCGCTGCTGCCGCTGGTGCACGGCTTTACCCACTACCGCCTGCACATCCAGCCGTACCGCATCGCCCTGACCACGCGCGGTGAAACGCCGCCCGGTCACGTGTGGTGGAACCTGGCGACCATCGCGGACGCGCCGTTGCCGGCGCCGATCAAGAAGCTGCTGGGCCAACTGGCGGCGCCGTCGCTGTTCTCCTGACAGACGCCAACACACCGCGAGCGTCACGCGTGGGCGGAGGGCCGCCCACCCTACTGACAGAAACTGTCATGGACGTTTCCTATACTGGTCGCACTGTCAACCACAAAGGAGAACAACATGCTGACCCCGACCTACACCATCCTCTACGTCGCCGATCCGCAGGCAAGCGCACGCCTGTACGGCAAGCTGCTGGACGCGCAGCACGTCGAGAGCTCGCCCACCTTTGTCCTGTTCCCGCTGGAGAACGGCCGCATGCTGGGCCTGTGGGCGAAATCCGATGCGGTGCCGGCCGCCGACTTCCACGGCAGCGGCAGCGAGCTCGCGTTCCGTGTCGGCGCAGATGCCGAGGTCGATGCATTGCACGGCAAGTGGCGCGAGGCCGGGCTGCGCATCCTGCAGGCGCCGGCCAAGGTGGATTTCGGTTATACGTTCGCGGCTGCCGATCCGGATGGGCACCGGCTGCGCGTGTTCGCACGGGGTGAGTGACACACCACCGTCGCCCCCGCGGAGGCGGGGGCCCAGGTTTGCGGAGCGGGGACACGTAGAAATCGGGTTCCCGCCTCCGCGGGAACGACGGATGTTCAGAAGGTATCCAGGGAATAGATACGGCGGTGTTCCTTGATCGCATACCGATCCGTCATCCCCGCGATGTAATCCGCGATCTTGCGCGCCTGCTTCATCGTGTCGCCCGACGCCACCTGGTAATCCGGCGGCAGCAGCACGGGATCGGTCATGAAGGCGTCGAACAGTTCGTGCACGACGCGGCTCGCCTTCACGCGCATGCGGTTCACCTGGTAGTGGCGGTACAGGTTGGCGTGCAGGAAGCGCTTCAGCGCCGTCGTCTCTTCGCGCATCTTCTGCGAAAAGCGGATCAGCGGCGGCCCCTTGCGCACGTCGTCGATGCTCTGCGGAGAAGCATCCGCCAGCAGCTCGGCCGACGTCGCGGCCAGGTCGGCCGTCATCGCCGTGATCATCAGGCGGATCGTCTCGTACAGCTCGCGCCGGCCCTGCAGGCCCGGGTACTGCTGCACGACCTCGCGGTGCAGGCGCGCGAACAGGTCCACCTCTTCCATCTGCTTCATCGTGAGCAGGCCCGAACGCAGGCCGTCGTCGATGTCGTGGTTGTTGTACGCGATTTCGTCGGCGAGGTTCGTCAGCTGCGCTTCCAGGCTCGGTTGCGTCCTGTCGATGAAGCGCTGGCCCAGCTCTCCCAGCTGGCGCGCGTTCGTCAGCGAGCAGTGTTTCAGGATGCCTTCGCGCGTCTCGAACGTCAGGTTCAGGCCATCGAAGGCGCCGTAGTGCTCTTCGAGATGGTCGACGACGCGCAGGCTTTGCAGGTTGTGCTCGAAGCCGCCGTAGTCCTTCATGCAGTCGTTCAGCACATCCTGGCCGACGTGGCCGAACGGCGTGTGCCCCAGGTCGTGCGCGAGGGCCGTCGCTTCGACGAGGTCTTCGTTCAGGCGCAGGCTGCGCGCCAGCGTGCGTCCGATCTGGGCGACTTCGATCGAGTGCGTGAGCCGGGTGCGGAACAGGTCGCCCTCGTGATTGAGGAAGACCTGGGTTTTGTATTCGAGCCGGCGGAACGCGGTCGAGTGGATGATGCGGTCGCGGTCGCGCTGGAACTCGCTGCGCGAGCCCGGCGACGGTTCCGCATGGCGACGCCCGCGGCTCTTCGACGACTGCGCCGCGTAAGGAGCCAGGTGGGCGTCGAAGTCGATCATTTCGTACAGGACTCCAGCGTGGCGTCGAGCAGTTCGCGCGGCGCGTTGGTGATGCTCGGGCTGCCCAGCGGTTTCAGGAGGATGAACTTGATCGCGCCGCCCTCGTTCTTCTTGTCGACTTCCATCAGCTCGATCCAGCGCAGGACGCCGAGGTCCGGCGCGACGACCGGCAGGCCGGCCGCCTTCACCAGCGCGCGCACGCGGTCGACCGCGGCGGCGTCGACGAGGCCCAGGCGGCGCGACAGGTCGGCCGCCATCACCATGCCGCAGCCGACGGCCTCGCCGTGCAGCCACGCGCCATAGCCCATGCCCGCCTCGATGGCGTGGCCGAACGTGTGGCCGAAGTTCAGCACGGCGCGCAGGCCGCCTTCGCGTTCGTCGCGGGTGACGACGTCGGCCTTGATCTCGCACGAGCGCGCGATCGCGTGCGCGAGGGCCGCGTGGTCGCGCGCCACCAGGCTGTCGATATTCGCTTCGATCCAGTCGAAGAAAGCGGCGTCGAGGATGGCGCCGTGCTTGATGACTTCCGCGAGGCCGGCCGACAGTTCGCGGTCCGGCAGCGTGTCGAGCGTGGCGGTGTCCGCGATCACGGCGCGCGGTTGATAAAACGCGCCGATCATGTTCTTGCCCAGCGGGTGGTTGATGCCCGTCTTGCCGCCCACGGAGGAATCGACCTGCGCGAGCAGCGTGGTCGGGATCTGCACGAACGGCACGCCACGCATGTAGGTCGCGGCCGCGAAACCGGTCATGTCGCCGACCACGCCGCCGCCCAGCGCCACCAGCGTCGTCTTGCGGTCGCACTTGTTGGCCAGCAGCGCGTCGAACACCTCGTTCAGGCTCTCCCAGTTTTTAAACTCTTCACCATCGCGCAGGATGATGGGCACGACGTCGCGCCCGGCCGCGCGCAGCGGGCCCGCGACCTTGTCCAGGTACAGCGGCGCAACGGTGGTGTTGGTGACGATGGCCACCTTGCCGCTGCCGCCGATGTGGCGATTCAGGAGGGAAGCGTCGTCCAGCAGGCCGCGTCCGATCGCGATCGGATAGCTGCGGTCGCCCAGCTCGACGTTAAGAGAGATGCATGCCTGTTCGTTCATTGTCGTCTTTGCGTTGGCCTGCTCGCGCGCGGCGTTGTCCGCCTCGAGCTGGTCCAGGATTGTCTGAACCATCGATTGTACGTTAGGTCGGCCCGTGTCGATGACGATGTCGGCGATCTCGCGGTACAGCGGCTCGCGCTGCGCCGTCAGGTCTTCCAGCTTCCTGCGCGGATCGGCCGTCTGCAGCAGCGGGCGGTTCTTGTCGTGCGCCGTGCGCAGCAGGATGCTGGAGACGCTTGCGCGCAGGTAGATCACGGTGCCCCGCTCCGCCAGCAGCGCGCGGCTGGCCGGGTCCAGCACGGCGCCGCCGCCCGTCGCCAACACGATGCCGTTCTGCCCGGTGAGTTCGCGGATCACGTCGGCTTCGCGGCGGCGGAAGCTGGCCTCGCCTTCGATCTCGAAGATCCAGGGAATCGTGGCGCCCGTGCGGGCCTCGATCTCGTGGTCGGAATCGATGAAGGTCATGTCCAGGCGCCGCGCCAGCAGGCGGCCGATGGTGGTCTTGCCGGCCCCCATCAGGCCGACGAGGAAGATGTTGTTGTTCTTACAGTGAGACACGTGTACGCGGTTCAAATAAAAACGGCCAGGTTTCCCTGGCCGTTTTGTTGCAATCGGGCATCCCTTAAGAAAACTTATGGGCAGGTGAACGACAGTTTAAACGGAATATTGGTTGCCAAGCCAGACGGCGTGGTAACCGTCACGTTGAACGAGGCCTGGCCCGGGGTGCACTGGGCCGGGTTCGTGCTGGAAATCCCGATCGTATGCGTCGAGCCCTGCGGACCGCTGCCGACCGTCGTGCCGGTCGGATCGTCCACGTTGCCGGTCGAGTGCGGCGCAATATTCGGCACCGTGCCGGGCACCACCGGCGCGGCATTGCCGTTCAGCATGCCCGTGATCGCGACCGTCGAGCCGGCCGGCATCGGGTTCTTGTTCACGTCGTTCAGTTGCAGCGTAAACGTCTTGGTGGCGCTGCCGCTGATGGCCCCCAGGTCGAAGGGGGCCGACAGGTCGAGCGGCGTCGGGTTGTTGCCCATGTACACGTACTTCACGGCGCCGCCGCTGAAGAAGATGGCCTGCTTGGCATACACGGTGTTCGTGCCGTCGGTCGAGCTGGCGCAGACCGTGGCCAGGCCGGGACGGGTCGCATCCGGCGTCACGGCGTTGCACGGCGTGGCCGGCGAGCCGGGAGTCGCCACGCGCGGCGCCTGGGTGCGGAACGCCACCGAACAGACGCCGTTCACGGTGTTGCAACCGCCTTTGTCGGCCGAGCCGATGGCGCCCATATTCGTCTGGAACACGACCGGCGTGCCGTCCGGGACCGGATTGCCGAAGGTATCGGCCAGCATCACCTGGACGGTGGTCGCCGTCGGGTTGTCCAGGGTCCAGCCCTCGACGTTGAACAAGGCGGAGCTCAGCGAGAACGCGCGCTGCGCCGGCAGGCCCGTCGTCACGACGATCGAGTCGGACAGGGTGGAGATGTCGGCGCCGCCGTTGGCACCGGTGCCCGGCAGCGTGGCCTGGACACGGAACGACGTCGGCACCGCGCCCGAATTCACGGTCGTGACCACCTGGCCGGTGGTATCGGTCGTGTCGCTGGTCTTGTTGATCCGGATCGACGGCGCCGCCGTCGTGAAATTCACCTGCTTGCCCGCGAGCGGATTGCCGAAGATGTCGACGACCTTGAAGGTCAGCGTGGCCGTCTCGGTACGGCCGTTGCCGCCCTGGCCCTGGATCACGATCGACTGGTTGGTCGGCGCGGCGCCCACGAACTGCACCGACGCGGCGGCCGGCGGCGCGATCGTCAGCGTGGTCGACGCCGACCTGGCGACGCCGGCGGCGGACACGGTGATCGTGTCGTTGTTGGCGCAGCCCTTGTCGCGGTAGACCGTCTGCACGGTGCCGTTATTGGTCGGCACGGTCGTGGCCAGCGTCGCCTTGCCGGCCGTGACGCAGGCCGAGCTGAAGCTGACGTTGACCTGCTGGTCCGTGTATTTGCTCGAGCCGTTCAGCACGTCGACCGACAGCACGGTCGAGCCGTAGGCCTGGATGCCGGCCGGGCTGGCGGAGAACGTTCCGAACGTCAGCGTAGTCGCGCCGACGGAATAGTTCGCGGTGCCGCTGGCGGTGGTGCCGGCCACGTCCGACGTGGCGGTCACGGTGCCCGCGCCGCCGGCGGCCAGGCTGGCCGCGCGCATGCTGATGGTCGCGATGCCGTTGACGTCGGTGAGCGCGGTGCCGGCCGTCGGCGAGAACACGGCCAGCGCGTTGTCGGTGGCGAAGGTCACGATCGCGTTCGGCACGGGCTTCTTGTTCGCATCCAGCACGGTGGCCTTGACGGTCAGCGGCGTGGCGCCGGTGAGCGCATTGGTCGTCGCGCCGGCCGCGTTCGTGAAGCCCAAGGCGACGGACGGCGCCGCGGGCGTGGTCGTGCCGCCGGTGCCGGTGCCGCCGGTGCCGGTACCGCCGGTCCCCGTACCGCCGGAGCCGGTGCCGCCCACGGCGCCGGGATTGCCGCCGCCGCCGCCGCACGCGGTCAGCACCATGGCCATCAGCAGGCCGGCCGCGCGCACGCCGTGGCGCGCCGTGGCGTCGTTCTTGAAGTCGTTCATGTTATTGGTTCTTATTGATGATTCGGTCAATGGCCGTTCTGCAGCCGCTCCGCCACGATTTTCGGCGTGATGAAGACGAGCAGTTCGGTCTTGCTGTTCTCGCGCGACGTCGACTTGAACAGGTTGCCGACGACCGGGATGTCGCCGATCAGCGGCACCTTGTTGTCGTTGCGGGTCTCGGTCATCTGGTAGATGCCGCCGAGGACCACCGTGCCGCCGTTCTCGACCATCACCTTGGTCTTCACGTGCTGCGTGTTGATGGCGAAACCCGACGCCGTCGCCTCGCCCTTCGAATCCTTGGCCACGTCCACCTCCAGCACGACGTTGCCGTCCGGGGTGATCTGCGGCGTGACTTCCAGCTTCAGGTTCGCTTTCTTGAACGTGACCGAGGTCGCGCCGCTGCTCGTGGCCTGCTGGTACGGCAGCTCGACGCCCTGCTCGATGATGGCCGGGACGTTGTCCTCGGTGACCACGCGCGGGCTGGAGATGATCTTGCCCTTGCCGTCCGCTTCCAGCGCCGACAGTTCCAGGTTGAGGAAGCGGTTCGCCGCCGACGAGAACAGCGAGAACGCGATCGACGGCGCATTGGTGCCGTTGATGCCGGCCGCCGGCAGGTTGACCAGCTGGCTGTTGTTGAAGACGTCGCCCGCGGTCTGCCCCGTCGTCGCGCCGACGCCGGCGAGATTGCCGCCGACCGCCACGCGCTGGTTGCCGTTGACCTGGTAGCCGGCGTCGCCGCCGCGCACGCCGCGCAGGTCGGCGAAACCGAGCTTGGCGCCGAGGGTGCGCGAGAAGCCGTCGCTGGCTTCCACGAGGCGCGCCTCGACGAGCACCTGCCTGGTCGCGATGTCGGTTTTCTGGATCAGTTTGCGGATATCCTCGATCTTGGACGCGATGTCGGTCACGAACAGCTGGTTCGTGCGCGGGTCGATGATGGCGCTGCCGCGCTTGGACAGCACGCGGTTCTTGCCGCCGCTGTCGGCGCTGGCGCCGCCGCCCGAGTCCAGGCCGAACACGGTGCGGAAGGCCTCGGCCTTCTGGTAGTTCAGCTGGAAGATCTCGGAGCGCAGCGGTTCCAGGTCGGAGATCTGGGCCCTCTGCTCGAGTTCCAGTTTTTCCTTGGTCAGCAGTTCTTCCTTCGGCGCGATCCACAGCACGTTGCCGTTCTTGCGCATGTCGAGGCCCTTGGCCTGCAGGATCACGTCGAGGCCCTGGTCCCACGGCACGTCCTTCAGGTGCAGCGTGAGGCTGCCGGTGACGGAATCGCTCGCGATGATGTTCAGGCCGGACAGGTCGGCGATCGCCTGCAGCGCCTGGCGCACTTCGATGTTCTGGAAGTTGAACGAGACCTTTTCGCCGCGATAGCCCGTGCCCGCGGCGCCGGTCGGGCGGTTCGGGTCTTCCCTGACGGGCTTGACGTCGATGACGAGCTGGGTGTCGCTCTGGTAGACGCTCTGTTCCCAGTTGCCGTGCACGTCGACGACCATGCGCGTGTTCTCGCCCTGCGGCGCCGTCGTGATGCGCGACACGGGCGTGCCGAAGTCGGTCACGTCCAGGCGGCGGCGCAAGGTGGCCGGCACGCCGGTCTTCAGGAAGTCGACCTGGATCTGTGCGCCGACCTGGCGCACGTCGACGGCGACCTGGCCGTTCGGCAGGTCGACGACGATGCGGCCTTCGCCATTGGTGCCGCGGCGGAAATCGAGATCGCGCAGCAGCGGCAGGCTGGCGGGTGCTGCGGCGAGGCGGGCCGGCTGGCCGGACGCATCGACGGCGCGCGCCGGCGCACCCGAACCTTCGACGGTGACGATGACGTCCTTGCCGTCGATGGCGGTGGCGTAGTTCAGCACGCGTTTCAGGTTCAGCACGAGGCGCGTGCGCTCGCCCGCCTGCACGACGTTCACGCCGCGCACGTCGCCCAGGTTGATGTCCTGGCCATTCTTGCCGGTGGCGTTGGCGGTGGCGCCGAAATCGAGCGCGATGCGCGCCGGATTGGTGATCGAGAAGCCGATCGGCAGCTGCTTCGGCGGCGCTTTCATGCCCACGCGGACGACGACGTTGCCGCCCTGCTGGTTGGCGCTGATCGACTCGATCGCGTTGTCCTGGGCCCAGGCGCACACCGTGGCGAGCGCCAGCAGCATGCCGCCGGCGGCGGAAAGGAATCGGGTCATTTACGGTTCTCCTTGATTTGCAGCTCCAGCTTCGTGGTACGTTGTGTCCATTCGCCGGCCGCGTCCTGCACGACTTCGCGGATGTCGACCGCGTCGTCGGCCACGTGCGTCACGATGCCGAAGTTCTGGCCGATGCGCTGGCCCGCCTTCACCTGGTACAGCGAGCGTTCGATCTGCAGCAGCGCGAAGCGCGTGCCGCCCTTTTCCATCGTGCCGACCATCTGCATGGTGTCGAGCGGGAAGGTCTCCAGCAGTTCGCGCGTGCGCTGCAGGTCGGGCTGGTTCGGGTTGTTCGACGTCGCGGCCGCGCGGGCCAGTTCGCCCAGCAGCTTGTTCGGGTCGAACGGGTCGACGGCATCCTTCGCGCCATAGGCGTAAGGCAGAAAATCCTTGGGTTCGGGCAGCGGCTTCACGGCCGGGCGGGTGTCGCGCTTCACCTGCTCCATCCAGTCGCGCACCTCGCGCACGTCGGAATCGCCGCAGCCCGCCAGCAGCGTGGCGGCCATCAGCGCGCCCATCACGATACGGCCGCTCATGCCTTGGCCTCCTTGTTGGCGTTCTTCTTCGCCTTGCGGGCCTTGGCCTGCGCGTCCAGTTCGTCCTGGTCGAGGTAGCGGAAGGTCTTGGCGACGGCGTCCAGCGACAGCGTGCCGTCCTTGCCGGCGGTGAGCGCCAGGTTGTTCAGCGTGACGATGCGCGGCATCTTGGCCATGTCGGCCGCGAATTCGCCGATGTCGTGGTAGTGGCCCGTGACCTTGATGTCGATCGGCAGCTCGGCATAGTAATCCTTGACGACCACCTGGCCCGGCTTGAACAGCTCGAACTGCAGGCCGCGGCCGACGCCGGCCTGGTTGATGTCGGACAGCAGCGCGGCCATCTCGGCCTTGCTCGGCAACTGCTTTTCCAGGCGCTCGACGTAGCGGTTCACCTGCTGCTGCTGGGCTTCCAGCGCGTCCAGGTTGATCGCCTGCGCCATCTTGACCTTGTAGTCGTCGCGCAGCTTGAGTTCCTGCGCGGCCAGGACGTCCTGTTCGTCGAACTGGCCGCTCCAGTAAAAGTAGTAGCCGAGGCCGAGGACGGCCGCCATCACGCCGGCCGCGCACAACAGGCGCGGCGCCAGCGGCCACAGGCCGGGGTGGCGCCCCTGCAGGCCCTCGAACTGGGCCGCCAGGTCGGCGAAAGACTGTTTCAGATCGATGTTCATGACTTGGCGCCGCCTGCGAGGTTACTCGTCCTTGTGGTCGACGGTTTGGCGTCGTCGTCGGCGGCGCGGGCGCGCTTGATCGCGACGTTCAGCGTGAATTCGACGACCTTGCGTCCGGTCTTGCTCTGCGCGAGCGCGGCCGCGCGCACCTCGGTCAGGTCCGGGCGTTCCAGCCACGGCGAGCCGCCGGACAGGTTGCGCAGCAGCTCCGCCACGCGCTCCTGCGACTGCGCATAGCCGTTCAACAGCACGCGCTGGCCGTCCTGCTTGAAGCTTTTGAGGTACACGCCTTCCGGCGTCTGGCGCACCAGTTCGTCGAGCAGGTAGACGGGCTGGTTGCGGTCGCCCTGCAGGTCCTCGACGGCCTGCTGGCGCGCCTTCAGCGCCTCGATCTCGGACTTCAGGCTGGCGATCTTGCTGATCTTCTTGTCCAGCTCCGCGCTGGCGTTCTTGAGCACCAGGTTGCGTTCGTTCTGTGTCGCGATGCGGCTCGCGTTGTACGCGCCCACGAGCAGCACGAGCGCGACGCCGGCCAGGCCCCCGAGGGCCAGCAGCGCGGCGAACGCGGCCTGTTTCTGCTTGCGCTTCGCTTCCCGGTGCGGGAGCAGGTTAATACGGATCATCAGCCGAACCTCCGCAGTGCGAGGCCGCAGGCGACAAGATAGCCCGGTGCGTCCGTGCGCAGCTGCTGCTCGCGCACGTTGGCGCCCATCTGCATGCCGGCGAACGGCGCCACGACGGATGTCGCGATGCGCGTGCGGCCGGCGATGATGTCGGGCAGGCCGGGCAACTGGGCGCTGCCGCCGGCGAGGACGATCTGGTCGATGCGCGTGTACGGCGTCGACGTGTAGAAGAACTGGATCGCGCGCGTGACTTCCAGCGCGGCGTTGTCCAGCCAGGGCGCCAGCAGGTCGGCGCGATAATTGTCCGGCAGGTCGCCCGTCTTCTTGCGCGCTTCCGCGTCCTCGAACGACAAGCCGTAGGCGCGCACGACGTCCTGCGTGAGCTGGACGCCGCCGAACGGCTGCTCGCGCTCGTAGACGGTCTCGCCGTTCTGCAGCACGGAGACGTGCGTGGCCTGGGCGCCGATCTGGAACAGCGCGACGATGCGGTCCTGCGGGCCCTTGTCGTTGTCGAGCAGGCGCTGCAGCGCGGCGCGCGCGGCGTACGATTCGATGTCCATCACGGTGGCCGTGAGGCCGGCCGCTTCGGCGATGGCGACGCGGTCCTCGACCTTTTCGCGGCGCGCGGCGGCCAGCATCACTTCCATGTCCTCGGGCGAATTGGCGACCGCGCCGATCACGTCGAAGTCGAGGCTGACCTCGTCCAGCGCGAACGGGATGTACTGGCTGGCCTCGGATTCGACCTGCACTTCGAGCTGGTCTTCCGGCAGGCCGGCCGGCAGGATGATCTTCTTGGTGATGACGGCGGCCGGCGGCATGCCCAGCGCCACGTGCTTGATGCGGGTGCCGCTTTTCTGCACGACGCGGCGCACGGCGTCCGACACCGCCTCGATGTTCTCGATGTTGCCGTCGACGACCGCGCCGCGCGGCAGCGGTTCCGCCGCATGGCGCTCGAGCCGCAACTCACCCTTCCCGCCGTCGGACAGCTCGACCAGGCGCACGCCGGACGTACTGATATCGAGCCCGACCAACGGTGGGCTCTTCTGTCCGAACAAGGTACCTAGACTGATCACGAGCGCACTCCCCTCTCTGCTGCTTCTTTGAACGCCCGCTTGGGGAACTGTTGAAATGGTAGAAATAAAGTGCATATATATCAGGCACCGCCTTGAATCGTAGCAATACTGATGTGTGAGGACAAGATATTTCTATACGGGAACATATGAGTGCGCAGCATGAAAACGACACTCCTTCCACTCTGATATCAATCAATCTTGCCGCTCTTTTCACACCTATTGTCCACTTGTCTAGCCGTGCTTCAGATACAAGCGTGACTTATAATGAACTGGATCAATAAAGCGACCGACATTACGCATGAAAGCATCCCACAACGGGGCCAGCCCCGCGCCGCAGTCTCCTTCGCCGAAGCACACACCCAAGCGCATCCTCCTGACCATGCTCGCCGCCCTGGCGGGCCTGGCCGTGTGCGGTGTCCTGGTGGTGGTGTTCGCGCTGGCGATGGCGTACCCGAACCTGCCCGCCCTCGACACCCTGACCGACTACCGGCCCAAGATGCCGTTGCGGATCTTCACGGCCGATAACGTCCTGATCGGCGAATTCGGCGAGGAGCGCCGCACCCTCGTCCACTTCAAGGACATCCCCGACGTGATGAAGAAGGCCGTGCTGTCCATCGAGGACGACCGCTTCTACGAACACGGCGGCGTGGACTACTGGGGCATCCTGCGCGCGGCCGTGCACAACGCCACCGGCGGCGCGCGCCAGGGCGCATCGACCATCACGCAGCAGGTGGCCCGCAACTTCTTCCTGTCGTCCGAACAGACCCTCAAGCGCAAGGCCTACGAGGCGCTCCTGGCCTACAAGATCGAGAAGAACCTCACCAAGGACCAGATCCTCGAGGTTTACATGAACCAGATCTACCTGGGGCAGCGCGCGTTCGGCTTCTCGTCGGCCGCGCAGATCTACTTCGGCAAGGATTTGAAGGACATCTCGGTCGCGGAAGCGGCGATGCTGGCCGGCCTGCCCAAGGCGCCGTCGGCGTACAACCCGGTCGTCAACCCGAAGCGCGCGCGCATGCGCCAGCAGTACATCCTGCAGCGCATGCACGACCTGCACTACATCACCGACGCCCAGTACGAACAGGCGAAGAACGAGGAACTCAAGATCAAGACGGACAGCACGGCGTTCGGCGTGCATGCCGAATACGTGGCCGAGATGGCGCGCCAGCTCGTGTACGAACAGTTCAAGGAAGACACCTATACGCGCGGCCTGAACGTCTTCACGACGATCACCAAGGCCGACCAGGACGCGGCCTACCTCGCGCTGCGCCGCGGCGTGACGGACTATGAGCGCCGCCACCCGTACCGCGGCCCGGAAAAATACATCGAGATCCCGTCCGCGAAGGGCGAGGCCGACGAAGCCATCGAGGCGGAACTGGCCGAGCATCCGGATTCCGACGACATCGTCGCCGCGATCGTGCTGCAGGCGTCGCCCACCCAGGTGAAGGCGGTACTGGCCTCGGGCGAGGACATCACGATCACGGGCGCCGGCCTGGCGTTCGCCAGGGACTGGCTGTCGCCGAAGGCGGCCGAGACCCGGCGCGTGCGCCGTGGCGCCGTCATCCGCGTGACGCAGGACGGCGGCTCGTCATGGAACATCACGCAGCTGCCGGAAGTGGAATCCGCCTTCATCGCGGTGACCCCGGACGACGGCGCGATCCGCGCGCTGGTGGGCGGCTTCGATTTCAACCGCAGCAAGTTCAATCACGTGACGCAGGCGTGGCGCCAGCCGGGATCGTCGTTCAAGCCGTTCATCTATTCGGCGTCGCTGGAACGGGGCTTCTCGCCCGCCACCCTGATCAACGACGCGCCGATCTCGTTCGACGCGGGATCGACGGGCGGCCAGGCGTGGGAGCCGAAGAACTACGACAACAAGTACGAAGGCCCGATGACGATGCGGCGCGGCCTGACCAAGTCGAAGAACATGATCTCGATCCGCATCCTGAACAAGATCGGCGCCCGCTACGGCCAGGAATACGCGACGCGCTTCGGCTTCGATCCCGACAAGAACCCGCCGTACCTGACGCTGGCGCTGGGCTCGGGCGCGACGACGCCGCTGCAGATGGCCGGCGCCTATTCCGTGTTCGCCAACGGCGGCTACCGCATCAGCCCCTACCTCATCTCCAAGGTGACGGATGCGGACGGCAAGGTGCTGTCGGAAGCGCGTCCGGACCGCGCCGGCGTCGACGCCAACCGCGTCATCGACGAGCGCAACGCGTGGCTGATGGACAGCATGCTGAAGGACGTGGCCCGCTACGGTACGGCCGCCAAGGCGCAGCAGGTGCTGAAGCGCCCGGACATCGCGGGCAAGACGGGGACGACGAACGATTCGATCGACGCCTGGTTCGCCGGCTACCAGCCGCACCTGGTCGGCATCGCGTGGATCGGCTACGACCAGCCGCGCAACCTGGGCAACAAGGAAACGGGCGGCGGCCTGGCGCTGCCGATCTGGATCGGCTTCATGCAGAAGGCGCTCAAGAGCGAGCCGGTGGTCGAGCGCCCCGTGCCGCCGGGCCTCGTGCAATACGGCGACGAGTTTTATTATGCGGAGAGCCCGCCGGGCACGGGCGTGCAGTCGCTCGACGTGGGGCCGGCGGCCCCGGCGGCCGAGCAGAAATCGCGCGACGCCGTGCGCAACGAGTTGTTTTAAAGCCGGGCGTTTTGACGTAGCGTGGGCACACCGTGCCCACGCGGACGCCGACACATGGCAAACGTCACGCGTGGGCTCAGGGAGCCCACCCTACGATGTTCACGTTACTTCAGCTTTACGGGCGCGCCGCCCTGCTGGGTGGCGAAGTCGGACAAGGACGTGAAGAACTCCGTGTCGTCGCGCGTATTGCGCCACTCGTCGCCCACGCGCTTGTAGTGGAAACCGCCGGCGCGCGCCGCGATCCACATTTCCTGCAACGGCGCCTGGCTGTTGACGATGATCTTCGAGCCGTTGTCGACGAACTCGATCTCGAGCACGTTGCCGCTGCGCTTGCACTCGACGTCGACGATGTCCTGCTCGAACAGGCGGTCGAACGCCTGCTCGATGTCGCTCAGGGTGGACTCGGCCAGGGCCAAGAATTCGGATTCGGTCATGCTACACTCCAAGGTCTGCTAATCAAACCGTGATTCTAATCGTGAAGTCCCCATTTGCGCTCCTGACAAGCCTGGCGACCCTGATGGCGCTGTCGGCCTGCGGCCAGACCGGTCCGCTCTACATGCCCAAGCCGCCCGCCCGTACCCCTGCCGCGAACACCAACGCGGCTGCGGCCGGCACGACGAATACGCCCGCCGCTGCGACCCAACTCACGCCGCCGGCCCCCGCTGCCGGCGTGACGATGCCCGTCGGCGACTCCAACGTCAACAATACGCAAGCCCCGAACCAGCCTTCGCCGGCCAGCCAACAGTAAGCACATCCATGTCGCACTTCACCTATCAAGACGGCGTCCTGCACGCCGAACGCGTTCCCCTGTCCCAGATCGCCACCGAACACGGCACCCCGACCTACGTCTACTCGAAAGCCCAGCTGCTGGACAACTTCGCCGGCTACGCGCGCCCGTGCGCGGGCCGCGACGCGCTCGTCTGCTATGCGATGAAGGCGAACTCCAACCTGGCCATCCTCAACCTGCTGGCCCGCGAGGGCGCCGGGTTCGACATCGTGTCGGGCGGCGAGCTGCTGCGCGTGATCGCGGCCGGCGGCGACCCCGGCAAGGTGATCTTCTCGGGCGTGGGCAAGACCGCCGCCGAGATCGCGCTGGCGCTGGAAAAGGGCATCCTGTGCTTCAACGTCGAGTCGATCCCGGAACTGCACCGCATTAACGAAGTCGCGGGCCGCATGGGCAAGCGCGCGCCCATCTCGCTGCGCGTGAACCCGAACGTCGACCCGAAGACGCACCCGTACATCGCCACCGGCCTGAAGGCCAGCAAGTTCGGCGTGGCGTTCTCCGACGCGCTGGACACCTACCGCACCGCGGCGCAGCTGCCGCACCTGGACGTCGTCGGCATCGACTGCCACATCGGCTCACAGCTGCTGGACGACGCGCCGCTGCTGGAAGCGCTGGACAAGCTGATCGAACTGATCGACACGCTGGCCGCCGAGGGCATCCACCTGCACCACCTGGACGTGGGCGGCGGCCTGGGCATCGACTACGGCACGGGCGAGGATTCGCCGGTGCCGATCGCGCACTACGTCGAGCGCGTGTTCGCGCGCGTAGACGCATGGCGCGCCGAAAAGCACGGCGGCCAGCCGATCAAGGTGATCTTCGAGCCGGGCCGCTCGATCGCGGGCAACACGGGCGTGCTGCTGATGTCCGTCGAGTTCCTGAAGCCGGGCGAGGAAAAGAACTTCTGCGTCGTCGACGCCGCCATGAACGACATGGCGCGTCCGACCCTGTACCAGGCCTGGATGGACGTCAAGCCGGTCGTGCAGCGCGATGGCGCCGCCGTGACCTACGACCTCGTCGGCCCCGTGTGCGAATCGGGCGACTGGCTCGCCCGCGACCGCGCGCTGGCCGTCGAACCGGGCGACGTGCTGGCCATGATGGCGGCCGGCGCCTACGGGTTCACGATGGCGTCGAACTACAACACGCGCGGCCGCGCGGCCGAGGTGCTCGTCGATGGGGACCAGGTGCATGTGATCCGCCGGCGCGAGAATCCGGCGGAGCTGTTTGCGCTCGAAACGATTGTGAAGGCTTGAACGCAGACATCATGCGAACGTCACGCGTGGGCACGGGGTGCCCACCCTACTCGCTTGAACGTTGACGTAGGGTGGGCGGCCTCCGCCCACGCGGACGCCGGCACCATGCAAGCGTCACGCGTGGGCACGGAGTGCCCACCCTACTCACGGCTTCTTGACCGGTCGTCCGGCCACATCTGCGCCGCGCAAGCGGCCGCCTGCTCGTTCCATCGCCCGCCCAGGTCGAGACAGCGTTCGAGCAGGCCATAGCGCGGCCGCCCCATGCCGAAAACGAGCACGAGGGCCAGTACCACGACGATCACCAGCGCAAGAGGCCACTTCATGTCGTCATGATCGCACGGAAGCCGTGGTGACACGTTTTTCGGTGCGCGGGCGCTTGAGGCTCCACCACACGCGCAACAGCAGGAGCACGCCGACGACGCTGCCCCACACGATGGGCTGCTCGAAGTTGTGCTTGCCCGCCTTCATCCACCAGTAATGCAGGATCGCCAGCGGCGCGATCACGTAGATGATCTTGTGCAGCCGGGCCCAGTTGCGGCCGAGGCGCTTGATCATCGCATTGGTACTCGTCGCGGCGAGCGGGATCAGCAGCACGAACGCCAGGAAGCCCACCGTGATGAACGGCCGCTTCAGTACGTCCTTCCACATGGCGGCCACGTCGAAGAAATGGTCGAACCACAGGAACGTGGTGAAGTGCATGAAGGCGTAGAAGAACGTGAACAGGCCGACCATGCGCCGCAGGCGGACGAGCCAGTTCCAGCCCGTCAGGCGGCGCAGCGGCGTGATGGCGAGCGTCGCGCACAGCAGGTACAGGGCCCAGTCGCCGCTGCCGTGCGTGAGGAATTCGACGGGATCGACCGGCACCCCGGCCGCCGTCAGCCACGCCATGCGCAGGAACGGCAGCAGCGCCAGCATGAAGATCACCGCCTTCAGGGCCTTGAACTGCTTCGGGCTGGGGTTGAATGCCATGACAGCCCCGCTCAGAAATTCTTCTTGAGATCCATGCCCGTGTACAGCGAGGCGACCTCGTTATAGCCATTGAACGGCAGCGTCTTGCGCTTGGGCGTGAACAGCCCGCCCTCGCCGATGCGCCGCTCCGTCGCCTGCGACCAGCGCGGGTGGTCGACGTTCGGGTTCACGTTCGAATAAAAGCCGTATTCCTCGGGCGCGATGCCGTTCCATGCGGTGCGCGGCTGGTCGCGCAGGAAGCGGATCTTGACGATCGATTTCGCCGACTTGAAACCGTATTTCCACGGCACGATGATGCGCACGGGCGCGCCGTTCTGGTTCGGCAGCACCTGGCCGTACATGCCGACGGTCAGCAGGGTGAGCGGATGCATGGCTTCGTCCATGCGCAGGCCCTCCACATACGGCCATTCGAGCACGCGGCTCTTCACGCCCGGCATCTGGCTGCGGTCGGCCAGGCTCGTGAATTCGATGAACTTGGCGTTGCCCGTCGGCTCCACCTGGCGGATCAGGCTGGACAGCGAATAGCCGACCCACGGAATCACCATCGACCAGCCCTCGACGCAGCGCAGGCGGTAGATCCGCTCTTCCAGCGGCGCCAGTTTCACCAGGCGGTCGAGATCGAGCGTCATCGGCTTCTTGACTTCGCCTTCGATCTGCACGGTCCATGGCCGCGTGCGCAGCGTGTGCGCGTTGGCGGCCGGGTCGGCCTTGTCCGTGCCGAATTCGTAGAAATTGTTGTAATGGGTCGCGTCGTCGAACGAGGTCTGTTTCTCGTTCGTCGAGAACGCAGGATTGCGCGTGGCGGGCAGCTTTTGCACGGCGCCCTGAGCGAACGCTTCGCGATTTGCCATTTCCCACAGCGACGAGCCGACGACGGCCGATGCCGCCACCTTGGCGAGGAAGGCACGCCGGCCCTCATAGACCTCGCGCGGCGTGATTTCGGACGGGAACGGCAAATCGATGCCGTTCGGATTTTTTCTGATCAACATGGCGGCTCCGGCTGTAAAGAGGGCACCTCGAAAAACCGTCGCGAGCGGCAGCAGATTTGGGCGAGAAGCGCAGCTGTACGAATAGTACAGCGAGCATCGCAGACCAAATATGCAACGCACAGTAGGGTTTTCGACGTGCCCGGTAATGTTTCTCGCGACATACCAACGTTACACCATCCGCCGCCGCAGGGTCGTCCGGGCGGCGATTTGTTACCAATTGCCGCCCACCGACATAATCGGACACGAAACGTCGAAAACCTGGCCGGTTTTCGAGCCCCCCTACAGCTTGCCGTACGAGTGCAGCCCCGACAGGAACATGTTTACGCCGAGGAAGGCGAACGTCGTCACGACGAGGCCGATCAGCGCCCACCACGCCGCCGGGCGGCCGCGCAGGCCGGACATCAGGCGCATGTGCAGCCAGGCCGCGTAATTGAGCCAGACGATCAGCGCCCACGTTTCCTTCGGGTCCCACGACCAGTAGCCGCCCCAGGCTTCGGCCGCCCACAGCGCGCCCAGGATGGTGGCGACGGTGAAGAACGCGAAGCCGACGGAGATCGCCTTGTACATCACGTCATCGAGCACGTCCAGCGCCGGGAGGCGGTCGGCCAGGATGCCGTGCGACTTCAGCAGGTAGGCCGAGCCGACCATCGCGGCCAGCGCGAACGTGCCGTAGCCGATGAAATTCGCCGGCACGTGGATCTTCATCCACCAGCTCTGCAGCGCGGGAACGAGCGGCTGGATCTCGGCGGCGTCGCGCGCGACCGTGTACCACAGCAGGAAGCCGACGGCGGCCGCGATCACGAGCAGCACGAACGGGCCCAGCTGGCGCGTTTGATAGCGCTGTTCGTAGTACAGGTAGAACATCGCCGTGATCATCGAAAACAGGATGAACACTTCGTACAGGTTCGACACGGGGATATGGCCGACGTCGGTGCCGATCAGGTACGACTCGTACCAGCGCACCATCATGCCGGTAAAACCGAGCACGACGGCGGCCCAGCACAGCTTGGAGCCGACGCTGCCGCCGAACGGCGAGCGCGCGAGCAAACCGAGCCAGTAGAACACGGTCGAGAACACGAACAGCGCGCTCATCCACAGGATCGCGGACTGGCTCGACAGCATGTATTTCAGGAAGAATTTCTGGTTCGCCGCATCGAGCGAACCGCCATACAAAGCGACGGCCGACAGCGCCAGCAGCGCGACGAGCGGCATCAGCCAGCGTACCGGCTTGAAGGTCCAGCCGACGAAGGCGAACACCGGCGCTGCCAGGACAAGAATCGCCTGCTCGTAGCCGTCCATGTAGGCGCCAAAGCGGTTCAGCGCGTACAGCGCGGCGGCCAGCAGGCCCGCCCCGAACAGCCAGTCGACGGCCGTGAGGCGCTTGAAGAAGCCGGGCGGGCGGGTGTACGCCGCGCCCGGCGCTTGCGATGCGGAAGAAATGTCCATGGGGTCTCCTTTTCCTACTTTTATAGCTTACGCCGATTGCGGCAGTTTGTTCTTCAGGTCGTCGAATTCCCGTTCGAAATCGAGCGTCTTGCGCTGGGTGCTCATCGCCATCAGCGCGTGCGTGCCGCCGTCCGGCGCCGGTTTCACCCACACCCAGACGCGGCGCTCGCGGATATAGAACATCGAAAAGATGCCCAGCACCAGCAACAGGCAGCCCACATAGACCACTTTCTTGCCGGGGGAACGCGTCACCTGCAGCACCGACGCCTTGACTTCCTTGAAATCGTCCAGCGCCAGGAACACGGGGGCGCCATAGAAAAAGCCGTCGGACAATGCGTTCGTCGCCTGCTGCAGGAAGCGGCCGTGGGCCTCGGTGGGCGTGGCGGGCGCGTCGCCGTCGCGCGCGCGCGCAGCCTGCCACAGCTCCCACATCGCGCCGTTGAGCATCTTCATGAACACGGTCGCCGCCTTTTCCTGCTCGGCGGCCGGGATGCGTTCGAGGAATTTCGACACGGCGAGATAGCCGCCCTGATTGCCGTCGCCCGCGAAGATCGCCAGCGTCCTGGCGGCCGATTCCTGCAGCTGCGTGGACAGCGCCCCGCTCGCGTCGCCAGGAGGCAGCGCGCGCGCGGCGTAGCGGCGCGCCGCCTCTTCCCGCAGCGACGGGTCCGCGAGCGCGGCGCGCAGGCGCATCCATTCGCGCAGGCCATGCTCGTCGTCGGCCGGGATGCGCAGGAAGCTGAATTGGTCGGACGGATTGTTGCGCACGCCGGCCAGGAACACTTCGTGGCCCTCCAGCGTCACGGGCTGCATGTAGTTCAGGTATTCGCGCGCCTGCCCGGTCTTGTCGCGCAGCTTGTATTGCACGCTGGGCCCGACGTTTTTCAGGTCCTTGTTGCCCACGTTCTTCGCGGCCGAGCCGGAGTGCTGGGACAGGGTCTGGGCGAACTGTTCCTCGAGGCTCTTGCCCTTGGAGACGGCGCGCGCATCATTGTCCTGGCTCGTGTTCTCGACGTTGAACGGCCGGAACCCCGACCACTCGACGGAATACACGTCGGCGCCCTGCTTCAACTCGGTCGCATTGCCGACTTCGCCCTCGAAGGCGAACGATTTATTGCCCGTGCCCGTCATGGGCCAGCCCGTCAGCTTGAGCTTGCTGCCGCCATCCTCGAAGCTGGACTGGTAGACGGCCACCCCGCGGTAGATCAGCGGCTGGTTGACCTTGATGGTGGCGGGGAACGCCTTGCCCGTCTCGTGGTCGCGGATCACGACTTCGCTGGCGAACAGCTTCGGCATGCCCGTCGAGTAGAAGTCGATGATGAATTTGCGCAACTCGATGGTGAACGGCAGGTCTTGCACGAGCACGCCGTCGGCCTGCTGGATCAGCGCGGTGTCGCTCGCCTGGCCTTCCGGAATCAGCGTGTTGCCGCGGAAGGTCGGGTTGCCGAGGCCCAGGCGGTGCTGCGGCGGAATGGCGGAGATGAGGCCCGTGCCGGCATATGGCGTCTTGCCCATAAACCATTGCTGGAAGCGGATAGGCAGGTTCGAATCGAGCAGGCCGCCCAGCAGGATCACGATGATGGCCGTGTGCGCGAAGATATAGCCGAACTTGTTGCCTGCGCCCTTTTTCGCGGCGACGAGCACGCCGCCGGCCTTGTCGACCATCTTCGTTTTATAGCCGGCGTCGACGAGACGGGTCGCGGTCTGCTGCGCGAGCGGGACCATGTCCAGCGGCGCCGTCCATTCGCTCCGGTGGTGGAAGTTGCGCAGCGATTCTTCGCGCACGCTGTCGCGCCAGCTGCGCATATCGCGCATGAATTTCGGCGCATTGCGCGCGATGCACAGGCTCGTGGACACGATCAGGAACGCGAGGATCAGCAGGAACCACCAGGCCGAATAGACCGTGTACAGGCTGAGTTTGCGGAACACCTCGAACCAGAACGGACCGAACTGGTTCACGTAATCCGGCATCGCCTTGTCCTGCTGCATGATGGTGCCGATGATGGCGGCAATCGCGATCATGACCAGCAGCGTGATCGCGAATCGCATCGAGGACAGCAGTTCGACCGTGTCGGCCACGCCGCGCCGGCGCGTCTTCAGTTCAATTCCGGTGGTGCTCATCGACTTTCACTCTAGACACAATATTGATTGAGGATACAACAAAAGGGCGCCCCGCTTGCGCGGTCGCCCTTCCCTGTTGTTTCCTGATTTTTATTGTAGGCCGATTATTCGGCTCTATTTACTCTGACCGGCTTATACCGGCTATCACTTCAGACCGGCGATATAGTCAGCCACTGCCTTCATTTCATCGTCCGACAACCGCTTGGCCAGCGTGGCCATCTGCGGGCTGTTGCTGCGTCCGCCTGCTTTGAATGCCTGCAGCTGGGCGACCGTGTAATCCTGGTACTGGCCGGCCACGCGCGGATACTGGGCCGGGATGCCGGAACCGGTGGCGCCGTGGCAGCTCGCGCAGGCGGCCACGCCGCGGTCAGCAATACCGCCGCGATAGATCTTGCGGCCCAGTTCCAGCGTGTCCTTGTTGCGCGCGGCGCCCTGCTTCGGCTTCTGCGTGGCGAGGTAGGCGGCGATGTTCTTCTTTTCGTCCTCGCTCAGCATCTTGGCGTACGTCGTCATCACGGGCTGGTTGCGGGCCGGCGTGGTGAAGTCGACGAGTTGCTTGTGCAGGTAGGCGTCGACCTGGCCGGCCAGCCTGGGGTTCGTGTTGATGGTCGAATTGCCGCCGGCGCCATGGCACGACGCGCAGGCCGGCAGGCCCCGGGCGTTGTCGCCGGTGTCGTAGAGGGAACCGCCCTTGGCCGGATCGGCCTTGGCGGCGGCCGGGGGCGCGTGGGCCGCGTCCGCTGCAAGAGCGCTGCCCACGATGAGGAAACTGGCCAGCAAGGACTTCACGATCGCCGCGCATGCGGCCGGTTGAAACACACGATTCATTCAAGCACCCTGAAAAAGTCAAAGATAAACTTGCAGTTGCAGTGCAGCGGTCATGCTCGTGCCCCCGCGCCGGTAGTGCAGCCTTCCGGCTCGCCGGCGACAGGTAACTCCCTATTGTACAATAGCCTTTGTTTCCCGCCCTCACCTTCGTTGTCTTTTTCGCTCCACTTCCCTCATGTCCAAACTCTGGCAAGCCCGTTTCTTCACGACCGTCAACCAGTTGCGGGATCTTCCCAATACCCAGGTGCCGGAAATCGCCTTCGCCGGCCGGTCCAATGCGGGCAAATCGACGGCGATTAATATCCTGACAAATCAGAAGGGCCTCGCGTTCGCATCCAAGACGCCCGGCCGCACGCAGCACATCAATTTCTTTTCCATTGGCGGCGCGCACGTCGCGATGCACCGCAAGGATCCGACCAAGGTCGAGGAAATCGAGGGCCTGCTCGTCGACCTGCCGGGCTATGGCTACGCGGAAGTGTCGGGCGATGCCAAGCTGCACTGGCAACGGCTGCTGGGCGACTACGTGCAACGGCGGGAACAGCTGGCCGCGCTCGTCCTGATCATGGATTCGCGCCGCCCGTTCACCGACCTCGACATCCAGATGCTGGAATGGTTCGCCCCGACGGGCAAGCCGATCCACTGCATCCTCACGAAGGTCGACAAGCTCAACCGCAATGAATCCGTCAACGCCTTGCGCCAGGCACAGCAAGTGCTGGACAGCTATGTCGACGAGGATGGCAACGGCTTCCCGTTCACCGTCCAGCTGTTCTCCGCCCTGAAGCGCATCGGCATCGACGAAGCCAACGACAAGATCATCGAACTGCTCGGCCTCGACCAAGAGGATCCGCTCCCGGACGACGCCGACCAATAAACCCAGGAACCGTCATGCCGATCATCACGCCTTCGCAATACCCTGCCGTGCGCATGCGCCGCATGCGCCGCGACCCGTTCTCGCGCGCCCTGATGCGCGAAAACGTCGTCACCGCCTCCGACCTGATCTACCCGGTGTTCATCCTCGACGGCCAGAACCAGCGCCAGCAGGTCGCGTCGATGCCGGGCGTGGAGCGCCTGTCGGTCGACCTGCTGCTGAAGGTGGCCGAGGAAGCCGTCGCGCTGGGCATTCCCGTGCTCGCGCTGTTCCCCGTCATCGAGGCATCGCTGAAGACCTATGACGGCGTCGAAGCGACGAACCCGGAAGGCCTCGTGCCGCGCGCCGTGCGCGAACTGAAGCGCCACTTCCCGCAACTGGGGATCATGACCGACGTCGCGCTCGACCCGTACACGACGCACGGCCAGGACGGCCTGCCGGACGAGAACGGCTACATCGTCAACGAAAAGACGATCGCCATGCTGACGCGCCAGGCGCTGGCGCAGGCCGAGGCCGGCGTCGACATCGTCGCCCCGTCCGACATGATGGACGGCCGCATCGGCGCGATCCGCGTGGCGCTGGAAGAGAAGGAACTGATCCACACGCGCATCATGGCCTACTCGGCCAAGTACGCGTCGGGCTACTACGGTCCGTTCCGCGAAGCGGTCGGCTCGGCCGCCAACCTGGGCAAGGCCGACAAGAACACGTACCAGATGGACCCGGCCAACAGCGACGAAGCCCTGCGCGAAGTGGCGCTGGACATCGCGGAAGGCGCGGACATGGTCATGGTCAAGCCGGGCATGCCCTACCTGGACGTCGTGCGCCGCGTGAAGGACGAGTTCAGGGTGCCGACCTTCGCCTACCAGGTCAGCGGCGAATACGCGATGCTGCAGGCGGCGTTCCAGAACGGCTGGCTCGATCCGGACAAGGTCGTCATGGAGACCATGATGTCGTTCAAGCGTGCCGGCGCGGACGGCGTGCTCACCTATTTCGCGATGGACGTGGCGCGGCGATTGAAAGCCTCCGCGTAAAAGCAAACCGCGCCGAGGCGCGGTTTTTTGTTGCCCTGCCGCCTTACCGTGGCGGTTTGTATTCCGGGAACATTTCCTTGTACAGGAAGTTCATCAGCTCCTGCGTATCCTGCGGCCGCGCCGACAGGGTGACGACGCGGTTCAGGCGATGCGAATCCCACTCGAAGTCGCCGGTCTTTTCCTTGCGGATCAGCTCGATCATCTTCTTGACGATCGCGGTCTCGATGTCCGGCTCGCTGCCGCGCTCGACCGACACGGCCGTCAGCCAGCGGCGCTTGAAGTTCGGGTTCCAGCCGCGGAATTTCAGGTCGGCCGAGTTGAACGTCTTGTTGTTGATGCTGAACACGCCTCCCGTCTCGTTCGGATCCTGGCCGCCCCGGCCATTGATGGCGGCGATGTTCGCCAGCGCGCTGCGCGTGCCGCGGGCGGCTTCGCTTTCCTCGGCCTGGTCCGTCTGCGCCGGCGCGCCGCGGCGCTTGCGCTGGGCCTCGATATAGGCCTGCATGTCGACTTCCTGCGGCGGCGCCTTCGTCTCTTCCTTGGTCGGCCGCGGCTGCGGCTTTTCCTCGACCGGCTTGACTTCCGGCACGGTGATCGTGTTGGGCAGGGGCGGCATCGTGATCTGCCGCGGCGTGAACTTCGGCGGGGCCGTCTTCGCCGTTTTCTTCGGTGCCTGCTCGGCCGGCTTGGCGACGGGCTTGTTTTCCTTCACGGGCGGCAGCCAGACGACGGCTTCGCCGGACTTCGGCGGGGCGTGATGCTCCGTCTTGGGCTGCAGCATGTAGATGGCCACGAGCAGCAGGTGCAGGCCGATCGTGACCGCGATACCCGTGCGGTTCGGACCCTTTTCTCCATAGGTGACCACATTCCGTCCGGGCAGCACCTGGCCGCAATGTGCGCAGACATCGCTGTCTTCCAGCGGGATATGGGAATGGTCACGCAAGATAATGAACGCCTCCGGTCGGAGGACAAATAAAAGATATTGACGAGGCGCAGTCTAACCCGTTTGGTATGCCTGCGCACGCGCTGTTAAGGTTCTGTAATGAGAGTACAAGCTGGGTAGCTTAACGGTTGTTACAGTGTGTATCAACCTTACCTCCAGGAACCGTCATTCCCGCGCAGGCGGGAATCCAATTTTGCATGCATTGCGGCGACGCTTGAAACTTGGGTCCCCGTCAAGGCGGACGGCCAGTCCGGGGACGACGACTCAGGCGACCTTGGTCAGCACGACCTTCCGCCCCTGCTCCACATCGACGAGCTGCGCATCCGTCATCGGCCCGCTGCCGCTGTACTTGTCGAGGTACAAATAGATCACCGGCGTGATGTACAGCGTGATGACTTGCGAGAAGATCAGGCCGCCGCACACGGCGAGACCCAGCGGCTGGCGCAGCTCGGCGCCGGCGCCCAGGCCCAGAGCGATCGGCAGCGCGCCCATCAGCGCAGCCAAGGTCGTCATCATGATCGGGCGGAAGCGCAGGATGCACGCCTCGCGGATCGCCCGCTCCGGCGCCATGCCCTGGTTGCGCTGGGCGTCGAGCGCGAAGTCGATCATCATGATCGCGTTCTTTTTCACAATGCCGATCAGCATCAGGATGCCGATGATGGCGATCATCGTCAGGTCCAGGTTGAACAGGCGCAGGGTCAGCAGCGCGCCCACCGCGGCCGACGGCAGGCCGGCCAGGATCGTGATCGGGTGAATGAAACTCTCGTACAGCACGCCCAGCAGCACGTAGATGACGCCGACGGCCGCCACGATCAGGATCAGCTGGCTCGACTGCGAATCCTGGAACACGGCCGCCTCGCCGCCGTACTTCGTGATGATGGAGGCGGGCAGCTTCATGTCGCGGCCCATCTGCTCGATGGCGGCCGTGGCGTCGCCGAGCGGCGCGTCCGGCGCGAGGTTGAACGACAGCGTGATCGCCTGCAGCTGGCCCTGGTGGTTGACGGCGATGGGGCCGACCGTGCGCTTGACGCTCGCCACGCTGGACAGTTGCACGAGCTGACCCGTCTTGCTGCGCACCGACAGGCGCGACAGCGCGTCCTCGAACTGGCGGTCTTCGTTGGCCGTTTCCAGGATCACGTAATAGCTGGCCGCGCTCGAGTAGATCGTCGACACCTGGCGCTCGCCGAACGCGGCGTACAGCGCCGTGCGGATGTCGCCCAGCTGCACGCCCAGCAGGTTCGCCTTGTCGCGGTCGATGTCGAGCTTGGCCTGCAAGCCCTTGTCCTGCGTATCGCTCGTCACGTCGCGGAACAGCGGGTTGTTGCGCATGCGCTCCTGGTACTCATTGGCCCACTGGCTGATGTCCGCACCGGACACGCTCTGCAACGTGTACTGGTAGCGGCTCTTGCTCTGGCGGCCGCCCAGCTGCAGGTTTTGCACGGGCGCCATGTAGACGTTGACGCCGGCGATCTTGCGCAGCGACTTGCGCAGGCGGTCGACGACCTGCGGCATCTTGTCACGCTGGTCGCGGGCCTTGAGCACGATGAACATGCGGCCGTTGTTGCCGCCGCCGGAGAACGACGTCACGTCCTGCACGGCCGGATCGGCCTGGATCACCTCGGCCACCTTCGACTGCAGCACGACCATCGCGGACGACGAGATGTCCTCGGCGGCCTCGGTCGTCACGCGCAGCTGGCCGATGTCTTCCTCGGGGAAGAAACCTTTCGGGATGGTCGTGTACAGCACGACGGTCAGCGCGAACGTGCCGAACGCGGTGAGCAGCACGACGACGCGGTGCTTCAGCGCCACGTCGAGCGTCTTTTCGTACGCATTGCGCAGCGCCGTGAAGCCCCGTTCGAAATGGCGGCCGATGAAACTCTTCTCTTCCGTGTGGTCGTGGCCGTGCGCCGGCAACAGCCGCGATGCCAGCATCGGCACGAGGGTCAGCGACACGGCGGCCGACACGAGGATCGCGAGGCCGACGATCACGGCGAATTCGTGGAACAGCAGGCCGATTACGCCCGGCATGAAGAAGATCGGGATGAACACGGCGATCAGCGATACCGAAATCGAGACGATCGTGAAACCCATCTCGCGCGAGCCGTCGAGCGCGGCGCGCATCGGCTTCTTGCCCATCTCGATGTGGCGCACGATGTTTTCCAGCACGACGATCGCATCGTCGACGACGAGGCCGACGGCGAGCGTAATGCCCAGCAGCGAGATGTTGTCGAGGCTGTAGCCGAGCCAGAACAGCAGCGCCAGGGCTCCCAGCAGCGAGATCGGCATCGTGATCGCGGGGATGAACGTGGCCGACGCGCGGTGCAGGAACAGGAAGATCACGAGCACGACGAGGCCGACCGTCAGCGCCAGCGTGAAGTTCACGTCGTGGATCGCCTCGCGGATCGATTTGGAGCGGTCGTTGACGAGGTTGATCTTGATGGACGCCGGCAGTTGCGACTGGAAGCGCGGCAGCAGGCGGCGCACGCCGTCCACCACGTCGACCGTGTTGGCGTTCGGCTGGCGCTGCACGAGCAGCACGATGGCGCGCTCGCCGTTGTAGGCGCCGAACGCGCGGGTGGACTGGTAGCTGTCCTCGACCGTGGCCACGTCGCGCAGGCGCACCGGCAGGTTGTCGCGCGTGGCGACGATCAGGTTGTCGAAGTCGGCCGCCTTCATCATCTGGGCGGGGCCCTGGATGGTCAAGGTCTGCTGCGGGCCGTCGAGGATGCCCAGCGCCGAGTTCGAGTTGGACGAGCGCAGCGCCGTCGCCAGCTCGTCCATCGTGATGTTGCGGGCATTCATGAGGTCGGTCTTCGCGCGCACGCGCACGGCGAAGCGCTTGCCGCCGTTGACGGACACCTGGGCCACGCCCGGCAACGTCGAGATCGCGGGCGACACGAGGTTTTCCGCGTAGTCGTTCAGCTCGGACAAGTTCATCGACGGCGACGTCATCGTCATGAACAGCACGGGCGCGTCGGCCGGGTTGACCTTGCGGTACGACGGCAGCGTCGTCATTTCCTGCGGCAGCTGGCGCTGCGCGGCGAGCAGTGCGGCCTGGACATCGACGGCGGCCGCGTTGACGTCGATCGACGGGTCGAATTCCAGCGTGAGCGACGTGCTGCCCTGCGTGCTCGTCGACGTGATCAGGTTGATGCCGGCGATGGTCGAGAACTGCTTCTCGAGCGGCAGCGCGACGGACGAGGCCATCGTCTCGGGGCTGGCCCCGTCGAGGTTGGCGTTGACGTTGATGACAGGGGTGTTATAGCTGGGCAGCGCCGCCACGGGGATGTGCGAATACGCCAGGATGCCGACCAGGATCAGGCTGATCGACAGCAGCACGACCATCACGGGACGGCGGATGCACAATTCGGACAGGTTCATCGTGTTCAGCCCTTGCCAGCGACGTGGACGTCTTTGCTCTTGCCCATTTCGGACCCCAGGCGGACCTTGGCCCCCGGACGCACGTTCTGCTTGCCGTCGGTAATGACCTGCTCGCTGCCGGCGAGGCCGCTGACGGCGGCGTCCAGGCCGGCGCCGTACACGCGCTGCACCGGCACGAGGCGGGCCGAGCGATCCTTCTCGAGCACGTACACGAACGTGCCCTGGGCATTGGTGATGATGGCGTTCTGCGGGATCACGACGGCATCCTTCAGCGTCTGCACGATGACCTTCGTGTTCACGTACTGGCCGGGCCACAAGGTCGTCTCGCGGTTGTCGAACTCGGCCTTCACCCTGATCGTGCCGGCCGCCGGGTCGACCGTGTTGTCGATGAAGCTGAGCGCGCCTTTTACCGGTGCGAGGCCGGCGCCTGGCATCGCTTCGACCTCGACCTTGCCGCGCTTCTGCGCCGCCAGCAGCGACGGCAGGCTCGATTCCGGCAAGGTGAACGCGACGGTGATCGGGTCGAGCTGGGTGACCGTCGTGAGCGACGTCGCCGGCTGCACCAGGCTGCCCGGATAGACGTTGATGCCGCCCACGCGGCCGCTCATCGGCGCGCGGATCGCGGTGTAGCTCGTCGTGACGCTGCTCGCGCGCGCGGCCGCGGCGTCGGCCTG
>JBJMVU010000379.1:0-11596 GCA_045810485.1 Massilia sp. | reverse complement strand
GCAGTCTGGAAAAATTTTCCGCACTCGACCTTGTCATGGCAGGACCAGGCATTTCTCGTCGGATTAGCCATGCTCGTCGGTTTGGCCGTCGGCTGGATGCTCGTGAACCGAGCGATCCGACAGTTGACTTATCAACGGGATCTGTTGGCGCTTGCCATGCGGACAAGCAGGACGCCGGGCGAGACTGGGGTCCACAGGATGAATTCCTAAATTTCGCATAATCTATATTATGTCAAATGACGTTTATGCTGGCGTCCAGGCGACTCTTCCCTGGCGGGGTAAACACAGTATGCCGACACGACGTTGGGGTTCGCGGCGACACGACGCTGAGGTTTTCGCGGAATCGGCGGAAAAGGCACAACTTCGTGTCGCGGGCTCTCGCATCGGACGGTCAAGGATAGTTCGCCGCCGCCGTTTGCTCCGGTACTCGCCGGCCATGCACGCCTGTGGTTGCCGCAGCTTTGCGAGCATGCTTGCGACCTAGTTCGGCCATCTCCTCGGCTGCGGTGGCCTCAGCGCGGATCGCGGCGAACTCTACTTGCGCCAGTGCGTGCTCGATCGACGTGCCAAGTGGACGACAGGACGAATCTACACGTTAATCGGTCCAGGAATCGAGAGCTCGTGCGAAACTCTGGATGCTGATGTCCGCGCCGGTATGCTCGACCTCGATATCCTGTAGCCGTACGTAGGCCCCATTTCGACGAGCTCTCTGAGCAAGGCTGTTCCGTGTCCGCGACGCTTTTCCTGGAAGCGAATCACCGCTATCACGACAGAGCCAACCGGCCAGGAGTCGCCAACGCGAAAACGGAGATATGGATTGACGGCCTTTCTTCTGACGCCGACAGTTGGGTGGCGCGCATCAATGCATTGCCTTTTGAGGCAGTAACGCTGTCTGCAATACGCATCGATGTCCGCTGCAACATGGTGTAACGACCGGAGGTCTTCCTCTTCGGTGATGTTGGCTGCAGTCATGGTGTTTGGCAGACATATCCTCGTTTCGTTCGCTGAGCAGTTCATCAAAAATGCTTGCGGACGGAAACGCGATTAACTCGACATTATGCTTAATATTGTCGAGTACGTTGTTCGAGTATTATTTACGTTCAACGACCTTCCTATTCCGGAACATTAAAGACGAGCACCGTCAAAACACCCCGCTTTGCTTCGTGAATCAAGGCTTCCCTTACCCGGACGTCTTGGCAAAGTACGCGGCGGCCTTCCTAAGAAACTCCCCCGCTAGCTGGTGATTCCCGGCATTGCAGAGCAAAGCCAAACTGCGCTCCTCATCAGGGACGCCATAGCGCTTTCCACTCACAGGTTCTCCTTCAGCCTGGAATTATGGCTCGGGACCGTCTACGCGACCGTAGTCGATTCAGGCCATCTTCCACTCCTGACAGTCCCAGTCGCAATTTCTACAGTTTTATAGAGGTTTCGTTTGTATCGTTAGGTTCTGTTGGCCCCTCTACCTATGCTCGGGCTGTCGGTCGACGTCCGTCGTCGAGAAAACGCACTGAAAAACACACTGATTAGGATTTCGTATATCGGTGGGTATGTGCGCCGATATGTTCCTGCTGTAAAAATACAAATTTAACGATTTGAAACTTCAGCATGTTTTTTGCGTCATGGATTTGTACGATGTCGCCCCACCCTTTTTTGCGAGTGATTTAGAAATGAAAACAAAGCACGTAACACACAAGCCGCTGTTCGCGAGCTCGGCAATGATGGCTGCCGCCGCGGCGTTGACCCTATTCGTTGGCGTGACAGGCAATTGCTGGGCTCAAAAGGCTGAAGGCCTGGCCAGCACTCCGCAAATGGGCTGGAACAGCTGGAACAAATTTGCCTGCGAAATCGACGAGCGCCTGATCCGTGAAACCGCCGATGCCATGGTCAAGTCGGGCCTGAAGGACGCCGGTTTCCAGTACGTGAACATCGACGATTGCTGGCAAGGCCAGCGCGACGCCGACGGTAACATCCAGCCCGACCCCAAGCGCTTCCCATCCGGCATAAAGGCGCTGGCGGACTATGTGCATGGCAAGGGGCTCAAGCTGGGCATCTACTCGGACGCCGGCGCGACCACCTGCGGCGGCCGTCCCGGCAGCCGCGGCTACGAGTACCAGGATGCGAGGACCTATGCGCGCTGGGAGATCGATTACGTCAAGTACGACTGGTGCAACACCCCGGGCATGAACGCCGAACCGGCCTACACCACGATGCGCGACGCGATTGCCCAGGCGGGCCGTCCGATGGTGTTCAGCATCTGCGAATGGGGCATGAGCAAGCCGTGGGAATGGGCCGGCAAGGTCGGCCATTCGTGGCGCACCACGCCCGATATCTATAATTGCTTCGACTGCGAATTCAGTCCCGGTCTCTCGACTGGTCTGGGCGTGCTGCGCATCCTCGACAAGCACGCCGACGCAGGCCTGCGCAAGTTCGCGGGGCCCGGTCACTGGAACGATATGGACATGCTCGAAGTGGGCAACGGCATGACCGAGGATGAAGACCGCGCCCATCTGTCGATCTGGGCCATGATGGCCTCGCCCCTTATCCTGGGCAACGACCTGCGTACCATGTCCGAGTCGACCCGCCGCATCCTGACCAACCCCGGCGTGATCGCGGTGAGCCAGGACAAGCTGGGTATTCAGGCGCTGCGCATCCTGGCCGACGGTCCGCTGGAAGTCTATGCCAAGCCGCTCGACGGCGGCCAATGGGCACTGATGTTCCTGAACCGCTCCAACCAGCCTGCCGACGTGCGCCATGATTGGAAGAAGCAGGTCCTGACCGATGACATGAGCAACCGGTCGGTCGATTTCAAGCAGACCGTCTACCGCTGGTCTGACCTGTGGAGCAAGAAGACGGGCGACACCAGCAGCAAACTGGAAGCGCGGCTGGCGCCGCACAGCGTGCTGATGCTGCTCCTGACGGGCCCTTCGAAACCATAGGACGCGCCCGGCGACGCGGCGCGCAGGAGCCATTACCTGACAATGCCCTTGCCAGGCGTGAGCGCCCTTCTCTCTCAGGCTGCCGTGTTGACAGCGCGTTGCTCACGACATCCAGCGCGCTGTCGGCGCTGGGGTCGAGCTCAAGTACGGCGCTAAACCGGTCGAGATCGAGATTGCTCAGGGCGCAGGCGGTACGAAAGTAACGATGACGCGTCCGTAGCGCGTCAGCGCCGGACTACCCTTATCGGTGACTCTTACGATGAAGTGGGCGGTCTCCGCCTTGGTGACCACTGGCGCCTGCCCCCAAACGGTATGATGATTTTCCGCGTACCCCAGCTTGATCTCCTCCTTGTAGCTGCCAGCTTCGGGATACTGAAACCACAGGTAGCTCAAGCTGTCTCCATCGGGGTCGGAGCTGCCGGCCGCGCTCAGCATGAAGCCCTCGCCCGATTTGACGGTCAGCCGTTCGCCAGGGCCGAGCTTTACGACGGGCGGATGATTCGCCTCCTTGTATGGCTTGGTGGTCCAATCCATTCGGGCAGCGAAGTCGTTCTGGAACTCTTTGCGCCAGCGCCAGATCGTGGTCCTGTATCCAGTGGAGACCTTGTCGTGGGCGTGCACGGTGCGGCCATAGTCGCTGTGGACCATCGGTCGGTAACTATCCACGGCGTTGGTCCAGATGGCATGAGGCTCTTGCAATACTGGTACGTTGCCGGTGAAGCCTTCAGGATTGGTATTCTTTAACTCTGGCGTGTAGAACTCGTAGCGCCCGCCCCAGCCGCCCCAATCCGGATGCTCGGGTGCATTCAGGCCGTTAGGTATCAAGGACATGAAGGATGGCGAATCGCCCTCCATGCCAAAAGACACATCCGGATAGATCGCCCCCAGCGGCCCATGCCCCTGTTGAATATGCTCGGCGATCCAGTTGTTGCTGACTTCCGTGCTGTCGAAGCCCGGCTCGGCCGTGTGGATGCCGGTCCAGGTGCCATTGCCGTACCCGCCCGGGCTGACAACGTAAAACAGTTTGGGAAACTGGGTGCGTATCCAGATACCGGAATCGTCCTGGTCGGAGATCGTGTAGACGCGCAGCTTGTTGACCAGGCGAGCGGCCTGCTCCGGCGTCCTGTCGTGGCCGATCCGATACAACGCTTGGGCAAGCGTGTTGGCGCCACCCCAGACCGAAACCCAAAGTGGCCGCGTATCGTTCTTCTCCAGGGCTTTGATGATGGCGTCCGATCCTGGGGAGTCGCGGCCGTCGCCGACACCTTGCATGCCGTAGAGTTGCGAGCCGGAGCGCACCACCGCTTTCAGCGCTGCCACTTTCGGAAAACCCGGCTCGTGCTTCAACAGCTGGGGTTGCACCCGACCATAGGCGTCGATGATCGCATGGATGGATTCCGGTGCGATACGCGACTTTTGATGCGTGGAGGTAGTGGCGACGATGCCTTCGATATCGATCTGGTTCGCGTACAGAAGCAAACGCACGAGCGACTGGCTGTCATCGGGATCCGCCTCGATATCGGTGAGGACAATCAGGCGTTGGTTGGGTTCGGCGAAGCCAAGGGCCGGCACGCAAGCGAGTAACACCGTCAACGTCGCCGTGACTGGAAGTCGTCGCATCATGTCTGTATTGAATTGGGGGGCAAGGGAATGGATACCCATGTTCTTCCTGTCTGCTTCTTATGCGGTTGAGGGGCCGGTCGCTTAAGGGGTTGCGCCCTTGAGCAGCGCGTTGAGGAGGTCCGGGTCGAGGACTGTATTATTACCCCGGTCGATCAGGCCGCCCACGTCCCAATAGAACGGCAACAAACCGTGGGTCACTGCCGACTTGGTGGCGTAGTTTATATAATAGAGCCGCGATTTCTTATGCAGGGCAAGTGCGTCGCCCGTCAGATTGGTACGCAGCATCGCGGCGTATTCGCCGAGTACAACCGGAATACCCTTGTCGATAAACTTCTGCTTCATCAACAAAAACTGCTGGTCGACATAGGCCTCCTCCATCTGGGTGGGGTTGTGGGCGGTGTCCGTGGCCGAATGGTTGTCCTTGCCCCAGTAATAAAAGGCATTGCCATACGACTCATCTTTTTCCATCAAGGTAAATTGCCAGGGGTAAAAGTGCACCTCCGCCATCAGCTTATTGCTGACGGTGTCGGTTGGCAATCCCGTCCACATCTGTATTGTTTTATCGATGTCCGTTTGCGGCCCCTGGATCACCAGGATGCGGTGGGCGTTCTTGCCACCGGTGGCGCGCACCGCGTTGACGAAGGTCTGGTGGTAGGAATTAAGCACCGGAATCTGGGTGGCCGTGTCGATACTCGGCTCGTTGGCGCTCGCAAACAACAAATGCTCGTCGAAGTCGCGCAATTGCGTGGCGATCTGAGTCCAGAACGCCTTCTGCTTCTCATTGACTGCCAGTTGCTTGTCGGGCACAACGTTTCTTTCGAGCCAGCCGCCGTCCCAATGGATGTTCACGATCACATACATCTGGTTGTCGACGCAGTATTTGACGACGAGCTTGACGCGGTCCAGCCAGGCCTGGTCGATCCTGGCGGTTTGCTGGTTGGCGTACTGGTTCCAGGCCACCGGCAGCCGGATGGCGTTAAATCCGTCCGCCTTGGCCGCCTTGACCAGCGCCTCGGTGATCAGCGGATTACCCCAGGCGGTTTCTCCGCCGATCGCCTCCATCGTGTTGCCAATATTTAAACCCAGACGAATCCGGCTGGCGAGCTGGACAGCGGTGCTGCTCATGCCGGTCGCATCGGGCGCTATCGGATTCTTGTTGTAGTCGGGATAGAGGCCCACGGCCGGCGTCGCCGGGGTTGGCGTCGTGGGAGTCGGCGTAGCAGGAATGCTGGGGGCTGGCGTCGCCGCCACTGGCGCCGTGCTGCCCGAGCCGCCGCCACAGCCGACGTTTAATAACAGAATTACAATTAATAAAAATGTACGGCTGAGCTTCATCATCACCTCGAAACATTCATGCAGACTAACCCTCTTGTCACCTAGAAATTTTTCTTAGGCCGAGTGTCAGCATAGGAGGGACGGCGCGGTCGTCGTTAGTGATTTTCCTGAAGATGCTTGCAGTGTGCGGATAGTTGATGAACTTGGCGATCTACTTCTACTGTTTGCCGAGAGTTCCGAGGCCTCGGGGTATTGAATCGTCCCGGATGTTGAGAGGCTCCGATGTTTGTGCGAATGGGGCCATCACGTCAATCTCCGCCACGCCCAGGCGGGGCTCGACCGCCGCTGCAAGTCGTAAGAGCGTTCATCGGCGAGCACCGCCAGGTTTACGGCGTCGAGCCGATCCCCGGGTGATCATGGTCCAGGCGCGCGTTCGGGAGTACACCGGCCCGGGAGAGAGGCCACGTTCACTCTGCGCCAATTCGAAGATTCGCAAGATAAAAGAAGTCCCGACATATGCAAATGACCGGCCGTCAGAAATAATCGAGCGGCTCCTTCTCTACATCCACGGATTACCGAAATCCAATAAACCGACATTTGGAACATCATGTCGATTTAAGCAAATGCGTAGTCGAATCTATTCTCCGGCAATTCGACATATACAACGCGACCCCGATCAATGCCTTCCAGAGTGGGCGCATCTTCCTCTCTGGACATGGGTTTATTCCTCATGTAAGTAGGAATTCCCTGCTTATCTCGTCGTTAGTACGGCAATTAAAGTTCGCCGTTTCTCGCGATTTCCAATTCCTGACCCCTGTCAACACCGTCCAGCTCGTTTGTCCCGATAGTCAATTACGCGGGAAACCGGGGTCCGCCCTTTCCCGTCCGCGACGAATCAACCGGAAAGGAGTAATGCTGTGAAACATTCTTCAATTGAAATCGGAATTCAGCTGGAGGCTGCGGCGCCCCGGCTCAGGACTGTGGAGACGATGCTGAAAGACATGGGGAACAACGTGGCGCCGAATGCGCGTGCGGTCGCGCAAGGAAAGTCGAAGCCCTTCCTGCCCACGATGCCTGCCGACGAGTACCAGGAGCTCAAGAGCACACTGCGGGCGCAGGACCAGATGGCCGAGAAGCCTGTCGAGGCGGACATCGAGGACAAAACCGAAGCAGAAGCCCTCCCCCGCGCGCCAATCGCCCTCGTCGGCCCCAATTTCGCGGGTGCGACGGACGTCGACGGCCTGATTCCGCCCGACACGCACGGCGCCGTGGGCCTCGACCATTTTGTCGAGGTCACCAATTCGCATATCGACATGTTCGTGCGTACGAATCCCAGCCAGCGCACCAGCATTTCTCTCGCGGCCTTTTTCGGCTACACCACCCGCGTGCTGTTCGATCCGCGCGCCGTGTACGACAGCGTGTGGAACCGCTGGGTCGTGACGGCCGACGCGTTCCAGGAATCGAGCACGCGCCAGCTGTTTTTCGTCGCGATTTCCACGACGTCCAATCCGCTCGGGTCGTATTTCATCTATGCGCTGAACGTCACGTTCAACGCCGGCGATTTCTGGGATTATCCGCAACTCGGCTACGACCAGGATTCGATCATCGTCACCGCCAACGTGTTCACGGCGTCCGGCGGCTTCCGCGGCGCCGACATGTTCGCCGTGGCGAAAGCCCGCCTGTACAACGGGCTCGGTTTCTCCGTTCCGGTCTTCACGGGCCTGCGCGCGACGCTCGCGCCGCCGGTCGTGCTCGACCAAAACGCGCGGACTTACCTGATCGCGGCGTCGGGCGGCAGCGCGTTGAGCCTGTACACATTGACGAACTCGAGCAGGCCGAACGCCATCCAGCTGACGGGACCGGTGAATGTGTCCGTGCCCGCCTACGCCACGCCGCCGGATGCGCCGCAGCCGGGTACGACGTCCACGCTGGACACGCTCGACGGCCGCTTCGTCAACGCCAGCACGCAGACGGGCGATTTCCTGTGGCAGGTTCATACCGTCAACCTGGTGGGCTATGCGGCGCCCAGGTTCTACCAGATCAACACCGCCACCAGTTCGCTCGTGCAAAGCGCGTTCTTCTTCGGGACGTCGACGTCGTTCGATTTCAACGCCTCGATCGCGGCCAACAGCGCGAACGACATCTACGTGACCTGGACGATGACCGACCCACCGCGCGGCACCAACGCCCAGGTGCGGTTCTCGGGTTTCGACCACAACAATGGCGCCGCCTACTCGCTGAGCCCGGGTATCGCGGCGTTCACGAGTCCGTCGTTCTTCACCGGTGGCCGCTGGGGCGACTATTCGGCGGTGACGGTCGACCCGCGCAATGCCCGGCGCGCGTGGCTGGTCAATGAGGACATCCTGTCCAACCACGACTGGGGCAGCCGCATCGTCGGTATCGGCTTCGCGTAGGCGTCTGCGTCAGCGGATGCCGCTGTCGTAGATGATGCGCACCGGCGTGAATTTGTCCCTGACCACAGTGACCGTTTGCGCCGGCGCCTGCGGATAGATGGCGGCGGACGCCGGGCGCAGCACGTACGTGCCGGGTTCGAGAACGATCCGGAACCGGCCGTCCGGGTCGCTGTGGACCTCGGCCACGACCTGGCCTGCTCCATTCGCCACGCCGATTATCGCCTTGTACGGGCGATGATTGACCACGCCCGGCCGTTCGACCGGGCTCACCGGGCGCAGGATCACTTCGCCGTCGATACCGCTGGTGTCGTGGACGGGAACCATCATGCACCAAGTATAGCCACGATTACAGGATCCCGCGCCCGTTCGCCGAGGCGATGATTTCGTCGTAGCGTTCGTTGTCGGTCTTGTGCAGGTAGGCGGCGGTCGTCGCGATGTTCGCGTGCCCTGCCGTATCCTGCAGCGTCTTCAGTTGCACGCCGTTGTTCGCGTGGTTCGTCAGCATGCTGTGGCGCAGCCAGTGGGCCGACGCCTGGCGCAGCGTGGCGGCCGTGTCCGCATCGCCGCGCCCGTGCGCCACGAGCGCCGCGTCGGCGAAGACCGCCTTGATCGCTTCGGACGCCGCTTCGTCGGTGATGCGCGCGAGTTCGCGGGTGCGGCTCGACAGGACGAGCGGCGTGCGGTCCGTGCGGCCCGTCTGCGGCAACAGGCCGAATGCCTGGCGATAGCTGCGGAAGGCGTCCAGCATGTCCGGCGGCACCGGCAGGCGACGCGGCTTGTTGCCCTTGCCGAGGACGTCGATCCACCAGCGGCCATTGCCTTCCGTGTAGATCGAACCCATCGCCGCACCCACGATCTCGTTCAGCCGCGCGCCCGTGTGCGCGAACGCGACGAGCAGGAAACGGTCGCGGGCGCGCCGCTTGGCGGCGGCGGGCGTGTCGGCCGGCCGCTGCGCGACGGTCTCCAGCGCCAGCGCGATCGCGCCCTGCGTCAGGTAGCGTGTGATGCGGCTGGCCGACGGCGCCCGGACGTTGCGCACGAGCGCACCGGGATTGCGGCGCAGATAGCCCGTCTGCTCCGCGAAGCCCAGCAGGCCCTTCACGGCGATCATCGCCTGGCGGCGGCTCGCGTCGGACAACGGCCCGGTGAACGGCCGGTAGCGCGGATCTGTGCGCGGCCATTTCGTCGTGCACACCCACTCGGGCGGCGGGTTTTTCAGGAATTCCTTGTACGCGTTCAGGTCGGCGACGTTCAGCTGGGCCAGCGTCTTTTTGGCTTCCTCGCGGCACCAGGTCAGGAAGCGGAACAATTCCTTTTGCGTATTCTGGATGGATTTCGCGCTCAGTTCGCCGTGGGCGATGAATTCGCGGGTCAGTTCGATGTCGGTGGTCGCTTCCGTGATCGCGTCCTCGGCCTGGCGGTACATCTTGACGTGCAGGCGGCCGCTCGCACCGGTCGTGATCGCTTCCGGAATCGTGGGACCAAGGTCGATGGGCGTGAAGTTCGGCATGGCAGCGCTGATGTAACTGTGTTTTTATACAGTATAACAGTTCGGCCGCGCGCGGCCCAGTGCGACGTTTGATCTAGTCGGCCACACCGTGCCGCGTCGCCGCCAGGATCTCGTCGCCCAGCGCCGGGTCGTCCACCGCCCGCGCGAGCATTACGGCGCCCACCATCGCGGCCAGCGCCAGCATCGCCTCGGCCCGTGTGTCCGTCTCGGCGTGGCGCTTGCCGGGCAGCGCGCGCATCAAGCGCTCGATGGCGCCCTTCACGTGGGCCGTGAACGCGCCGCGGGTGGCCGGTTCCTTCGCGGTGTCGGCGGCGAGCGCCGTCATCAGGCAGCCCGCGCCGGCGCCGTCGACGTGGCGCCGGCTCAGGTACAGGTCGAGGTAGGCGGCGATGCCCTCCTCCGCCACGATGCGGTCGAAATCGGCATGCGTGCGGGACGACAGGTCGGCGAGCGCTTCCGTCATCAAGGCTTCCTTGGAAGCGAAGTGGTTGTAGAACGGGCCGTGCGTGAGGCCGGTCGCCTTCATGATCTCGCTGACGCTGACGCCCGCGAAGCCGCGCTCCCGGAACAGCCGACCCGCTTCTTCCAGGATGCGGCGATGCTTGGCCGCGGTTTCTTCAGGTGGATAGCGCATGTCTATCGCCTCCATATAAATTGTGAGGTTGACGGCAAACATTATATCCATCATGCTTCGTCCATCCAAACATGACAGCCATCATGTTTGCTGTCAACCCCAACCCGACACCATCGAGGAGCACATCATGAGCAAAGCACAGCAAGGCACGGCCATCGTCACCGGCGCATCCGCAGGCCTGGGCAAGATCTACGCGGACCGGCTGGCGCGACGCGGTTACGACCTCGTCCTCGTCGCCCGCCGCGGCGACAAGCTGGCCGCACTGGCCGACACCTTGACCCGGGAATACGGCGTGCAGGCCCGCACCGTCGTCGCCGACCTGAGCCGCGGCGACGACGTCGAGCGCCTGGCTGAGCTGATCCGCACCGACGACAGCATCACGATGCTGGTCAATAATGCCGGCGTGTCGGTGCCCGGCGCGACGACGACGCTTGCCCCGGCCGACGTCGCGTGGCAGCAGGCGATCAACGTGGACGCCGTCGACCGCCTGAGCCTCGCCGCCCTGCCGAAATTCCTGGCACGCAACAAGGGCACGCTGGTGAACATCGCGTCGATCCTGGGTTTCGGCTTCCTGCCGACGAGCACCTTCTACAGCGCCGGCAAGGGGCACGTGGCGAACCTGACGCGCGCCCTGCAGAATGAGGTACAAGGCACGAATGTCCGCGTGCAGCTGGTGGCGCCGTCCGTCACGGCCACGGAGATCTGGGAAGAGGACAGGTTGAATGCGATGGATCCGCGCATCGTGATGACGGCCGAGGATTGCGTCGACGCGGCCCTGGCCGGCCTCGACCAGGGCGAACAGGTGACCTTCCCGTCCGTCGAGGATGCCCAGCTGTGGAAGAATTTCGAGGACGCGGCCACCAGGCTGTTCCTCGGCGCGATGAGCGGCCGGCCGGCGTCGCGCTACCAGGTCGCCTGAGCCGGACGGCGGGCGGCAGCCGCGCACGCTTGAATCGCGTTTGCAGCCCGCCCGCGCCTACGGGACAATGCCGTGACGACCTGCACACCGAAAGGAGCATGCATGAGCATCACGGTAAAGAACACGACACCGGACACGACCCGCGTCACCCTGTTTGGCGAATTGCGCGACGGCACCTTCGACGCGAAGATCATGGCCGAGACCGAGGTCCCTTATACGCGCTGCTGGGAGGACGAAATCGAGCAGCGCGTCGTCTACATCCAGCCCGACCCCGACCAGTTGAAG
>JBJMVU010000378.1:0-3789 GCA_045810485.1 Massilia sp. | reverse complement strand
GCGTTATGTTCGCCATCCGGTTATTTGGCGTAGGGTTGGCACCCCGTCCCCACGCGTTAAGTTCGCCAACCGGTTATTTAGCGTAGGGTGGGCACCCCGTGCCCACGCGTTAAGTTCGCCACCCGGTTATTTGGCGTAGGGTGGGCACCCCGTGCCCACGCGTTAAGTTCGCCACCCGGTTATTTGGCGTAGGGTGGGCACCCCGTGCCCACGCGTTAAGTTCGCCAACCGGTTATTTGGCCGGGGGGTAGGGCGACTTCCCGTCCTCCGCGATGAACGTGTCGATCCGCGCCTTCAGCACCGGCAGCGGCACTGACCCGAGCTGCAGCACCGTGTCGTGGAACGCGCGGATGTCGAACTTGCCGCCCAGCGCCGCCTCGGCCTTCCGGCGCGACTCGATGATCGCCATCTCGCCGAGGTAGTACGACAGCGCCTGGCCCGGCCAGGAGATGTAGCGGTCGACTTCCGTCGCGATCTCGTGGTCGGACAGCGCCGTGTTGTCGTGCATGTAGGCCTGCGCCTGTTCGCGCGTCCAGCCCATGGCGTGGATGCCCGTGTCGACGACGAGGCGGGCGGCGCGCCAGGCCTGGTAGCTCAACATGCCGAACGTTTCGTACGGCGTCTCGTACATCCCCATTTCGCTGCCCAGGCGTTCGCAGTACAGCGCCCAGCCTTCGCCGTACGCGGAAATGTACGCGCGGCGGAACGGCGGCACGCCCTGCTGTTCCAGCGCCACCGGCATCTGGAACGCGTGACCCGGCGCCGATTCGTGCAGGGTCAGCGCGGGAAGGCTGTACAGCGCGCGCGCCGGCAGGTTGTACGTGTTGACGAGGTAGATGCCCGGACCGCCGCGTGCCGACGTGTAGTACGGCGCCTGGTCCGGCGGCACGGGCACGATGGAGAAGCGGCGGCGCGGCAGGTAGCCGAAGTACTGGTCGGCCTTGCCGTCGAATTTCTTCGAGATCCACGCGGCGCTTTTCAGGAGTTCGTCCGGCGTCTTCGCATAGAACTGCGGGTCGCTGCGGAGAAACGCAAGGAAGGCGGGCAGGTCGCCCTTGAAGCCGGCCTTTTCCATCGTCTGCCGCATCTCGGCGCGGATCTTCGCCATCTCGCTCAAGCCGATTTGATGGATCTGCTGCGCCGTCATGTCCGTCGTCGTGTACTCGACGATCTTCGACTGGTAGTACGCCTTGCCGTCCGGCAGGCGCTCGGCCGCCAGCGTCGTGCGCGCCTTCGGCACGTACTCGTCGCGGAAGAATTGCAGGGCTTTGGCGTACGCCGGCTTCACGGCGCTGTCGATCAGCGCGATGCCCTGCGCCCGCAGGCGCGCCTGCTCGTCCATGGAGATCGTCGCCGGCATCTCCTTGAACGGCGTGTACCAGACCGTGTCTTCCGGCGAGCTGGCGTCGACGATGTTCAGCAGCGGCGCGTCGCGGCCGGCCAGCGTCACCTGCGGCGGCGTGAAGCCGCGCGCGAGGCCGGCGCGCATATTGTCCAGTTCTTCGTTGAAGTAGCGGGGCAGGTCGCCCAGCTGGGCGAGGTAGGCGCGGTATTCCTCCGCGTTCTTGAGCGGACGGCGCGCGATGTAGGCGATGTCGGACCAGAACGCGCTGTCCGCGTTCACCGGCTGCTCGTATTCGCGGAAGCGCTGCGCTTCGACGAACGCGGCGATCTGCGCGCGGTACACCGCGTAGTTGATCTTTTCGTCGCGCGACACGTCGCCCGGACGGACGCCGTCCAGCTGGCGCAGCACGCCTTCCCACATCGCCAGGCGCGCGGCCTGCGTGCGCGCGTCGACCTTCGGCAGGGCGTCGCGCACGTCGCGCGGCTCGTCCTCGTCCCACGCGAGCCGCTGCTTGACGCGCCACTGCCACTCGGCCTTGTAGATGGCCTGGAACCGCGCATCGGCCTTCGACGCCGCTTTGGCGGCGGCGGCGGGCGCGGCGATGGCGGCGACAGGCGCGAACTGCGTCGACAGGGCGAGGGAAAGGGCGGCGGCAAGCAAGGTCTGCTTCATGGAGGTCCTGTGGTCGAGGTATCGTGAGTGAGGCAGAGGGTATTGCCTCAACTCACGATATTACCTGCCGGACCAGCCCGAAGCCAGTCGCATTTTGGTAACCCTTCACCGTTTTACCTTGCCGTACGCCTCGCCGTCCTTCCAGGTCGGCATCGCCTTCGCGTTCGCGACCGCATAGCCGAGGTTCAGGGTGAACTGCGCCTGCTGCACCATGCCCGACAAATCCCAGGCCGGATCGTACTGGTCGCTGACCTGGTGGTAATCCTTCGTGAACGCGCGCATCTTCGCGCCTTCCGCCGCCTCGTCGTGCTCGAAGTCGAAATGGCCGTCGCCGGAGAACACCGCCGACCCGACGTTGAACGCGGGGACGCCGGACTTGGCGAAGTTGAAGTGGTCGGCGCGGAAGTAGGCGCCGCCGAGGTCCGGCACGGGCGCGGACAGGGTCAGTCCCATGGCCTTCGCGACCGTCGCCGACGTCGCGTACAGCGAGCTGCGCTCGGCGCCGGCGACCCCCATGTCGCGCGTGCGGCCGACGAAGTTCATGCTGTCCAGGTTCAGGTCCGCGGCCGTTTTCGCCAGTGGCCACACCGGATTGCGCACGTACGCCAGGCTGCCCAGCAGGCCCTGTTCTTCCGCGCAGGGCCACAGGAAGATCTGCGTGCGCCTGGCCGGCTGCTTGACGGCCGCCTGGGCCATCGCGAGCAGCGCGGCGGTCCCGGAGCCGTTGTCGATGGCGCCGTTCCAGATGTGGTCGGGCTTGCCGTTGTCCGGGTCGATGCCCAGGTGGTCCCAGTGCGCGGAATAGATCACCGCCTCGCCGCGCAGCTTCGGATCGCTGCCCGGCACGATGCCCGCGACGTTGTATTCGACGACGTTGCGCACCGCGCTCTTCACGTTGGCCTCGACGCTGGCGGCGAGCGGCACCGGCTTGAAGCCGCGCACTTCGGCCGCGGCGCGCAGGCGGTCGAGGTCCTGGCCGCTGGCCGCGAACAGCGTGCGCGCCATGTCTTCGCTGATCCAGCCCTGCAGCGCGTTGCCGGGGCCGGCGAGGTGGAACTGCTCGTGCGAGAAGCTGTTGACGGGGACGCTCCACGGATACGACGCGGACGGCGTCGTGTGGATCAGCAGGATGCCGGCCGCGCCCTGGCGCACCGCTTCCTCGAATTTATAGGTCCAGCGGCCATGCCACGTGAGCGACTTGCCGCCGAAGCGGTCCGGTTCCGCGCTCGTGGGCTGCGGATCGTTGACCATCGCGACGAGCACCTTGCCCTTCACGTCGGCGCCGGCGAAATCGTTCCAGCGCTCGCCCGGCGCGTCGATGCCGTAGCCGACGAATACGAGAGGCGCCGCGACGCGCGTGGCCGCGTTGCCGCCGGCGTTGCCGAACACGACGTCCTGGCCGAACGCGGCGGGCAGCACCCGGCCTCCGGCCACGAAACGCAGCGTACTGCCTTGCAGGGTCTTCTGGCCGACCAGCTCGACCTTCTGGCGGTACCCGCCGTCCGCGAGGGGCTTCAGGCCCAGCACGGCCGCCTGCGTTTCGAGGTAGCGCACGGCGAGTTCGCCCCCGCGCTGGCCCGTGCCGCGGCCTTCCAGCAGGTCGTCGGCGAGGAAGGACAGGTGCGCGCGCAGCGGCGCCTCGGCCACGGACGGCGCGGACTGGGCGTGGGCGGCGCCGGCGGCGGCGAGCAGGAAGGAAGCGGCGTAGACACGGTAAGACATGGTGGGCGACTCATGAGTGAACCAAAGCGCGATGGTAGCACCGGCCGTCG
>JBJMVU010000377.1:0-3669 GCA_045810485.1 Massilia sp. | reverse complement strand
CGGCGTGTTCGTGGGCCTGGCCCAGGGCATCGACGGCCTGGTGCACCTGTCCGACCTGTCGTGGACGGAAGCCGGCGAAGAAGCCGTCCGCCGCTTCAAGAAGGGCGACGAGCTGGAAGCCGTCGTTCTGGCGATCGACGTCGAGCGCGAGCGTGTCTCGCTGGGCGTCAAGCAGCTGGAAGGCGACCCGTTCAACAACTTCGCTTCGCTGAACGACAAGGGCACCCTGGTCACCGGCACCGTGAAATCGGTTGAGCCGAAAGGCGCCGTGATCCAGCTGAACGAAGAAGTCGAAGGCTACCTGCGCGCTTCGGAAATCGCGCGCGACCGCGTGGAAGATGCCGGCACCCACCTGAAAGTGGGCGACAAGGTCGAAGCCCTGGTCATCAACATCGACCGCAAGGCACGCAGCATCCAGCTGTCGATCAAGGCCAAGGACAACGCCGAGACCCATGAAGCCATGCAGAAGCTGGCTTCGGACAACAGCGCAGCAACCGGCACCACCTCGCTGGGCGCCCTGCTGAAGGCCAAGTTCGATAACAAGGGTTAATCACCTGAGAGTGAGCAGATGACCAAGTCCGAGCTGATCAACCGCCTGGCCGAGCGCTATTCTCAGCTGGTGGCAAAAGACGCCGAGTTCGCCGTCAAGACCATCCTCGATGCGATGACCAACGCTCTTTCGAGCGGCCAGCGTATCGAGATCCGTGGGTTCGGCAGCTTTGCGCTGAACAGCCGGCCGCCCCGCATCGGCCGCAATCCGAAGTCCGGCGACAAGGTGATGGTGCCCGAAAAACGGGTGCCTCACTTCAAACCGGGCAAGCAGTTGCGCGAGCGGGTCGACGCGATGGTCGGGCAACCGATCATCGAAGACTGATTCGTCTGCGATAAACTCGCAAGAACGGCGTTCCGTGAGGGGCGCCGTTTTTTTTCGGCCCGCGCTCCCGGCACGTCGTCCCCGCGAAGGCGGGGATCCAAGCTGAGCCACCGAAGTCGGTATTGTTGAAGGGCCGGCTGCGCGAGCAGGATTGGGTTCCCGCCTGCGCGGGAAGTCGTTGCCGGCAATGCCGGGAACGACGTGCATGGGCCAACAAATGTAACTACGCGTTGCATCCCCGATGCCATCCGTGCAACCCACGTATAATCACGCCGCACGCGAGCAACGGCCGGGTCAGCCGTCCTAGGAATATCGTTTCAAATATGCGACACTGCGCCTTTGCCGTCTTACCTCTCGGGACCTGCTGATGAAACTCGTCTCCACCATCGTCGGATGCCTGCTGTTCGTCCTGTTCTTCAGCTTCGCGCTGAAGAACACGCACCAGGTCGACCTGCATTTCTTCCTGAACTACGAGGTGCGGGGACCGCTGGTGCTGATGCTGCTCGCGTTTTTCATCGCCGGCGCCTCCCTCGGCATCCTGGCCGTGACGCCGACCGTGTTCCGGCACCGGCGGGAAAGCTCGCAGCACAAGCACACGATCCAGGCCCTGCAGAGCGCGGCCGGTACCGCCGTCAATGCGCCGCAGCCGGACAGCATCGCGCCGCGCGGCTGACGTGGCCCGGCTGACCGTAACTCAGTAATCAATAACAAAAACATATGGAATTTGAAATCTGGTGGCTGCTCGGCATCCCCGTCTTTTTTGCCCTCGGCTGGATCGCCGCCCGCGTCGACATCAAGCAGCTCGTCTCCGAATCGCGCAGCCTCCCGCGCGGCTATTTCAAGGGCCTGAATTTTCTCCTCAACGAACAGCCTGACAAGGCCATCGACGCGTTCATCGAGATCGTCAAGCTCGATCCCGAAACGGCCGACATGCACTTCGCGCTGGGTAACCTGTTCCGCCGCCGCGGCGAGACGGAGCGCGCGATCCGCGTCCACCAGAACCTCCTGTCGCGTCCCGACCTGCCGATCGAGCAGCAGGTGCACGCCCAGTACGAACTGGGGATGGACTACCTGAAGGCCGGCCTGCTCGACCGCGCCGAAGAGACGTTCAATCTCCTCGTCGACACGCAGTACGGCGTGCAGGCGCGCCGCGCGCTGCTGGAGATCTTCCAGCGCGAAAAGGAATGGCGCCGCGCGATCGCCGCCGCCGAGGGCCTGATGGAATCCGGCGCCGGCGCGCACCACAAGGAAATCGCCCAGTTCTATTGCGAACTGGCGCAGGACGCCCTCGTGCACATGCAGTCCGACGAAGCGAAGGCGTTGCTGGACAAGGCCCTGCAGGCGGACCGCAAGAGCGTGCGCGCGACGATGCTGTGCGGCGACGCGCTCAAGGCCGAAGGCGACATCGAAGGCGCGCTCAAGACGTGGCGCCGCGTGGAGCAGCAAAGCGTGCCGCACGCCGCCCTCGTCGCGACGCGCCTGATGGACGGCTACCGCGCCGTCGGCCGCCCGCAGGAAGGCGTCAACCTGCTGCGCTCCTACCTGGAAGAAGCGTCGTCGATCGACCTGATCGAGGTCGTCTTCAAGGCCGTCATTGAACTCAACGGCGTCGAGGCTGCCAAACAGCTGGTGGTGGAAGAGCTGCGCCGCAATCCGACCCTGCTCGGTCTCGACAAATTGCTGGAAGCGCGCCTGATGGATGCGCCGGCGAACGTGTGGGAAGAGCTGTCGATGGTGAAGAACCTGGTGCACGGGTACACGCAGAAGCTGGCGCGCTACCAGTGCAGCCATTGTGGTTTCAAGGCGCGCCAGTATTACTGGCAATGCCCGGGGTGCAGCAAGTGGGGGACCTACCCGCCGCGCCGTACCGAAGAACTGAACGTGATGAACTAAGTAGAAGCCAAACCCATGAAGATTACCATTATCGGCACCGGCTACGTCGGCCTCGTGACCGGCGCCTGCCTGGCGGAACTCGGCAACGACGTCTTCTGCCTCGACGTCGACCAACGCAAGATCGACCTGCTGAACAGCGGCGGCATCCCGATCCACGAACCGGGCCTCGAGGAAGTCGTCGCGCGCAACCGCGCCAGCGGCCGCCTGCAGTTCTCGACCGACGTCGCCGCCAGCGTCGCACATGGCCAGCTCCAGTTCATCGCCGTCGGCACGCCCCCGGACGAAGACGGCTCCGCCGACCTGCAGTACGTGCTGGCCGCCGCCCGCAACATCGGCCGCCACATGGATGGCTACAAGGTCATCGTCGACAAATCGACGGTGCCCGTCGGGACGGCCGACCGCGTGGCCGCCGCCATGCGCGAAGAGCTGCGTAACCGCGGCGAAGAGAACATGGAATTCGCGGTCGTCTCGAACCCCGAATTCCTCAAGGAAGGCGCCGCCGTCGACGACTTCATGCGCCCGGACCGCATCGTCATCGGCCACGACGACAGCCCCGCGGGCCAGCGCGCGCGCGACCTCATGAAGCTGCTGTACGCGCCGTTCAACCGCAACCACGAGCGCGTGTACTGGATGGACGTGCGCTCGGCCGAGTTCACGAAGTACGCGGCCAACGCGATGCTCGCGACCCGTATCTCGTTCATGAACGAACTGGCGAACCTGGCCGATCGCGTGGGCGCCGACATCGAGCTGGTGCGCCAGGGCATAGGCTCCGACCCGCGCATCGGCTACAGCTTCCTGTACGCGGGCGCCGGTTATGGCGGCTCGTGCTTCCCCAAGGACGTGCAGGCACTGGAGCGCACCGCCCGTCAGTTCGACCAGGAACTGCTGATCCTGCGCGCGGT
>JBJMVU010000376.1:0-2404 GCA_045810485.1 Massilia sp. | reverse complement strand
GGCCTGCAGCTTCAGGCGTGCTTCGTAACGCTCTTCTTCGGTCTTCGACTGGTCGTCGATGATTGCTTTCAGAGCGGCACGCTTTGCGGCGAATTTCTCCACCAGGTCTGCACGCTTCTGTTCGCGGTTAATCAGTGCAAGTTTTGCCATGTTCTTAGTTCCGGAACGGGAATTTGAATGCGGCGAGCAGCGCTTTGGCTTCTTCGTCGGACTTAGCGGTCGTGGTGATCGAGATGTTCATGCCACGCAGCGCATCGATCTTGTCGTAATCGATTTCCGGGAAGATGATCTGCTCTTTGACGCCGATGTTGTAGTTGCCGCGACCGTCGAACGATTTGCCGCTGACGCCACGGAAGTCACGCACGCGCGGCAGGGCCACGGTGATGAAACGATCCAGGAATTCGTACATGCGGGCGCCACGCAGGGTCACCATCGTGCCGATCGGGTAGCCTTCGCGGATCTTGAAACCTGCGATAGCCTTGCGAGCCTTGGTCACGACCGGCTTCTGGCCGGCGATCTTCGTCAGGTCGCCAGTTGCGTGCTCGATGATCTTCTTGTCAGCGACAGCTTCCGACAGACCCATGTTCAGGGTGATCTTGGTCAGGCGCGGGACTTCCATCACCGACTTGTAACCGAATTTCTCGGTCAGCGCGGCGACGACTTTTTCTTTATAAACTTGTTGGAGACGGGCCATTTCTCTTACCCTTTCACTACTTCGCCGCTCGACTTGAAGACGCGGACTTTTTTGCCATCCACTTCTTTGAAGCCAACGCGATCAGCCTTGCCGGTCGCTGCATTGAACAGCGCGACATTCGACACGTGAATCGGCATGGTCTTGTCGACGATACCACCAGTTACGCCGGTCATCGGGTTCGGCTTGACGGCCTTCTTGGCCACGTTCACGCCGTCGACGATGACGTGCTCAGCATCTACGCGTTGCTGAACGACACCGCGCTTGCCTTTGTCTTTACCGGCCAGAACGATGACTTCGTCGTTTTTACGAATCTTATCCATTGCTGCTCCCTTACAGAACTTCAGGTGCCAGGGACACGATCTTCATGAACTTCTCGGTACGCAGTTCGCGCGTCACCGGTCCAAAGATGCGGGTACCGATCGGCTCCAGCTTGCTGTTCAGCAGGACGGCGGCATTGCCGTCGAACTTCACCAGGGAGCCGTCCTGGCGGCGCACACCTTTAGCGGTACGCACGACCACGGCGTTGTAGATTTCACCTTTCTTGACGCGGCCGCGCGGAGCAGCCTGCTTCACGGTGACTTTGATCACGTCGCCAATGCTGGCGTAACGGCGCTTGGAGCCGCCCAATACCTTGATGCACAGAACTTCTTTTGCACCGGTATTGTCGGCTACTTCGAGCCGGCTTTCGGTTTGAATCATGATATTTTCTTTCCCAACTTAAGCCGAAGAAACCCCACGGAAAACCGTAGGCCTGCGGTCAGTCTTGGTCCCGCCGTTCGCACTCATTGCAAGCGCGTACGTTTGGGTGATTGGACTTTCCAATGTTCGTTGCAGGCCGCAGTTACCGAAGGACAAACTGCGGCAACACATGAACGAAGCCCGCTAGTATTCCACATACCAGCGGGCCACGCAAGACAAATTTTGGAGGCGTTGTGACAACGCCTCTTCAGGCATTACAGAACCTGGGCGACCTGCACAACCTTGGTCAGGGTCCAAGCCTTCGTCTTCGAGATCGGACGACCTTCCGCGATCTCGACCGTGTCGCCGATTTTCGCCTGGTTGGTCTCGTCGTGCGCGTGATACTTGTTCGAGCGCACGATGATCTTGCCGTACAGCGGGTGCTTGACGTGACGCTCAACCAGCACGGTCACCGTCTTGTCCATTTTGTCGGACACGACTTTGCCGACCAGCGTACGCTTCAGCGCCGTTTTAGTGGTGTCGTTCATTTAGCGGCTTCCTTCTGGTTCATCACGGTCTTGACACGCGCGATATCGCGGCGCACCTTCTTGAGCTGGGCGGTGTTCGTCAGCTGCTGCGTAGCGATTTGCATGCGCAGGCCGAACTGTGCCTTCAGCAGCTCATTCAGCTCTTGTTGCAGAGCTGCCTGGTCCTTGCCGCGGAGTTCCGTTGCTTTCATTCTTAACTCCTGTTATTGGCCGACTTGACGCACGACAAACGTCGTCGCCAGCGGCAGTTTGGCGGCAGCCAGGCGGAATGCTTCGCGCGCCAGTTCTTCGGCGACACCGTCCATTTCGTACAGGACCTTGCCCGGCTGGATCTCGGCCACGTAGTACTCCGGATTACCTTTACCGTTACCCATACGGACTTCGGCCGGCTTGTTCGAAATCGGCTTGTCCGGGAAGATACGGATCCAGATACGGCCGCCACGCTTGATGTGACGGGTCATGGCACGACGTGCAGCTTCGATCT
>JBJMVU010000375.1:0-4227 GCA_045810485.1 Massilia sp. | reverse complement strand
TCAGCACGGGGAAAAAGGCGCCCAGCGCGATCAGGAAGATCGCGGGCGGGTTGCCGAGGCCGAACCACAGGATCGACAGCGGGATGTAGGCGATGGGCGGAATGGGCCGCAGCAGCTGGAACAACGGATTCAGCCAGGCGTACGCGACCCGGCTCGCACCCATCGACAGCCCGATCGGCAAGGCGAGGCCGGCGCCGACGACGAAGCCGACGATCACGCGGTACAGGCTGCCGAGGGCGTCGGTGATCAGCTCACCGGACACCATCCACGCGAGCCGCCCGCCGCCGTTGGCCTCGTGCCAGGTGGCGAAGTCCTGCAGCGGCAGCAGGTATGCGACCCACTTGCGCCATACGTGCAGCGGCGACGGCAGGATGTTCTCGTTGACCCATCCCATGCCGGCGACCCACTGCCAGATCGCGATCGCGACGACCGGCACGACCAGGCCGATTGCGATGTCCTGCCACCTGCGTTTCGTCATTCGATTTCCCTTCGCAAGCTTCAATACCATGGCGCGTAGGGTGGACGGTTTGCCGTCCACGCGTTCAAACGGTGCCTGAACGCGTGGACAGGACACCTGTCCACCCTACCGTTATTTGATGTTCAGGCTTTTCTTGGCCTCGTCCAGCAAGTCGGTCTTGACCCAGTCCTTCGCCACCGGCGGCTTGGCCATCCGGCCGACGCCCGTCTTGACCATGATGTCGGTCGTCGTCTGGATGTGTTCCGGCGTGATGTCGTAGGTGTACGGCGAATTGCTGATCGCGTCGTCGAAGTCGTCCTTCGTGATCTGCCCCTTGAACACGACTTCGCGCACGTATTTCTCGGCCAGCGCGCGGTCGCGGATGAAGGCGCTCGTGGCCATCACGAAGCAGCGCATGAATTTCTCGGCCACGGGGCGCTTGGTGTCGTGGAATTTTTCCGTCATGACCATCGTCCGCACCGGTTCGCCGATCGGCGTGTCGTACGGCTTCAGGACCTCGACCCCGAACCCCTTGTTGATCGCCTGCGACGACTGGGGCTCGGATTGCATCATGACGTCGATGTTCTTGCCCAGCAGCGCCTGGTTGAGGTCGGCGTACGCCAGGTAAATGATCTGCACGTCCTTGCCGGGCGCGGGGTCGGCGGTGAGTCCCGCTTTCTGCAGCTCGGCCATCAAGAGCACCTCCTGGATGCCGCCGCGCGTCACGCCCACCTTCTTGCCCTTCAGGTCCCTGACACTCCTGACGTTGGCGTCGGCCCGCGCGACGAGCCGGGCGCCGCCCTTCGCGAAGCCCGCGACGACGTAGATCGGCGCACCGCTGGCGCGGCCCGAGATCGCGGCTTCGGACGCCGTCGTGCCGACGTCGAGCTCACCCGCGATGATGGCCTGCATCACGTCCAGGCCCTTCGCGAAGATGCGTTCCTCGACCTTGATCCCGCACTTGGGCGCGATCTCCTTGATGTATGACACCGCGCCGTAGTGCGCGAACTTGAGGTTGCCGAGGCGGACGACGTCCTGCGCCTGGGCGCCGCTCGCGGCCAGCAGCGCGGCGATGGCGAGGGTCTTGCCGAACACGTGTGCTTTCATTGCCTGTCTCTCCGATTTGGGGGTAGAACTTTTATTGGAATGAACTGCGTGACGCTGCTCTGGAACATAAACTCGAAGCAATACATTGTCAAACCGCTCAAGCAGCTTTTTACCAAGAATCAAATCGAACGGTTGACTATGCCGCTTGCGAATGGCTGAATACGGGTCTTGACGGGGGAAAACCCGCCCCGACATGGGGTAAAATGGCGTGTTGCGCGCCCGCCGCTTATATATATCTGGGAACCTCGAAAAACCGTCGCGAGCGGCAGCAATGTCGTTCGAGAAGCGCAGCTGTACGAGCAGTACAGTGAGCATCGCAGGACTCGCCGTCCGCGACGACAGTGCAACGCGTAGTAGGTTTTTCGACGTTCCCATCAGTACAAAAGGTAGAACATGCTGGATAACCTGACACAACGCCTCGCCAAGGTCGTCAAGACGATGCGTGGCGAGGCCCGCCTCACCGAGGCGAACACCGCCGAAATGCTGCGCGAAGTGCGCCTGGCCCTGCTCGAGGCCGACGTCGCGCTGCCGGCCGTGCGCGAATTCATCGCCAAAGTGAAGGAAAAGGCACTGGGCGAGGAAGTCATCGGCTCGCTGTCGCCGGGCCAGGCCCTCGTCGGCGTCGTGCAGAAGGAACTGGGCGAGCTGATGGGCGCCGACCTCGGTCCGGACGCGTCGCAGCTGTCGTTCGCGCAGCAGCCGCCGGCCGTGATCCTGATGGCCGGCCTGCAGGGTGTCGGTAAAACGACCACCACCGGCAAGCTCGCCAAATACCTCAAGGAACAGAAGAAGAAAAAGGTCCTGACCGTCTCCGTCGACGTCTACCGTCCCGCCGCGATCGCGCAGCTGGAATCGGTGACGAAGCAGGTCGGCGCCGACTTCTTCCCGTCCACCGCCAGCGACAAGCCGGTCGACATCGCGAAGAACGCGATCGACTGGGCGAAGAAGCACTACCACGACGTCGTCATCATCGACACGGCCGGCCGCCTGGCCATCGACGAGGCGATGATGCAGGAGATCGCCGCCGTGCACGCGGCCGCGAATCCGATCGAGACACTGTTCGTCGTCGACGCCATGGTCGGCCAGGACGCGATCAACACGGCGAAAGCCTTCAACGACGCGCTGCCGCTGACCGGCGTGATCCTGACGAAGCTCGACGGCGATTCGCGCGGCGGCGCGGCGCTGTCCGTGCGTCACGTGACGGGCAAGCCGATCAAGTTCGCCGGCGTGTCGGAAAAGCTGGACGGCCTGGAAGCGTTCGATCCGGCCCGCATGGCCAACCGCGTGCTGGGCATGGGCGACATCCTCGCGCTGGTCGAGGAAGCGCGCAAGGGCGTGGACATGAAGGCCGCGGCCGACATGGCCAACAAGATCAAGTCGGGCGGTAAGTTCGACATGAACGACTTCCGCGCCCAGCTCGCGCAGATGAAAAAGATGGGCGGTATGTCCGGCCTGCTCGACAAGCTGCCGGCCCAGTTCCAGCAGGCCGCGAGCGGCGCCAACATGGACCAGGCCGAGAAGCAGGTGCGCCGCATGTGCGGCATCATCGATTCGATGACGCCGGCGGAACGCGCCAAGCCGGAACTGATCAAGGCCAACCGCAAGCGCCGCATCGCGACCGGCGCCGGCGTGCAGGTGCAGGAAGTGAACCGCATGCTGGCCCAGTACGATCAGATGAACACGATGATGAAGAAGCTCAAGGGCGGCGGGCTGATGAAGATGATGCGCGGGATGAAGGGCATGATGCCAGGCATGCGCTGAACATGCTTGGCACGCCTGTTTTTTCACTCTAGAGAGGCCCGGGTAACACAACGGGCCATTTTAGGGCTTGTAAGAGTGAAAAAATTTCGAAAAAGACTTGCACGAACACTAAAACCCTACCAATATAAGCCGGGTGCGCTCAAGCGCAAATTTCCATGTGTTCCGTTTAGGAGGCTCGAAGATGGCAACAGCCAAAAAAACCACTGCAGCGCCCGCGAAGAAAGCAGCTGCCAAGCCTGCTGCAGCGGCAAAGCCGGCAGCAAAAAAGGCAGCAGCTCCTGCCAAAGCAGCAGCACCGAAAGCAACTGCAGCAGCAAAGAAGCCGGCAGCGGCACGCAAGCCGAATGCCGCTTTCATGAAAGAGATGACCCCGTCCGCAACGCTGGCCGCTGTCGTCGGCGCGAAACCGCTGCCGCGCACCGAAGTGACCAAGAAGGTCTGGGATTACATCAAGGCGCAAAACCTGCAGGACGCGGCCAACCGCCGCATGATCAACGCCGACGACAAGCTGAAAGCCGTCTTCGGTGGCAAGGCGCAGGTGTCGATGTTCGAAATGACCAAGCTGATCTCGGATCACCTCAAATAAGAACATCTGGCTGGCTTTCCCACCGGCCCCGATACGAAAAGCCCCGGCGAGCCGGGGCTTTTTGCTTTGGTTCACCGCACGTAGATACTGTTATCCCGGTCAAGCGGCGTGCAGGTCTGGATTGAACTTTTGTCCGGACTTCAGCACGCCGAAGGCGACGTGAAGCAGCTTTCTCATCATGGCGACGATAATGACCATGGGCTTTTTCCCGGCGCTGGACAGACGAGCGAGGAAACGCTTCCCCCAGTTTGTTCGATACAACGTGACCATGGCTGGCATGTACAAGCCCTTGCGGATCAGATTATGTCCGACCCTG
>JBJMVU010000374.1:0-25564 GCA_045810485.1 Massilia sp. | reverse complement strand
TTGCGCGGTGTGAGCTCAGTGCAGGTCGACCCGCGCGCGCAGCGCCGGCCCGCCGGCGGCCGGCCGGTTGCGGTCGGCCGCCAGCTTCACGAGCAGCGCCGCCATCGACACGAGCGCCGCCGCGGCCACCACCATGAACACCTGGCCGAACGGCAGCTGGCGCCGCGCCAGCTCCGCCACGAGGAACGAGCCGGCGATGCCGCCGAAGCGCCCGATCCCCAGCATCCACGCGACGCCGGTGGCGCGCCCCTGCGTCGGGTAGTACGCGGCCGCCAGCGCCGGCAGCGACGACTGCGCCGTGTTCATCAGCGCGCCGGCGCCGAACACCGTCACGGTCAACAGCCCCACGTTGCCCGCCACCTGCCCGATCATGAAGACGGCCACCGACGTCAGGCCGAAGCCGATGGCGATGACGCGGTTGGCGTCGTAGCGGTCCATCAGCCAGCCGAACAGGATCGCGCCCACGCCGCCCAGCGGGAACAGCGCGGCGATCAGCGTCGCCGTCTGCGCGGGCAGGCCCGCCTCCTTGAACAGGATCGGCATCCAGTTGATCAGCGCATAGAAGATGACGAGGCCCATGAAGTACGCGAGCCACAGCATGGCGGTGCCGACGACGTAGGCGCGCGAGAACAGTATGGCGAAGGCGCCGCCGGTCCCGCCGCCCTGCTCCGCCATGACGTAGCGCGTGGCGTCCGCCGCCGACGCATGGATCCGGCGCAGCACGGCGCGGATCCGCTCTGCCGGCGCGCCGCGCGCGACCATGTGGCGCACGGATTCCGGCAGGGTGAACGCCATCACGAGCAGCAGCGCGAACGGCGCGATGCCGCCCAGCGCCAGCACGCTGCGCCAGCCCCACTGCGGAATCATCCACGCGGCGAGGAAGCCGCCGCACGCCGCGCCCAGCGGGAAGCCGCAGAACATCGCGTTCGTGATGACGGCGCGGCGCCCGTCGGGACTGAATTCGCTGACCAGCGTGACCGCATTGGGCATCGCGGCGCCCAGGCCGATGCCGGTGACGAAGCGCAGCGCGGTCAGGCTGTCGAGGCCCGTGGCGAACGCCGACGCGCCGCAGGCCGCGCCGAACACGAGGACGGCGGCGAGCAGCACGATGCGCCGCCCCAGGCGGTCGGCCAGCGGGCCGGCGACGAGCGCCCCGGCCGCGAGGCCGAACAGCGCGGCGGACAGCACGGGCGCCAGCGCCGGCTTGCCGACGCCCCACTCCTTCAGCAGCGACGGCGCGATGAAGCCGATGGCGGCCGTGTCGAAGCCGTCCAGCAGGACGATGAAGAAGCACGTGGCGAACACGAGCCACTGGTACCGCGAAAAGGGATGGCGGTTGATGAATGCCTGGACGTCGAGGTCCTGATTTGTCATGACGGTCTCCAAAAGTGCCGGCTGTTGGTCGCCGTTTTCGATCCAGCTTAGCCACATCACGTTCGATAGTCAACCATGTGTTCGGTTATCGAACACCATTGCCGTGTGTGCAAAGGTGTTGTCGCCCGCCGCCGGATTATCGCCGGCGCGCCCCGCCGCTACAGTGAAGCCATCTTTTCAACGGAGTCCTGACATGGCAAACCTTTTCGCACCCACCCGCCTCGGCGACCTGACGCTCCCGAACCGCATCGCGATGGCCCCCGTCACGCGCGCCCGCTCGGGCGCCGACGGCGTCCCGACCGCCGCCAACGCCGCCTATTATGCGCAGCGCGCCGCGGCGGGCCTGATCGTCGGCGAAGCGACCAACGTGTCGCGCCATTCCGCCGCCTTCGAGCTGGCGCCCGGTTTGCACAGCGACGCGCAGGTGGCGGGCTGGCGCCGCGTGATGGACGCCGTGCACGCGGCCGGCGGCCGCCTGTTCGCGCAGCTGTGGCACAGCGGCCGGGTGAGCTCCTACGCGCTGCTGGACGGCCGCGCGCCGCTGGCGCCGTCCGCCGTCAACGACGACCTGCACCTGCTGCAGCCGTATGCCGCGCTCGAAAACGGTTTCTACACGCGCATCGCGGCCTCGCCGGCGCGCGCCATGACGACCCCGGACATCGACGCCGCCGTCGAGGAATTCCGCGTCGCCGCGCGCAACGCCATGCGCGCCGGGATCGACGGCATCGAGCTGCACGCCGCCAACGGCTATTTGCCGCACCAGTTCCTGTCGCCGCACACGAACCGCCGTGACGACGCTTTCGGCGGCTCGCTCGCCAACCGCACGCGCTTCCTCGACCTCGTGCTGCGCGCCGTGCTGGACGAAGTGCCGGCGGACCGCATCGGCGTGCGCCTGTCGCCGTTCGCCGCCTACAACAACGCCGTCGATCCCGCCACGGAAGAGACCTACGCCTACGTCGCGCGGATGCTGGACGAAGCCGGCGTCGCGTACATCCACGCCGCCGATTCGAACGCATGGGCCGGCGCGCCGGACATGGACCGCATCCTCGCCGTGCTGCGCCCGAACTTCGACGGCGCCATCATCGCCAACGGCGGCCTCGGTCCCGCCGCGGCCGACGCCCTGATCGCATCGGGCATGGCGGACATGGCCTCGTTCGGCCGCAGCTTCATCGCCAATCCCGACCTCGTGGACCGCATCCGCCGCGGCGGGCCATACAACACGCCCGATCCGTTCACGTTCTACGGCGGCGGCGTCCATGGTTATCTCGACTACGAACCGCTGGCCGCCTGACCGAAAGGAAGTCGCGCCCGTGTCGACACGGGCGTAGATTCCGTCACCATCACAAGGAGCTTTCATGCACACCCCCGCCAAACACGCACCCGACATCGCGCCGGGCATGGTCCGGCTGCTGGCCATGTCCGCCGGCCTGATCGTCGCCAACCTCTATTACGCCCAGACGCTGGTGGGCCCGATCAGCGCCGCGACCGGCCTGTCGCCGGAAGCGGCCGGCCTGATCGTCACCCTCACACAGGTCGGCTACGCCCTCGGCCTGCTGTTCATCGTGCCGCTGGGCGACCTGCTCGAGAACCGCAAGCTGGTGTTCTGCGCCCTCCTCGCCACGGCCGCCGCGCTGGCCGCCGCCGCGTTCAGCACGAACGCCTGGCTGTTCCTCGTCGCGTCGCTGGGCATCGGCCTCGGCTCCGTCGCCGCGCAGATCCTCGTGCCGTTCGCCGCGCACCTGTCGCACGAAGCGACGCGCGGCCAGGCCGTCGGCAAGGTCGTCAGCGGCCTGCTGCTGGGGATCATGCTGGCCCGCCCGGCCGCGAGCCTGATCGCCGACTACGGCAGCTGGCACCTCGTGTTCGGCGGCGCCGCCGTCGCGGTGTTCGTCCTCGCCTTCGTCCTGCGCGCCAAACTGCCGCAGCGCGTGCCCGTGCACAGCCTGTCGTACGGCCGGTTGATCGGATCGCTGTGGCAGCTGCTGGCGACGACCCCGGTGCTGCGCCGCCGCGCCGCCTACCACGCCGGCCTGTTCGGGTCGTTCAGCCTGTTCTGGACCGTCACGCCGCTGATGCTGGAAGGCCCGCAATTCCACCTGTCGCAGACCGGCATCGCGATCTTCGCCCTCGTCGGCATGGCGGGCGCCGTCGCGTCGCCGGTGGCGGGACGCCTCGCCGACGCGGGCCATACCCTGTTCGCGACGGCCGCCGCGCTCGTCCTGGGCATCGTCGGCTTCGCGCTGCCGCTGTACCAGCCCGGATCGCGTACGCTGGCGCTGGGCGTCCTCGTCGTCGCATCGATCGTGCTGGACATGGCCGTCGCCGCCAACCTCGTGCTGGGCCAGCGCGCCATCTTCGCCCTCGGCGCCGAAGTGCGCAGCCGCCTGAACGGCATTTATTTCGCGCTGTTCTTCGCCGGCGGCGCGCTCGGTTCCGCGGCCGGCGCCTGGGTCTATGCCCACCACGGTTGGCACGCCGCCCTGCTGACCGGCATGGCCTTCCCGGCCGCCGCGCTGCTCGTCTGGTTCGGCGAACTGGCCGGCCGCCGCGCCACCAACGGCGCGACCGCGTAAGGAGCGCCCGTCATGAGCTCACGCGCTTTGATCATCGGCGGCTCGCTCGGCGGGCTGCTGGCGGCCACTACCCTGAGAACCATCGGCTGGCGCGTCGACGTGTTCGAGCGCTCGCCCCATGCCCTCGACAGCCGCGGCGGCGGCATCGTGCTGCAGCCGGACGTGCTGCACGCCTTCCACTTCGCGGGCATCCGGCCGCAGGGCGCGCTGGGCGTGGCCTCGCGCGACCGCATCTACCTGAACCGCGCGGGCGACATCGTGCGGCGCGATCGCCAACCGCAGACGCAGACATCGTGGAACATGCTGCACGGGACCATGCGCCGCGCGCTGCCCGACGAGTGCATCCACCAGGGCGAGACGCTCGAACGCATCGAACAGGCCGGCGGCCAGGTGCGCGCGGTGTTCGCCAGCGGCCGCGTGGAGACGGGCGACCTGCTCATCGGCGCGGACGGCGCCCGCTCCACGGTCCGCTCGCTCATGCTGCCGGCGATTGCGCCAAACCTGGCGCCGGATTACGCGGGCTACATAGCATGGCGCGGCCTCGTGCCGGAAGAGGATCTCGACGCGGACAGCCGCGCGGTGCTGGACGGCGTGTTCGCATTCCAGCACGACGAGGGCGAGCAGATGCTGCTCGAGTATCTCGTGCCCGGCGAGGACGGCTCCACGGCGCCGGGCCGCCGGCGCTGGAACTGGGTGTGGTACCGCAAGGTCCCGCAGGATGACTTGCCGGCGGTGCTGACGGACCGCGCCGGGCGCGCGCACGCGTTCTCGCTGCCGCCGGGCGCGCTGCCCGACGCGCGGGCGGCCCTGCTGCGCGCCGACGCCCGCGAGCTGCTCGCACCGCAATTCAACGCGCTCGTGCAAAAAACAGGGGAACCGTTCGCGCAGGCGATCCTCGACCTCGCCGCGCCGCGCATGGTGTTCGGCCGCGTGCTCCTGCTGGGCGACGCGGCGTTCGTCCCGCGTCCGCACACGGCCGGGGGCGCGGCCAAGGCGGCGGCCAATGCGCTGGCCCTCGCGCAGGCGCTGCATCGGACGGATCAACCGGTCGACGCGCGCCTGCGCGACTGGGAAGTGCTGCAGCTGCGCGCCGGCCGCGCCATGGTCGACTGGGGCCGGCGCATGGGCGACGGCATCATGGGTGTGCGGCGAGCAGCAGGCTGCACAGATTCCCGCGCTGGAACGCCGGGTCCTTGAACGCGAGGAAGTCGTCGTTGAAGGTGCCGAACGTCGTCTCGGGCCGGTGCTTCAGGCCGTCGTAGAACGTGTCGATGACGTCGTGCGCGAAGCCGTGGCCGGGCGGGTGCGCCGCGAGCACCAGGTCGCGCTCGGCCGCCGGAATGGCGTCGATGCCGCGGCCCACCATGTCCATGCCGGCGCCGGCCTGGACGAGCCGGACTTCCGGGTGCAGGTGCTCGGGGATGCCGGGGGTCGTATGCAGCGCGATCGCGAGCCAGACCGTGTCGATGTCGCGCTCCGCGATCCCGTGGCCGCGCAGGAAATCGCGCGCCGCGTTGGCGCCGTCCACCTCGAAGCGCTGCCGACTGCCGTGGTAATGCGGCGTGATGCCGATGTCGTGGAACATGGCGGCGGCGTACAGCAGCTCGGGGTCGAACGCGAGGCCGAGCTGTTCACCCAGCAGCGCGCCCCACCAGTACACGCGGGCCGAGTGGTGGAACAGCATGTCGCTCGCGGTGTCGCGCACGTACTGCGTGATCTCTCGTGCGATCCGGCTGTCGGGCAAGGCGCGCGTGTTCATTTCGCCGCCGGGAGCACGAGCTTCCGCTCCCCCTCGTCGAGCACGAACACGGCGAGCAGCTTCGCCGGGTTGTCCCTGCTGGCGTTGCGCGTCACCTGATGGCGGGCGCCCGGATCCTCGTACCAGAACTCGCCCGTCCGGTACACGCGCGGCGGCGCATCGTCGACGGCGCTGACGATCTCGCCGGAGAGCACCTGCGCATAGATGAACGACGACTTCGGATGCGTGTGCGGCGGCGCTTCGGCGCCGGGCGCGAACGACACCTCCACCGCGACCAGCGCCTTGCCGGGCACGTTCGGCAAGGCGCGGTGGAACAGGGGTTTTACCGTCTCGTGCGCGCCGGCGGCGCCGGCCAGCAGCGCGAGACAAAGGGCGATCGTGGCTCTCATCGCCGCCTCCTCAGCGCGCCTCGGCCACGGCCGCCGGCTGCGCGCGGAAGCTGATCGCCATGCGGTTGTACGCATTCATCAGGCCGATGGCGATGGTCAAGTCGGCCAGTTGCTGCTGGCTGAACACGGCCGCGGCGGCGGCATATTCCGCATCCGGCACGCCCGTCTCGGCCACCTTCGTCACCGTCTCGGCCCACGCGAGGGCCGCGCGCTCGGCCGCGTCGAACAGGCTGCCCGCCTCGCGCCAGGCCGGCACCAGCACGAGCTTCGCCACGTCGACGCCTTCCTTCAGCAGGTCGCGCGAATGCATGTCGATGCAGTAGGCGCAGCCGTTGATCTGCGAGACGCGCAGGTAGACGAGGTCGACGAGCACCTTGGGCAACCCGCTGGTCATGATGTGGCCGTACACGCCGCCGAGTGCCTTCATGCCGGCCGGGGTGGCCGCGTTGTAATCCATGCGTTGCGTCATTTTGGTTCTCCTGGTTGAACTGGATGACAGCATGATGCGCCTTGTGGTGGCCAAAAAACAGTGCCAAGTTTGATCATTTTTAATGTACCATCGGCCAATGACTTCCCTGTCCATCGGCCTCGACCGCGCCAAGAAGACACCCCTCGCCACGCAGATCTACGCGGCCATCCGCGCCGGCATCGAATCGGGGCAGATCCCGTCCGATGCGAAGCTGCCGTCGTGGCGCGACCTGGCGGCCCAGCTGGGCGTGTCGCGCGGGACGGTGCGCATCGCGTACGAACGCCTCGTCGACGAGCAGCTCGCGACGAGCCACGGCGCGGCCGGCACCCGCGTCAACGAGCGGCCGGCCATTCCGCCCGGCGCCGACCGCGCGTCCGAGACGCTGCCGATCCCGGACATGTTCCACGCGTTCGGCGCGACACCGCTGCCGTTCCAGATGGGCGTCCCGGCCCAGGACGCGTTCCCTTGTAAACTGTGGTCGCGCGTGATGGTGCGCGCGGCCCGGCTCGCGGCGGCAAGCCCCGTCGGCTACCCCGATCCGCGCGGCGACCCGGACCTGCGGCGCGAAGTCGCGGCCTATCTCGGCATCGCGCGCGGCGTCCGCTGCAATCCGTCGCAGGTGCTGGTCACGGCCGGTTTCGCGGGCGCGCTGGGACTCGTCGTGCGCGCGCTCGGGCTGGAAGGCAAAGGCGCATGGTTCGAGGATCCGGGTTTTCCATTGACCCGCACCGCGCTGGCGCTGGCCGGCATGAAGGTGGCGGCCGTCCCCGTCGACGCCGACGGCCTGATTGTTGCCGCCGGCATCCGCATGGCGCCGGACGCGCGGCTCGCCGTCGTCACGCCGGGCCAGCAGGCGCCGCTCGGCATGACCATGACGCTCGCGCGCCGCCGCGCCCTGCTGGACTGGGCGCGCGACAGCGGCGCCTGGATCGTCGAGGACGACTACCTCAGCGAATTGCAGCTGGAAGGCCGCGCGGCCCCGGCCCTCGCGTCGCTCGACCATGGTGGGCGCGTGCTGCACATCGGGACCTTCAGCAAGACGATCAGTCCCGCGCTGCGCCTCGGCTTCCTCGTCGTGCCGCCCGAGCTGGCGCGCCTGTTCGGCGACGTCGCCGCCTGCCTGGCGCCGGCGCCCGGCGCGCCGGTCCAGCACGCCGTCGCGGACTTCCTGCGGGAAGGCCACTATTTGCGCCACCTGCGCCGCATGAAACGCCTGTATGCGGCGCGGCGCGAGGCGCTGCTGCGCTGCCTGCGCAAGGAGGCCGCCGGCGTGCTCGACGTGGAGGCGACGGCCGGCATGGCCGTCGTCACGCGGCTGCGCACGGACGCGTCCGACGTCGACGTCGCCGCGCGCGCCCTGCGGGCAGGGCTCGCGCCCGTGCCGCTGTCGCCGTGGTACGTGCATATGCCCGCCACGCGCGGCCTGCTGCTGGGCGTGACCAATGTCGACGGGCGCCGTCTCGTGGCGGATTGCCGCCGGCTCGCAGAGATTGCTGCCATGACAAAATAATCTACCGGTTGAAGGTTTTAACAATTGACAAGCTGTTGTGTCCTAAGAAATACTTTTCGACATGATAGAACTGAGTGCCATCCGCAAGACCTACCGCCTGGGCGGCAGCGACATCCACGCCCTCGACGGCATCGACCTGCACGTGGCGCGCGGCGAATTCGTCGCCGTCATGGGCCCGTCCGGCTCCGGCAAGTCGACCCTGCTGAACGTGCTGGGCGGCCTGGATCGCCCTGACAGCGGCCGCTACCGCCTCGCCCAGGACGAGATCAGCGCCCTCGACGACGACGCCGCGTCCGACGTGCGCAACCGCCGCATCGGTTTCGTGTTCCAGTCGTTTCACTTGCTGCCGCGCCTGACCGTGCTGGAAAACGTGCTGCTGCCGCAGCGCTATGCGCGCCAACCCGACCCGCAGGCGCCCGACCGCGCGCGCGTCCTGCTCGACCGCATCGGCCTCGGCAAGCGCCTCGACCACCTGCCCGGCCAGCTGTCCGGCGGCCAGCTGCAGCGGGCCGCCATCGCACGCGCCCTGCTGAACGAACCCGACCTGCTGCTGGCCGACGAGCCGACCGGCAACCTCGATTCCGGCAGCGCCGCCGACGTGATGACCCTGCTGCGCGAACTGCATGCGGGCGGCCAGACGCTCGTGATGGTCACGCACGATCCGGCCATCGCCGCCAGCGCGCAGCGCACGATCCACCTGCGCGACGGCCGCGTCGCGGGCCAGCCATGAAGCGCCTCGTCCCGATGCTGGCCTGCGTCGCGCTCGCCGCCACGGCCGCCATGGCCGCCGATACGCGCCCGGTCCTAATCAGCGGCGAAGTGGAAGCGCTGGATTCGCAGACGATCTTCGTGCCGCCGTCGAACAGCTCGCCGGTCGTGATCCGCAACTTCCTCGCCGAGGGCACGCAGGTGAAACAGGGCGACGTCGTGCTGCGCATCGACTCCGCGAGCACGACCAATATCGACCAGCTCCGGATGGACCGCGAGCGCGCCCGCGCGAAGACGGACAGCGAGACGGCCACGCTGGAAGTCGCGGCCGTCGAAGCGGACAAGGCGCTCGTCAACGCCCAGGCGGCGCTGGACAAGGCGAAGGTCGACGCGGCGCTGCCGAAGCAGCAGATCACGGCGCTGGACTACGACCGCCACCAGGCCGAACTGGACCGCGCCACCCGCGACCTCGTGATCAAGCAGGACAACCTTAAAAACGCCCGCGCGGCCGTCGCCCGCCGCAAGGAAGACGGCGCGCTGGAAGTGAAAAAACTGCAGATCAACGAAGCATTCCAGCTCGCCCAGGTGGCGCAGTCGGAAGTGCGCGCCACGCGCGACGGCGTCGTCGTCCACGGCTACAGCCCGTTCAACGGCGAGCGCATGGACGAAGGCTCCACCGCCTGGCCGGGCAATGCGGCCGGCACGGTGCTGGGTGACGGACGCATGGTCGTCACGGCCTGGGTGCTCGAAGCGGACCGCCCGCACCTGCGCGACGGCCAGGCCGTCAGCCTGCGCTTCGATGCGCTGCCGGGCGTCGTGGTGGCCGGCAGGCTGGCCAGCATCACGAGCGCGCCGGAAGCGAAGCCACGCTGGGGTCTCGGCCGCTATTTCCGCGCCAGGATCGCCCTGCCCGACGACCACGGCCTGCCGCTGGTGGCGGGCATGAGCGTGCTGGTCGAACCACTGGCGCCCGGCGCCGCCGTGCCGCGCGCCCGCCAGGCCAAGGCCCCCGCCGCCGCCGCGCTGGCGATCGAAGGCGAGATCGCGTCGCGCCGGACCATGCCGGTATCGCCGCCGACCATCCCGTACATCTGGCAGTACAAGCTGGCGTTCCTCGCGCCGGAAGGCATGCTGGTGCAGGCCGGGCAGCCCATCGCCGTGTTCGAATCCGCCGAGGTGACGAACCAGCTGATCTCGCTGCAAGGCACGCTGAAGGAGCGCGAGCGGGCGCTGGACAAGCTGCTGCTGGACCAGGCCGAGGCCGACCGCGCCGGCGCGCTGGCGCAGGCCGAGGCCCAGAGCAATGCGGACAAGGCCGCGCGCAAGGCGACCATGCCGAAGGAACTCATACGCCGCGTCGACTACGACAAGCTCGTGATCGACCGCGCCGAGAAGGCCCGGCTCGCGCAGCTGGCGCAGAGCCAGTTCGAGGCGCAGCGGCGCGCGCGCCAGGCCGAGCGCGCCGGCCTGCAGTCCGACGTGGGGCAGCTGCGGGCAAAGATCGCGAACCTGGTCAAGGGACAGGCGGCGTTGACCGTCGTGGCGCCGCGACGGGGACTGGTCCTGCACCGCATCGGCTTCAACGGCGACAAGTTCGCCACCGGCAGCCAGATCTGGATGGGCCTCTCCGTCGCGACCCTGGCCGATCCGGACCAGCTGGGCGTCAACGCCCGGGTGCCCGAAGCGCAGGCGGCCGGCGTGCAGGTGGGCCAGGCGGCGCGCGTCACCGTGGCCGGCACGCGCCAGGCGCTGGCGGCGCACGTGACCGGTCTCGGACGCGCCTTCCATAGCAAATCGGCGGCGCAGGCGGCCGTCGTGCGCGACGTGCAGCTCGAATTCGACGCGCCGCCGAAAGACGTCAAGCCCGGCGCCGCCGTCCAGGTGGAACTGCTGCCGGCCGGCCCCCGCCGCGTTGCTGCACTCCGACCATGAGACATCGAATGCTACGCCTTTGCACATTCGCGGCCGCGCTGGCCGCCCTGCTGTCCGGCTGCGACGCCGCGGCGCCGGTGCACGGTCCCGGCGAAACGCTGGCGCCGCGCGCGTGGACCGAAACCCTCGAAGCGGACGGCGAGATCCAGGCCGCTGCCAACACGCCGCTGGCCGTGCCGGGCAGCGGCTGGTCGAGTCGCGTGCTGGTGGACATGGTCGCGGACGGCAGCAGCGTCACGAAAGGCCAGGTCGTGGCCCGCTTCGACGCGCCGCAGGCGCGCGCCGAACTGTCGCAGGCCGACCTCGAACTGCTGCGCAAGACGCTGGCCGAGGAAGCGAACCGCCAGAACGCGGCGGTCGAGAAGGGCGTGCTGGCCGGCGACCGCGCGAAGGTCGAGGACGACCTCGGGCTCTCGCGCCGCTATGCCGGTGTCGACCTCTCGGTCTTCGCCCGCAACACGATTCTCGACGCGCTGGCCGACGTCGGCTTCCTCACGAAGAAGCGGACGTACCTGGACTGGAAAGGCGGGCAGGCGCAGGCGCGCGCCGCCGCGCAGGACGCCGTGCTGCACTCGCAGCGCGACAGCGTGGCGCAGAACGCGGCGCAGCAGCGCAAGAGCCTGGACGCGCTGGAACTGGTGGCGCCGCACGACGGCGTGTTCCTGCTCGCCGCGCGCTGGGACGGCGCCAAGCCGCAGGTCGGCGCCAACCAGATGGCCGGCGAGCCGTTCGGCGCCCTGCCCGACCTCGACCAGCTCACGGCCCACTTCAGCGTGGCCGAGGGCCTGGCCTATGGACTCAGGCCGGGCCTGCCGGTGCGCGTGCGCCTCGCCGGCACCGGCACTGAGCTCGACCTGACCGTGACGCGGGTCGGCAGCAGCGCCGGCGTCATCTCGCCCGAATCGCCCGTCAAGTACAGCGATTTCGACGCCGCCATCGCCACCGCCACGGCGCGCAAGCTGGGGCTGAAGCCCGGCCAGGCGCTGCACGGCACGGTGCAGCTCGTGACCAGGGCGGCGGCGCTGACGGTGCCGAACATCGCGCTCGTGCAGGACGGCGCCGCGTACGCCGTGTACACGGCCGACGCCGGCCGCGCCGTCAGGCACAAGGTCGAACTTGGCCAGCGCGGCCCGGTGCGCAGCGAAATCAGGAGCGGCCTCGCGCCCGGCGCGCGCATCGTGCTGCTCCCTCCGAAAGAGAACAAGACATGAACCGTGCACTCCTGCTGGAAGCCGTGGCCGAACTGCGGCGACGCAAACTGCGCACCGGCCTGACCTTGCTGGGCATGATCTTCGGCGTGGGCGCCATCGTCGCCATGCTGGCCGTGGGCGAAGGCAGCCGCCGCGAGGCGCTGCGCCTCGTCGCGGAGCTGGGCCTGAACAACGTCATCGTCGAGAGCAAGGGCATCGACGCCGAGCAGTTGAAGGACATCCGTACCCGTTCGCTGGGTCTGTCGGCGGCGGACGCGGCGGCCGCGCTGTCCGTCGTGCCGGGCGCGCAGTCGGTGGCGCTGAAGAAGGAGATCAAGGTCGACCAGATGATCGTCGGCGACCAGGTGGTGAGCGGACGCGCGTTCGCCGTGTCGCCCGGCTATGCGGACCATGGCGGCCTGCAGCTCAAGACGGGCCGCTGGCTGACGCCTGCCGACGGCGCGACGCTGGCCCCCGTCTGCGTGCTGGGCGCGCGCCTGGCGCACACGCTGTTCGGGGCCGCGCCGGCCGTCGGGCAGCGCGTCAAGGTCAACCACGTGTGGCTGCAGGTGGCCGGCGTGCTGGCCGACCGCACGCCCGGCAAGTCCGAGTTCGAAGGCGTCAAGCTGGGCCTCGACGACGAGCGCCTGTTCGTGCCGTGGGAAACGGCGCGCGCGCGCTTCGGCTTCCGCCGCATCGAGGACGAAGTGGACGGCATCAGCGTGCGCCTGGACGGCCAGGTCGCGCCGGACGACGCGGCGCGCGTGCTGCAGGCGGTGGTCCACCAGCGGCATGGCGGCGTCGACGACACGAACCTCATCGTGCCCATGGGCCTGTACCGCCAGAACCAGCAGACGCAGCGCATCTTCACCATCGTCATGAGTTCGATCGCGGCGGTGTCGCTGCTCGTGGGCGGCATCGGCATCATGAACATCATGCTGGCCAACGTGCTGGAGCGCCGCCGCGAAGTGGGCCTGAAGCGCGCGCTGGGGGCGCGCCGGCGCGACGTGGTGGAACAGTTTCTGGCCGAGGCGCTCGTGATCGCGGTCAGCGGCGCCGCGCTGGGCCTCGTGCTGGGCGCCGTGGCGGCGTACAGCATCGCCGCGCTGGCCGGGTGGTCGGTGGCGTGGTCGCCCGTGAGCCTGCTGCTCGCGGTGCTGGCGTGCGTGGCGGTCGGGCTGGGGTTCGGCGTCTACCCCGCCCGCCAGGCCGCGGCGCTGGATCCGATCGCCGCGCTGCGCAGCGACGGCTGACGGGTCACTGCGCGGCGCCGCCCTCGACCAGCCGCCCGAAGCGGGCGCGCAAGGTGGCGTTCAGCTGCGCGAAGGTGGCTTTCGGCGACACCAGCGACACGCTCACCATATTGCCCTGGACAATGCCGAAGCAGGAGGCCATGCCGACGCTTTTCACGGTGGTGTCGTTGCAGACCGGCTTTGCCTGCGTCGTTGTCGCGGGCAGCGCCATCACCATGACGCTGAGGGACAACGCCGACCCGACGCGCGGCGTGAACGTGCACATGTCGACGTGCTGGGCGGGCGCCTGCGCGGTGGCCGGCACCGTCTTGTGCTCGACCTTGGTGACGGCGTCGCCGAGCGCGAGCGCCGCGAGCGTCTCCTGGTCGACCAGGCCGCACGGCGCGGGAGCGGCCCATGCGGCTGCGGGAAAAAGGCAGGACACCAGCATGACTGCGAGTGGATGATGGCGCATATCGGCCCTGTATCGACGGATGAATGAAAAGCGTCCCGGCCGGACTTGCAGGACAGGACGCGAGGCGCTTAGGCGTGGGTGCACCCGTTCATGCAGGAATTGAACGCCTGGGTTTTCACATTCTGCGCCTGCTGTTCCGCGTACCCCGGCACGGCGGCCAGGCAGGCATCCTTCGCTGCCGGGTCCGTCAGGCTATTGCAGTAATTCGTCTGCGCCTGCGTGTAATACGCCTTCGACTGGGCATACGCATTGTCCGCGTTCTGGGTGCACGTGGGCAGACACTGCTGGTAGGTCGCGGCATAGGCCGTCGACACGATCATCGCCACGGCGCCGAAGGTGGCCAGGGATTTCAATGAAAGGCGGGAAAACATCGGGGACAACATCTTCATGGCTGCACTCCTGGAAAGGTCAAAGGGAAGTTGCTGCATTACGCCCGTGCGGCGCGGCCACGGGATCGATCAAACCCGCACCGATCGTAGTGAAATGTGAAATCGATTACAACATCAAAATCAACAGACCGCGTCATGAAATCCGCCAATCGGAAAAATCGGGATTGACATCGCCTACCCGCCATGGATATCAGTCCATGTGAAACACGGGCTCCATCATCGCCCAGTGCTCGCCTTCGGCCCGGCTGGCCAGCGGCGCCTGGCACGGACTGCAGAACGTCCACCAGCGCTGCGTTTCCGGATCGGCCGCGATATGCGCCATGTCGGCGGCGAAGTCGGTCCCGTGGTATTCCCAGTAGCCGAACAACAGGTTTTCCGGTTCGCGCAGGAAGATCGTGTAGTTGCGCACGTTGGCTTCCAGCAGGCGGGCCAGCACCTGCGGCCACACGGCGGCATGCAGCGCTTTGTACTCCGCGATCTTTTCCGGCACGATGCCGATGACCATTCCCATTCTTTGCATGTGGAGCTCCTCAGTCGATACGATAGAAACGTTGGGCGTTCAGGCCGAACACGGCGCGCCGGTCGGCGTCAGGCAGGCCGTCCAGCAGGGACGCGCAGGCCGCGAGCCAGCGCGCATAATCGGCGGCCAGGTTCAGCACGGGCCAGTCGCTGCCCCAGATCAGGCGCCGCGGGCCGAACCAGTCGAGCAGGTGGCCGACGTAGGGCCGCAGGCGGTCGACGTCCCAGCCGGCGCCCGCTTCGGTGACGAGTCCGGACAGCTTGCAACTCACGTTCGGCAGCGCGGCCAGGCGCGCGATGTCGCCGCGCCACGGTTCCAGCCTGCCTTCGGCGATCAGCGGCTTGGCGCCGTGGTCGATCACGATGGGCAGGTCCGGATGGCGCGCGGCGAACGCGCGCAGCGCGGGCAGATGGCGCGGCAGGACCAGCGCGTCGAAGCCGAGGCCATGGCGCAGCATGGCGTCGACGGCTGGCGTCAGCGCGCCGTCGTCGATCCAGTTGTCATCCTCGAGGTCCTGCAGCATCGGCCGCAAGCCCTTCAGCAGCGGGTCGGCCGCGAGCGCGGCGATCCGCGCCGGCGCGTCCAGCGCCTTCAGGTCGACCCAGCCGACCACGCCGCCGATGAACGGATGCTGCCGGGCCAGGCCGAGCATGAAGCGCGTGTCGTCCTCGTTGGGCATGGATTGCACGAGCACCGTCTTCGCGACGCCGTGCCGCGCCAGCGACGGCGCGATGTCGGCGGGGAAGAAATCGCGGTAAATGGCGGCGAGGTCCGGCGGCGGCCATGCGCCGTTGCGGTCGGCCAGCCGCCAGAAGTGTTGATGGGCGTCGACAAGCATCATGCTCCCTCCCGCGCCCGCGGGAGCGTCAGCCCGGGTGCGCCTTCATTTCTCTGACACGGATCGATTGCAGCAGGGTGCTGCGTGCGGAATTCAGGTGGACGCGCATCGCCTCGCGCGCGCCCGTGACGTCGCGCCGCGCCAGCGCCCGCAGGATGTCCAGGTGCTCGTGCACCGCATACTCGTTGCGCACCATTTCCTGCGTCTTGTCCCACTGGTAGTGGTAGTGGAACACGAGCGACACGAGGTCGAGGAAGCCCTGCGCGAAGCGGTTGTCCAGCTGCCCCATCAGGAAGGCGTGGAAATCGCGGTCGAGCGCCGGAAAGTCCTTGTGATGCGTCGGCATGACGGATCCCAGCTGCTCGTGCCGCGCGATGAGCTGCCGCAGCTCGGCAAAGGCCGGCGCGTCCGGCGGCAGCGCGGCAAAGCGGTCGATGGCGGCGAACTCGAACATCTGGCGCACGTCGGCCAGCTCCATCGCGAACGAGCGGTCGAACGCGCACAGGCGCCAGCCGCCGCGCGGCTTCTTTTCGATCAGGCCCGAGTGCGAAAAACCGATGAGGAATTCGCGCACGCTGATCGTGCTCGTGCCGGCCGCGCGCGCCAGTTCCGTTTCCGAGAACTCGGCGCCGGGCGGCAGGTCGCTGCGGTAGATGCGCTCCATCAGCACTTCGCGGATGCGGTCGGCGCCCGTGCGCAGCTCGTCCAGGTCGAAGTAGTCCGCATCGTCCGGCTTGCGCAGCAGGCGGCGGTCCTTCAGGTCGCTGATCAGGCCGCACTCGTGGAAGTGCACCAGCGCGCTGCGGATCGCCGTGCGGCTGCCCTCGCCCAGTTCGGCCATGTGCTGCTCGGTCGGAAGCGCTTCGCCGACCGTCACGTGGTCGGCAATGTATTGCAGCAGCAGGTTCGCGCTGCGCTTGAAGATGGTGGGTGGTCGGGCCATGAAGTCCGGTGTCGAGAAGGCCGGGTGGACAATCCCCCATTCTACCGGAACTCCATGCCGCGCTGGGAAGCGGCGTCATTCAAACCTCGACGATGGCCTTGATCACGCCGCTCGCCGGATCCATCCAGCGCGGCAGCGTGTCGATGAACTCGTCCAGCGTGGCGCGGTGCGTGTTCATCGCCCCCGTCGGCACCAGGCCAGCCTTCATCGCCGCGAGCACCTCGCGGAAATCGTCCACGGTCGCATTGCGGCTGCCGAGCAGGGTCGTCTCGCGCTTGTGGAACTCGGGGTCGGCAAACGAGAGCCGTTCCGGCACGATCGACACGAGGACGTACGTGCCGCCATGCGCGACGAAGTCCAGGCCCCGCTCCATCGCCTTGATGTTGCCGGTGGCGTCGAACACGACGTCGAAGAAGTCGCCGCCCGTGATCTCGCGCAGCGCCTCGATGTCGCCCTCGCCCGCCGTCACCGTGTGCGCGACGTTCAGCACGTCGCGGCAGAAACCCAGGCGGTCGGCGCGCGCGTCGAGCACCGTGACCTGCCCGCCCTTCAGCGCGGCGAACAGCGCGACTGCCACGCCGATCGGGCCCGCACCGACGACCAGCACGCGCTGCCCGGCCCCGACGGCGCCGCGGCGCACCGCGTGCATGCCGATGGCGAGGAATTCCACCATGGCGGCGTCGTCGAGCGAGATGCCTTCCGTCTCGAGGACGAATTGCGCGGGCACGGCCAGGTATTCCGCCATGCCGCCGTCGCGGTGCACGCCCAGCACCTGGATCTGCGTGCAGCAGTTCGTCTTGCCCTTGCGGCAGGCGACGCAGTCGCCGCACGACAGGTAAGGCATCACGAACACCTCGTCGCCCGGCGCGAAGCTGGAGCCGGCGGGCGCGGTGACCACTTCGCCGGACAGCTCATGCCCCATCACGCGCGGATAGGCCAAAAACGGCTGGGTGCCGCGGAAGATGTGCATGTCGGTGCCGCACACGCCGATGCGCCGCACGCGCAGCAGCACCTCGCCCGGGCCGGCCTCCGGCACCGGCTTGAAGCCCAGCTGCAGGTCGCCGGGGGATTCGCATACTACGCACTTCATCAGACTCATGTCTTGGCCTTTCGTTTGGTATTCTATAAATTTAAAACATTTATGACCGAAACGCAACGCGAAAAGACTCGGCAACGCAAATGAAATCGGGTAGCCGGCGCGGCCGCGCCGGCGGGAGGGTCAGGCCAGGCAGTCCGGCCCAATATCGCGTACGGATTGCACGCCCGTCAGGACCATGCTGGTCCGGATGTCTTTTTCGAGGATGGCGAGCAGGTTGCGCACGCCGTCCGCGCCGCCCGTCGCGAGCGCGTAGATGAACGCGCGGCCGATCAGGACGCCGTCCGCGCCCAGCGCCAGCAGGCGCACGACGTCCAAGCCCGTGCGCACGCCGGAGTCGGCGAAGATCGTCAGGTCGCCCTTCACCGCCGCGGCGATGGACGGCAGCGCCTTCGCCGTGGAGAGGGCGCCGTCGAGCTGGCGCCCGCCGTGGTTCGAGACGACGATGCCGTCCGCGCCGAACGCCTTCGCGTCGCGCGCGTCGTCGGCGTCGAGGATGCCCTTGATGACCATGGGGCCCTGCCATTCGTCGCGGATCCACTGCAGGTCGCTCCAGCTGATGCCCGGATCGAAGTTGGCGGCCAGCCAGCCGATGTAGTCGGCGAGCCCCGTCGCATGGCCGCGGTAGGCGGAGATGTTGCCCAGGTCGTGCGGCCGGCCCAGCAGGCCGACGTCCAGCGCCCAGCGTGGATGCAGCATCGCCTGCAGCACGCGGCGCAGCGGGCCGTGGCGGCCGCTCATGCCCGAATGGGCGTCGCGGTAGCGCGCGCCCGGCACCGGCATGTCGACGGTGAACACGAGCGTATCGATGTTCAGCTCGCGCGCGCGGCGCAGGTAGTCGCGCATGAAACCGCGGTCCTTCAGTACATACAGCTGGCACCACAGCGGCTGCGCCGACTGCGCCGCCACCTCGGCGAGCGGGCACACGGACACGGTCGACTGGATGAACGGGATGTTGCGTTCCGCCGCCACGCGGGCCGCCTGCACTTCGCCGCGGCGCGCATACATGCCGGCGAGGCCGATCGGCGCCAGCGCCAGCGGCAGGCCGCGCTTCACGCCGAACCACTCGGTCGACAGGTCGAGCGTCTCGGAACCCTTCAGCACCCGCTGGCGCAGGCTGACCGCGTGCAGGTCGTCGACGTTGGCCCGCAGGGTCGATTCGGTGCCGGAGCCGCCGTCGAGGTAATGGAACAGGAACGGCGGCAAGCGGCGGCGCGCCGCCTCGCGATAGTCGGTGGCGGAAGAGATGATCATCAGGCGGCTTTACGTGTTCAAGGTGATGAAGCCGCCGTCGATCGGATAATCGGTTCCCGTGATGAAGGCGGCTTCGTTGCTGCACAAGTATAGCGCGAGCGTCGCCACTTCGTCCGGTTTGCCCATGCGGCCGATGGGCTGGGTCTTCGACAGCTGCTCGAACATTTCCGCCTCGCGGCCCGGATAATTCCGCGCCAGGAAGCCGTCCACGAACGGCGTGTGCACGCGGCCCGGCGAGATCGAATTGCAGCGGATCCCGTCCTGCAGGTAGTCCTTGGCGACCGACAGCGTCATCGCCATGACGGCGCCCTTCGCGGTGGAATACGCGAAGCGTTCCCGGATGCCGACCGAGCCCGCCACCGACGCCATGTTGACGATGACGCCGCCGCCGTTCGCGCGGAGCTGCGGGATCGCGGCGTGCAGGCAGTTGTAGACGCCCTTGACGTTGACGTTCATGACGCGGTCGAAGTCTTCTTCGCTCGTCGTGTCCGCCTTGCCGATGTGGGCGATGCCGGCGTTGTTGACGAGGATGTCGATCGGGCCGATCTCCGCCATCAGCGCTTCCACGTCGGCCTGGCGCGACACGTCGCAGGCGTGCGAGGTGACGCGCCCGGCCTCCTCGCGGATCTCGCGCACCACCTGCAGGCAGGCGGCGTCGTTCAGGTCGACCACGTGGACATGCGCTCCCTGGCGCGCGAACAGCTGGGCGATCGCCTTGCCGATGCCGCTGCCGCCGCCCGTGATGACGGCCTTCTTGTCGTTCAGTTCAAACACGTTTCGTGACTCCCATTGAAGATGGCGTGGCGGCGCGGGCGCCCCGGCTGTCCGCCAGCAGCGAGGCGCGCGCGAACCAGGCGATGACGACGAAGCACAGCAGCGGCACCACGTAGCCGTACTGCACGTTGTGCGTGACGTCGCTGACGTAGCCGAACAGCAGCGGCAGCAACGCGCCGCCCACGATGGCCATGATGATCAGGCCACTGCCCATGTCGGCGTGGTGGCCGGCGCCCTGCAGGCCCAGCGAGAAAATGGTGGGGAACATGATCGACATGAAGAACGCGATGCCGATCACGGCGGCCAGGCTGGTGACGCCCTGCGCCACCATCGCCACCGCGGCCAGCGCCATGCAGGCCAGCGCATACATCCACAGCAGCCGCGCCGGCGCCACGATGCGCATCAGGCCCGTGCCGACGAAGCGGCCGACCATGAACGCCATGCCGCAGCCCCACCCGAGGTAGTCGGCCGCGGTCACGGGCGACACGCCCGCCGACCGGGTGGCGTACAGGATGAAGAAGCTGAACACGCACACCTGCGCGCCGACGTAGAAAAATTGGGCGATCGCGCCGCGCCGGATCGACGGCACGGCCAGCGCCTCGCCGACCGTGCTCTTGGCCGGCGCGTTGTCCGACCGGCCGCCGACTTCCGGCAGCTTGAGGAACCAGAACACGACGGCGAGCGCGAGGATGACGAGACCCAGCATCATGTACGGCCCTTTCACGCTGGCCGCTTCCGCCGCCAGCGCGGCCTGGCGCGCCGCTTCCGGCATGGCCGCCAGCTGCGCGTCGTCCGTGCCGTGCACGAGGATCAGGCGCGCGCCGATGATCGGCGCCAGCGTGGCCGCCAGGCCGTTGAACGACTGGGCCAGGTTGATGCGCTGGGCCGCGCGGTCCGGCCGGCCCAGCAGGGTCACGTACGGATTGGCGGCCGTCTCCAGGATCGTCAGGCCGCACGCGATGGTGAACAGCGCGGCCAGGAACACCGCGTACTGCTGCGTGTTCGCGGCCGGGATGAACATCAGCGAGCCGGTGGCGAACAGCAGCAGGCCGCAGATGATCGCCGCCTTGTAGCCCGCCCGGCGGATCAGCAGGCCCGCCGGCAGCGCCATCACGAAATAGGCGATGAACACGGCCGAATCCACCAGCGCCGACTGCAGCACGGTCAGGCTGAACGAACGCCGCAGGTGCGGGATCAGGATCGGGTCGAGGTTATGGACGAACCCCCACATGAAAAACAGCGTGGTGATCATCACGAGGGAAAACCGGTACTGCCGCGTCGAGGGGTCCGTCATGTCTGCAAAGTCTCCGTATTGGCGCTCGTGCGCGCTTCGTCTGTTGCCACTACGCGTGGGCACAGGGGTGCCCACCCTACCGCTACCCTACCGAATCCGTAGGGTGGGCACCCCGTGCCCACGTGAACCGCCAACACCCTGCAGGTCAGCCGTCGATCAGCGCCTCGTTCCAGGCGTGGACGGTCTGCTCCTGCTCGCCCAGGCCGGCGATGCCGAGCCGCATGCGGTCGCCCGGCGCCAGGTACACCGGATCCGGCTTCTGGCCGAGTCCCACGCCCGGCGGCGTGCCGGTGCTGATCACGTCGCCCGGCTGCAGGGTCATGAAACGGCTGATGTAGCTGACCAGGTGCGCGACGGTGAACACCATGGTGCGCGTATTGCCCGTCTGGTAGCGCTTGCCGTTCACTTCCAGCCACATGTCGAGGTTCTGCGGATCGGGCACGTCGTCGGTCGTGACGAGCCACGGGCCGACGGGGCCGAACGTGTCGCAGCCCTTGCCCTTGTCCCACTGGCCGCCGCGCTCCAGCTGGTATTCGCGTTCGGACAGGTCGTTCACCACGCAATAGCCGGCCACGTAATCGAGCGCGTCGGCCTCGTCGACGTAGCGCGCGCGCTTGCCGATGACGACGCCGAGTTCCACTTCCCAGTCGCTCTTGACGGAACCGCGCGGCAGCACGACGGCGTCGTTGCAGCCGATGATGGCGCTCGTGGCCTTCGTGAACAGCACCGGTTCGGCGGGCACGGCCATGCCCGATTCTGCCGCGTGGTCCGAGTAATTCAGGCCCACGCAAATCAGCTTGCAGATGTCGGCGACGACGGGGGCGTAACGGACCGGCTGTTCCACCGCGGGCAGGCGGCTCGGGTCGACGTCGGACAGGCGCGCCAGCACGCCGGCGGCCAGCTGGGCCGAGGTCAGGTCGGGCAGCACGCCGGACAGGTCGCGGATCACGCCGTTCGCGTCCATCAGGCCAGGTTTCTCGGCGCCCTTCGGGCCGAATCGCAGCAGTTTCATGGTATTCCTTTGGTACGGTGATATTGAAGGTTCAAGCAGGTACGGGCGCGGCCGCATCCACCAGGCCGGCATCCTTGAGCGCGGTCCACAGGCCGGCCGGCAGCGGCTGGGAAAACCAGTGCGCGTTGCGGCGCAGCTGGTCGATGTTCTGGGCGCCGGGGATGCACGACACGACGGCCGGATGGGCCATCGGGAATTGCAGCGCGGCGGCCTGCAGCGGCGCGTCGAAGTCGCGGCAGACGGCGGCGATGGCGTGCACCCGCTCGACGACGGCCGCCGGGGCGTCCTCGTAATTGAATTTGTTCGTGCCCGCCAGGATGCCGGAGTTGAACGGGCCGCCGATCACGACGGCCGTCCCCGCGCGCGCGCAGCGATCCATCAGCGGGCCCAGGGAAGCCTGCTCCAGCAGGGTGTAGCGCCCTGCCAGCAGCACGCAGTCGAGCGCGCACACGTCCAGCGCGTCGGCCACCACTTCCCACTCGTTGACGCCGATGCCGAATCCCTTGATGGCGCCCTCGTCGCGCAACTGCGCCAGCGCGCGGAAACCGCCGCCTTCGGTCAGCTGCTTCCAGTAATGCGCATGGCGGTCGCCGTGCGTGACGCGGCCGATGTCGTGCACGTACAGCATGTCCACGCGGTCCATGCCGAGCCGCTGCAGGCTGTCCTCGTGCGAGCGCATGACGCCGTCGTGCGTGTAGTCGTAGTGCGGCCGGAACGGCAGCGGCGCCGCCCATCCGCATTCGCCCGGGCGCACCGCCGGATCGGGCCACATCAGGCGGCCGACCTTGGTGCTGATCATGTACTCGCCGCGCGGCCGGGCGCGCAGCGCGGCGCCGAGGCGGTGTTCGGACAGGGTGAAACCGTAGTACGGCGCGGTGTCGAAATAGCGGATGCCGAGGTCCCAGGCGGCGTCGACGAGCGCACGGGCGTCGCCCTCCGCCATCGGGTCGTACAGGCCGCCCAGTTGCGCGCAGCCCAGGCCCAGTCTGGTGACGTTCATGTCGGGCCGCCGCATGTCAGGCTACCTTCAAGGGCAGGCAGCCCGGCCCGATCGGCTCGAACTGCTTGTACGTGAGGATGAATTCCTGGTGGCCCAGGTCTTCCGATTTCGTGCACTCGCCGTTCGCCACGCGCGCGACGAGGTCCACGATCTCGTCGCCGACGGCCTCGATGCTCGCGTGGCCGGTGAGGATGCGGCCCGCGTTGACGTCCATGTCCTCCGCCAGGCGCTCGTACGTCGCCGGGTTCGCGCACACCTTGATGACCGGAGAAATGGCCGAGCCGACCACCGACCCGCGCCCCGTCGTGAACAAGGTGACGTGCGCGCCGCACGCGATCAGCTCCACGATCTCGGCGTTGTCGGAGATGTTCGGGAAGCCGAAGCGCGGCTCGCCGTCCGGCACCACGTCCAGCAGGTACAGGCCGCCGGTGGGCGGCTGGTCGCCCGGCTTGATGATGCCGCTGATCGGCGACGCGCCGCTCTTCGCGTACGCGCCCAGCGATTTTTCTTCCAGCGTCGTCAGGCCGCCGTCCGCATTGCCGGGCGCGAAGCTGCCGTGCCCCATGATCGTGTAGTAGCGCGAGGCCTTCTCGACCGTCTTGACGATCTCGTCGCCCAGTTCGGGCGTGACGGCGCGGCGCTTCATGTGGTATTCGCAGCCGACCAGTTCACCGGTCTCCTCGAACACGCAGGCGCTGCCCGCCGCGATCAACCGGTCGAACGCCGCGCCGACGGCCGGATTGGCCGTGATGCCGCTCGTGCTGTCCGAACCGCCGCAGATCGTCGCCACGACCAGTTCGTCGAGGCGCATCGGCACGCGCTCCTGGCGCGCCAGGTCCTCGACGGCCCACCGCACCCATTCCACGCCGCTGTTGACACCGGAGCGCGTGCCGCCGACGTCCTGGATCGTGACGGTGTGGACGGGCCGGCCGCTGTCGGCCACGGCCTGGGCGACGCCGTTCTTGTCGAAGCTCTCGCAGCCGAGCGACACGAGCAGCGCGGCGCCCACGTTCGGATGCGTCAGCACGCGGCGCATGATCGTGTCGGCGTATTCGTTCGGGTAGCAGCCCGGGAAGCCGATCAGGTGCACGGGCTGGCCGGGGAAGGCGTTGACGACCAGCCGCGCGACGTGGTGGGCGCATTCGACGAGGTAGGCGACGACGACGACGTTGCGGATGCCCTTGCGCCCGTCCGCGCGCGGATAGCCGGCCAGGGTGATGTCGGTGGTGGTGGTCATGGTGCTTTGCTTCCGATGAAGTGGTGGCCGTCCTGGTCCAGCGTGAAGGTCGGGATGTAGTCGCTTTCCAGGTTGTGCGTATGGATGTGGGCGCCGATCGCGACGGGCACCGTGGCCGTGCCGATGATGGCGCCGTAGCGCACCACTTTGTCGCCGGGCGCCAGGTCGCGACGCGCGACCTTGTGGCCGAGGCGGACGTCGCCGGGCAGCGCGACCTCGCGGCCGTCGATGGCGACGATGTCGCCGGCCTTGAGATCGACCCGCGCGATGAGGCAGTTATCCTCGCGCGACATGAGCAGCAGGTGGTCCGCGTGGGCCTGTGCCGGGATGGTGCTCGACATGACGATCCTTTGATGCTGACTTGGGTAACGCGTCAATTGTATTCTATAGATTTAAAACATGCGACTGTTTGCCATGGTGCACCGCAACATCGGCACGTCAGGCTTCGGCGGCCGCGGTGGCGAGCGCCACGAACGCATCCACGAGCGGGCCGCCGCCCTCGGCGTGGCGTGCGAGCAGCATCGCCGTCGTGGCGTCGGGGTCGAGCAGCGGCCGGTAGACGACGCCCTCCATGTGGATGCCTTCGAAGGAAGCGGGCAGCACGGAAATGCCGCAGCCGGCCGCGACGAGGCCGATGATCGTCGACGGCTCGCCCGCCTCCATCGCGATATGCGGCGCGAAGCCGGCGGCGCGGCACAGGTCGAAGATCTGGTGATAGATGCCGGTGCCGGTTTTCTCGGGGAAGACGACGAAGTCCTGGTCGGCGAGGTCCTTCACGGCGATCTTTTTTTGCCGCGCCAGCGGCGCGTCGGCCGGCAGCACGAGCAGCAGCGGATCCTGGCGCAGCATCGTCAGGGCCACCGTGCGCGGCAGGGGCATCGGGCCCGGCCGCACGAAGCCCACGTCCAGTTCGCGCGCCTCGATCTTCGCCAGCTGCGGCTGCGTGGGGATTTCGTGGAAGGTCAGCCGCACGCCCGGATACTGCTGGCGATAGCGCCGCACGACCCGGGCGAACAGCGGCGTGAACGGCGTGGAAAACGTGAACCCGACGCGCAGTTCGCCCGCTTCGCCCAGGTGGGCGCGGCGCGCCGTCTCCTTGGCCTGTTCGGACAGCGCCAGCATCCGGCGGGCGTCGGCCAGGAACAGCCGGCCCGCTTCCGTGAGCAGCACGCGCCGCCGGTTGCGCTCGAACAGCCGGGCGCCGATCTCGTGTTCCAGCGCCTGGATCTGCTGGCTCAGCGGCGGCTGGCCGATGTGCAGCCGCGCGGCGGCGCGCGTAAAGCTCAGCTCCTCGGCCACGGCCACGAAGTAACGCAGGTGCCTGAGTTCCATGTTATCTGACTGTGTTATCTGTTCAAACGATAAGTAACGCCACAAATATATATTGGACAGCCATAACAGGCAATCCTAGGATGGGGCCATGACCAATCGCATTCATGGTACCAACCGCGCGCTGTTCTTCGGCGGCTTTTCCTGCTTCGCCCTGCTGTATTGCGTGCAGCCGCTGATGCCCCTGCTGGCCCACGATTTCGGCCTCACGCCGGCGCAGAGCAGCCTGTCGCTGTCGCTGTCGACGGGCGCGCTGGCTGTGTCCCT
>JBJMVU010000373.1:0-9540 GCA_045810485.1 Massilia sp. | reverse complement strand
GCGGCGTGCGGTCGCCCCCCAGGTATTCGTACCAGTCGGCGCCCGTCTTATGGCCGAAGCGGCCCACATCGCACACCAGGTCCGCCCTCTTAGAGTATTTCAGGTCCGGCGACTCGAAGGCGCGGCGCTTGCGCACGTACCAGCCGACGTCATTGCCGGCCATGTCGCTCATCCGGAATGGCCCCATCGCGAAGCCGAACTTTTCAAGCGCCTTGTCGACCTGCTCCGGCGTGCAGCCCTCGTCGAGCAGGAAGCCGGCCTGGCGGATGTACTGCTCCACCATGCGGTTGCCGATGAAGCCGTCGCATACGCCCGAGACGACGCCCGTCTTTTTGATCGTCTTCGCCAGCGCCAGCGCCGTCGCCAGCACGTCCTTGCCGGTCGCGGCGCCGCGCACGATTTCCAGCAGCTTCATGACGTTGGCGGGGCTGAAGAAATGCAGGCCGATGACGTCCTGCGGGCGTGACGTGAACGCCGCGATGCGGTCCAGGTCCAGCGTCGACGTGTTCGACGCGAGGATCGCGCCCGGCTTCATGGTCGCATCCAGCTGGCGGAACACGGTCTCCTTGACGCCCATGTCCTCGAACACGGCTTCGATGACGATATCGGCCTGGGCGATGTCGGCGTAGTCCAGCGTGCCGCGGATGAGACCCACGCGCTGCCCGGCCTTGTCCGCCGCCAGCTTGCCCTTTTTCACCGTGTTCTCGTAGTTCTTGCCGATGGTGGCCAAGCCCTTGTCCAGCGCGTCCTGCCGCGTGTCGAGGATCGTGACCGGGATGCCCGCGTTCGCGAAGTTCATCGCGATGCCGCCGCCCATCGTGCCGGCGCCGACGACGGCCGCGCTGCGGATCGCGCGCACGGGTGTATCGGCCGGCACGTCCGGCACCTTGCCGGCGGCGCGCTCGGCGAAGAACGCATGGCGCAGCGCCTTCGATTCCGTCGTCTGCGTGAGATGGATGAAGCGCTCGCGCTCGAACTTGAGGCCATCCTCGAACGGCTGCTCGACGGATGCCGCGACGGTCTCCACGCATTCGACGGGCGCGGGGAACGGCCCCGCCTCCGCCTTGACATGCGCCCGCGCGGCGGCGAGGAAGCCCGCGGCATCCGGATGCTCGACCTGGCGCTCGCGCACCTTCGGCAGCGGACGGACGTCCGCGACACGCCGCGCGAACGCGACGGCCCCCGCGACGAGGTCCGACCCGGCCGGCAGCAGCTCGTCGAACAGCAGCGTGCCGGCCAGCTTCTCGGACAGGACCGGCGTACCGGTGACGATCATGTTCAGCGCAGTCTCCAGGCCCAGCACGCGCGGCAGGCGCTGCGTGCCGCCGGCGCCCGGCAGCAGGCCCAGTTTCACTTCCGGCAGCGCGATCTGCGCACCGGGCAGCGCGACGCGGTAGTTGGCGCCGAGCGCCAGCTCCAGGCCGCCGCCCATGCACACGGTGTGGATCGCGGCGACGACGGGCTTCTCCGAGTTCTCGACCGTGCGGATCAAGGTGTGCAGGGTCGGTTCCGTGAGCGCCTTGGGCGAATTGAATTCGCGGATGTCGGCGCCGCCCGAAAACGCCTTGCCGGCGCCCGTGACGACGATGGCCTTGACGGCGGGATCGGAGGCCGCGCGGTTCAGGCCCTCGACGGCGGCGGTGCGCGTCGCCAGGCCGAGGCCATTGACGGGCGGGTTGTTCAGCGTGACGACGGCGACGTCGTCGATGACCTGGTAGTCGGCGCTCATGGGTCTCCTTGTCTGTGGTTTGATTGGCGATGGCGAGAATATAACCGCTAAAAGAACGGTCGTGTTATTTGCAGGGTGGGCACCGTCTTTCAGGCCCCCCGGCCTGAAAGACCCCACGCGTTCAACCGGCCGGCGGTCAGACGCCCGGCAAGCGATATTCGCGGAACTGCTCGCGCAGCCGGTTCTTCTGGATCTTGCCGGTCGCCCCGGTCGGCAGCGCGTCGACGAACAGCACGTCGTCCGGCATCCAGAACTTCGCGACCTTGCCGTCGAAGAACCGCAGCAGCTCGTCGCGTGAGAGCGCCGCTTCGGGGCGGCGCACGACGACGAGCACGGGCCGCTCGTCCCACTTCGGATGCCGCACGCCGATGCACGCGGCCTGCAGCACGGCCGGATGCGCCATCGCGATGTTCTCGAGGTCGATCGACCCGATCCACTCGCCGCCGGACTTGATGACGTCCTTGCTGCGGTCCGTGATCTGCATGTAGCCGTCCGGGTCGATGGTCGCCACGTCGCCGGTCGGGAACCAGCCGTCCTGCAGCACGTCGCCGCCTTCGTCGCGGAAGTAGCGCGAGATGATCCACGGACCTTTCACGAACAGGTGGCCGAACGTGTGGCCGTCCCACGCCAGCTCGTGGCCGTCGTCGTCGACGATCTTCATGTCCACGCCGAAGATGGCGTGACCCTGCTTGCGCAGCACGGCGCGCTGCTGGTCGACGGGCAGGTCGCGGTGCCGCGCCAGCAGGCCGCAGGTCGTGCCGAGCGGCGACATCTCCGTCATGCCCCAGGCGTGGATCACTTCGATGCCGAAGTGGTCGATCAGCGTGTCCATCATGGCGGGCGGGCACGCCGCGCCGCCGATCACCGTGCGCCGGAACGTCGAGAACGTGAGTTTGTTCTGCAGCGCGTAATTCATCAGGCCGAGCCAGACGGTCGGCACACCGGCCGAGAACGTGACGCCCTCGGCCTCGAACAGGTCGTACAGCGACTTGCCGTCGAGCGCCGCGCCCGGCAGCACCAGCTTCGCGCCGGACAGCAGCACGGAATACGGCAAGCCCCATGCGTTCACGTGGAACATGGGCACGACGGGCAGCACGACGTCGCGTGCGGCCACGTTCAGCGCGTTCGGCATCGCGGAGGCGTAGGCGTGCAGCACGGTCGACCGGTGCGAGTACAGCGCACCCTTCGGATTGCCCGTCGTGCCGGACGTGTAGCACAGCGACGCGGCCGCGCGCTCGTCGAACCCGGGCCAGTCGTAGGCCTCCGGCGCCGCGGCGAGCAGGTCTTCGTAGCACAGCAGGTTCGCGATGCCGCCGTCGGCAGGCATGTGCGCCCGGTCGCTCATCAGCACATACGCCTTCACGGTCGGGCACAGCGGCGCGATCGCGGCCACCAGCGGCAGGAACGTCAGGTCGAAGAACAGCAGCTGGTCTTCCGCGTGGTTGACGATGTACGCGATCTGCTCGGGATGCAGGCGCGGATTGATCGTGTGCAGCACCGCGCCCGAGCCGGACACGCCGTAATACAGTTCCAGGTGCCGGTAGCCGTTCCATGCCAGCGTGCCGACGCGCTCGCCCGGCGCGATGCCCTGCGCCCCCAGGACGTTGGCCAGCCGGCCCGCCCGCGCTGCGCAATCGCGCACGGTATAGCGGTGCACGTCGCCTTCGACGCGGCGCGAGACGATCTCGCTGCCGCCGTAATGCCGCGCGGCGAACCGGAGGATGCTCGAGATGAGCAGGGGCTGGTCCATCATCTGGCCCATCATTTGGCCCACTGCGGGCGGGGAAAGATGCGTCATCGGTCTCGGGTGGATGCGGTCGGGACGTCGAGTTTCGAACGACCGTGCGGAGAACGTCAACGGATTTCGATGCTGCGCCGCAGCAGTGCCATTCGCTCAACATTACGAAACGGTTACGGAATGTAACCCGGATAGGTTGCGCACGCCTCTGCCCCATAGAATCCGCGCGTGTGCGGTAAAATCCGCGCACAGAGACCCAATCAACCCGAGGAAGCGTTATCAGCACCCGCACCGCCGACGATCTGCCATTCGACAATTCCTTTGCCGAACTGCCGCCCGCGTTTTATACGCGCCTGATGCCGACGCCCCTGCCCGCGCCGTATTTCGTCGCGGCCAGCGCGCCGGCCGCAAGGCTTGTCGGGCTCGACGTCGCCGACCTCGCGCACGAGGACTTCGTCGCGGTTTTCACGGGCAACCACGTCCCGCCCCGTTCGCAGCCGCTGGCGGCCGTGTATTCGGGCCACCAGTTCGGCCACTGGGCCGGCCAGCTGGGTGACGGCCGCGCGATCCTGCTCGGCGACATCGGGGGTCCCGAAGGCCGCATGGAACTGCAGCTGAAGGGTGCGGGCATGACGCCGTACTCGCGCATGGGCGACGGCCGCGCCGTGCTGCGCTCGTCGATCCGCGAATTCCTGTGCTCGGAAGCGATGGCCGCCCTCGGCATCCCGACCACGCGCGCGCTGACGGTGACTGGCTCGAACAAGGGCATCATCCGCGAAACGATGGAGACGGCCGCCGTCGTCACCCGCATGGCGCCGTCCTTCGTGCGCTTCGGTTCTTTCGAACACTGGCGCTACCGCGACAAGCCGGAAGAGCTGCGCACGCTGGCCGACTACGTCATCAGGAATTTTTACCCGGAACTGGCGGGCGCGCCGAACCCCTATCTGGCCCTGCTCGAGGAAGTGACGCGCCGCACGGCGCGGATGATCGCGCACTGGCAGGCCGTCGGCTTCATGCATGGCGTGATGAACACGGACAATATGTCGATCCTGGGCATCACGCTGGACTATGGCCCGTTCGGCTTCATGGAAGCGTTCGACGTCGACCACATCTGCAACCACACGGACCAGGGCGGCCGCTATTCGTACGCGAACCAGGTGCCCGTCGGCCACTGGAACTGCTATGCGCTGGCGAACGCGCTGCTGCCGCTGATCGACGACCAGGTAGCGGCGCAGGCCGCGCTGGACGTGTATGTCGACGCCTACGGCGAAAAGTTCGATGAACTCTTGCATGCCAAGCTCGGGCTCAAGTCGACGCAAGATGACGACCGCGCACTGGCCGACGACATGTTCAAGCTCATGCAGGCCGGCCACGTCGACTTCACACTCTTCTTCCGTCGCCTGGGCGACCTGAAGCTCGATGTGCCCGACGCCGATCGTGAAACGTCCGACGCGCCGCTGCGCGACCTGTTCCTCGACCGCCCTGGCTTCGACGCCTGGGCCGCGGCCTACCGCGCGCGGTTGCGCCAGGAAATGAGCATCGACGCGGAACGCCGGCTTGCGATGCACGCCGTCAACCCCAAATATATACTGCGCAATTACCTGGCACAGGTGGCCATCGAAAAAGCGCAGAATGGCGACTTTGAAGAAGTGTACAGGCTGCTCAGTGTGCTCGAGCGTCCGTTCGACGAACAGCCCGGGAACGACGCGTATGCGGCACTGCCGCCGGACTGGGCATCTCATCTTGAAGTTAGCTGCTCCTCGTGAGTTGCTCTTCCTGAATATCAATTCGAACGAGGAATCATGACCGACAAAGTGACAAAGACCGACGCCGAATGGCGCGCCCAGCTGGACCCGATGGAATACCAGGTGACCCGCCACGCGGCCACCGAGCGCGCGTTCACGGGCAAGTTCTGGGACCACCACGAGCACGGCATCTATCACTGCGTGTGCTGCGACACGCCGCTGTTCGAGTCGGACGCCAAGTTCGACTCCGGCTGCGGCTGGCCCAGCTATTTCCGCGCGCTCGACCCGGACAACGTGATCGAACACGTCGACCGCACGCACGGCATGGTCCGCACGGAAATCATCTGCGCCGTCTGCGACGCCCACCTGGGCCACGTGTTCCCGGACGGCCCGCCGCCGACCGGCCTGCGCTATTGCATCAACTCGGCCGCGCTCCGCTTCGAGCCGATCTGAACCAGAGGCAACGTACCAATGAAATTTTTGTTCGACCTCTTCCCGGTCATCCTCTTCTTCCTCGTCTACAAGTTCGCCGACGGCCACCAGGACGCGGCGCACGCGCTCGCCGTCCAATACATGGGCGGCCTGATCTCGGGCGGCAACGTGTCGCCCGAGCAGTCGCCGATCATGCTGGCGTCCATGGTCGGCATCGTCGCGACCGTGCTGCAGATCCTGTACCTGCTGGCGCGCGGGCGCAAGGTGGACGGCATGCTGTGGCTGTCCCTCGGCGTCATCGTCGTCACGGGCGGCGCCACGATCTATTTCCACGATCCGGACTTCATCAAGTGGAAGCCGACGATCCTGTACTGGGCCTTCGCGCTGGCGCTGTTCGTCGCGCAGGTCGGCTTCCGCAACAACCTGATGCGCAAGGTGATGGAAGCGCAGATCCGCCTGCCGGACGCCGTCTGGTCCAGGGTCGGCTACGCATGGATGGGCTTCTTCGCCGCCATCGGCGTGCTGAACCTCGTCATGGCGTTCGTCGTCTTCAAGGGCAACACGGGTGCGTGGGTGAACTTCAAGCTCTTCGGCATCACGGGCATCTTCTTCGCGTTCATCGTCGTGCAGACGCTGATGCTGTCGAAGTACATCGAAGAACACGAGCAGCCGCAGGGCAAGGGAGACGCATGATGGACGATCGCGTGGAACGCATCCGCCAGTCGCTCGACGCCGCATTGAGCCCGTCCGTACTGGAGGTCGGCGACGATTCGCACCTGCACGCCGGCCATGCCGGCGCGGCCTCCGGCGGGGGTCATTACCGGGTGAAAATCGTTTCGGAACGCTTCGAGGGACTGAGACTGGTCATGCGACATCGACTGGTATATGATGCCGTGCAAGGTATGATGCACACCGATATACATGCCCTGGCGATCACCGCCGTCGCGCCCTCGGAGCAGTCGTGACGGTGAGTTTTCCGATACCTTAAGCGAGTCGTAAGTAAGCTGTTCGAGAATCCGCTACGCACTACAAAAACTAATCAAATCTTCGTCCAAGCAACCCCCTCACAGGAAACAAAATGACTTTTAAGCCAGCACGGCTGCTGTTAGCCCTGATCGCTATCGCCGCATCTTTCGCTTACTCGCCTTCGTTTGCACAGAACCTCGCCGTGGTGAACGGCAAAGCCATCCCCTCGTCGCGCGCCGATGCGATCGTGAAGCAGGTCGTGGCGCAAGGCCAGGGCACCGACAGCCCGCAGCTGCGTGAGGCGATCAAGAAGGACCTGATCTCGCGCGAAGTGATGATGCAGGAAGCGATCAAGCAGGGCTACGACAAGAATGCGGACGTCAAGGCGGCATTGGAGAACGCCCGCCAGACCATCGTGATCAACGCCCTCGCCCGCGACTACGTCACGAAGCACCCGGTCACCGACGCCGAAGTGAAGGCCGAGTACGACCGCTTCGCCAAGCAGACCGGTGACAAGGAATACCACGTGCGTCACATCCTGTTCGCGACCGAAGATGAAGCGAAGGCAGCCATCGCCAAGCTGAAGGGCGGCGCCAAGTTCGAAGACCTGGCCAAGCAGTCGAAGGACACCGGCACCGCCAACAACGGCGGCGACCTGGATTGGGCCAGCCCGTCGTCGTTCCCGCCGGAATTCGCCGCGGGCTTCAGCAACCTGCAGAAAGGCGCGATCACCGAGACTCCGGTCAAGACCCAGGTGGGCTACCACGTGATCAAGCTGGACGACGTCCGTCCGGCCAAGCTGCCGTCGCTGGACGAAGTCAAGCCGCAGATCTCCGAATCGCTGACCCAGCAGAAGCTGGCCGCGTTTCAAGAGGAAATGGTCAAGAAGGCAAAGGTACAGTAACATTGCAGCGCCGGCGGCTTCGGTTGCCGGTTTTCGTCGCCCCGGCGACATTTGTTGACCACCGGACCACCACCACCGGTTTTAGATAGGATCGAATAAATGATTGTGAAGCCAGCCCGCCTGTTGTTAGCCATGACCGCGATGGTAGCCCTGCCGTCGTTCGCGCAGAACGTTGCGACCGTCAATGGCAAGCCCATCCCCGCGGCCAAGGTTGACCAGGTGGTCAAGCAGGTCGTCGCCCAAGGCAAGGCAACCGATTCCCCGCAACTCCGCGAGGCAATCAAGAAGGACCTGATCGGCCGCGAAGTCCTGATCCAGGAAGCCGACAAGCAAGGCGTCGGCACCCGTCCGGACGTCAAGAACGCAATCGACAACGCCCGCCAGAGCATCATCATCAATGCGATGCTGGCCGATTACATCAAGAAGAACCCGGTCAAGGACGCCGACATCAAAGCCGAGTACGACAAGTACAAGGCACAGATGGGCGACAAGGAATACCACGCGCGCCACATCCTGGTCGGCACGGAAGACGAAGCCAAGCAGATCATCGCCAAGCTGAAGGGCGGCGCCAAGTTCGAAGACCTGGCCAAGCAGTCGAAAGACCCGGGCTCGGCAGCGAACGGCGGCGACCTGGACTGGGCAAGCCCGGCCTCGTTCGTGCCCGAGTTCTCGAAGGCAATGACCTCGCTGCAAAAAGGCGCAATCACGGAGACGCCGGTCAAGACGCAGTACGGCTTCCACGTGATCAAGCTGGAAGACGTCCGCGCCGCCAAGATCCCGGCGCTGGAAGAAGTCAAGCAGCAGGTCGCGGAATCGCTGCAGCAGCGCAAGCTGGCCGCTTTCCGCGAAGAGCTGATGAAGAAGGCCAAGGTCCAGTAATCTGGTCCGGCATGAAGAAAGCGCTCCTCGTGGGCGCTTTTTTTTGACCAATTAGTTCGACAAAACAACAAACTAGAGACGCCCATGACACTTCGCCACACCGCCGCCCTCATCCTGTCCGCCCTCGCCGCCAGCGCGGCGACGGCCGCCACCACCCTGCCCCTCTACGTCGGCCAGCCGCCCGCCGGCGCCAAAGTCATGTTCGGCGACTTCGACGTGCAAAAGACGCTGGACGGCGACGCCGGCCGCATGGACGACGATCCGAAACTGCCGAAGGCCGTCGTCGAAGCGCGCCGCACGACCAGGAATGCCGCCGGCGATGCGCTCGGCCTGACCTGGAAGGACGCCTGGTTCTCGACCGTGCGCGTGGAAACCGCCCCGCTCGACCTGCGCCCGTACCTCGCCAGGGGCACGGTCTCGTTCGACCTGAAGGTGAACGAGCTGGCGACGGGCGGCCTGAACTTCCGCGTCGACTGCGGCAAGGATTGCGAACGCAAGGTCAGCGACGTGTTCCCCGCGCGCGCCGCCCAGGGCAAGGGCTGGCAGCACCTCAGCTTTGCGCTGTCGTGCTTCCATCACGAGGGCGACGACTTCAGCGCGGTGACGAAGCCGTTCGCGCTGGACGGCACCGGCAACGGCGACGTCGAGATCGCCAACATCCGCATCGACCAGACCGGCAAACCGAACCAGGCATGCCCCGACTACCGCACGGCCAGCGTGACGCCGTCGCCGCTGAACGAATCGTGGTCGATCGCCTGGTGGATGCCGCGCCATGAAGAGAAACTGGCCGAGATCGCCCGCCGCAAGGCCGCCGGCGAAAAGACGGAACTCGTGTTCATCGGCGACTCGATCACGCACCACTGGGAAAAAGAGCAGCCCGAGCTCTTCAAAACGATCTATGGCAGGTACAACCCGCTGGACCTGGGCTATGGCGGCGACCGCACGGAGAACGTCCTGTGGCGCCTGCAGCATGGCGAGATCGACGGCATCGCCCCGAAGGTCACCGTGCTGATGATCGGCACCAACAACACGGGCCACCGCGCCGAGGCGCCGGAACTGATCTTCGCCGGCATCAAGCGCGACGTCGATGAAATCCGCAAGCGCTTGCCGAAGACGAAGATCCTGGTGCTGGCGATCTTCCCGCGTG
>JBJMVU010000372.1:0-19409 GCA_045810485.1 Massilia sp. | reverse complement strand
CGTGCGCTTCACCGTCGAGGGCCCGGCGGACCTCATCGCCACCGACAATGGCGATCCGACGAGCTTCGAATCGTTCCAGGCGCAGGACAGGGCCGCGTTCAACGGCCTCGTGCTGGGCATCGTACGGACCCGGCGCGGCGCCGGCGGCACGATCACGGTGCGCGCCGACGGCGCAGGCTTGCAGGGGGCGACGGTGACGTTGCACAGCGGGTCGGCATCGAACTGATGAGTTAGCTCAAGTATTGCATAGATTGCCATTATGCAAAATCCATGTGTCGGGTTTTTTTACATCGGGGGCCTGATCAGCCGGCATTTTTTCTGCATATGCGCCTAAGTGTCTGATTCTACAAATAGCGGCTTGATCTGGCACGTCACTTGCTCCCGCTTTGGGCAGCTTGCAGACAAGCGCTGGCTATCCCCCCGATAACCCAACCAGCAATTCTTGGAGCCAACATGAAGATTTCCTTTCGCAAACTGATTCCGGTTGCAGCCGCCCTCGGCTTCGCATTCGCCGCATCGTCGGCACAAGCATTTACCCTGAAAGACGGCACCAACGTCCTGGCAACGGATTCCACCACGTTGGACTGGAACACGACCGGTAGCGGTGTTGCCAAAGGCGTGGGCCCGTTCGGCGCCCCCCTGACCGTCGGCCAGCAATTCCAGTTCCTGTACCAGTCGAACCTGGCCAGTGTCGACGGCGACACGACCGCCGCGTTCAATGGCCTGGACTTCAACGCCAATGGCGCCAAGGGCGCCGGCAAGAACTTCGAGTTCACCATCGTCGCCAAGCTGAACGAAGTCGTGACGAAGGTCAACGGTGCTACTGCCGAGTTCGGCCTGGATCCGGCCTCGACCGACAACAAGGTCGCGATCTACTACGACGCCGCCGCCAATGCCTCGACCACCGGCGGCGGCGGTTTCGACGACGGCCAGCTGATCGCCCTGCTGACCATCGTGCCGGGCAACACCCAGTCGACGTTCACCGTGACCGCACCCGGCCAGGGCCAGGGCTCGACCAAGATCAGCGCCGTGCAGATGGCGCCGGGCGACTTCATCGACCCGGCCTACCTGGACGGCGTGTCGGCGCTGCTCTTCGGCGTGAACTTCGAGTCGAACCTGAACTACCCGGCCGGCAACTCGGCGACGCAGAACTTCCACATCGGCGGCAGCGGCCTGTTCCCGGACTACGTCGCCGGCACCAACGACATCATCTTCAAGGTCGACGGTTCGAACACGTTCACGAACGCCGTGCCGGAACCGGGCACCATGATGCTGCTGGGCATGGGCATGCTGGGCCTGGTGGGCGCACAGCGTCGCCGTCGCGCACCGAAGGCTTGATCCCGTCTCGATCGGCCTCATGAAAAACCGCGGTTTCGACCGCGGTTTTTTTTCGCTTGTTCAAGAGCTTTTTCACAAACATAACGTGCAAAGGCGCATCGACGCCTGGTGTTAAGCTTGCCCTGCATTGCACCATGGGAGAGACACGACATGAGCAAAACCGTAGGCGACTTCTTCGTCGAACGCCTGTACGAATGGGGCGTCCGCACCATCTTCGGCTACCCGGGCGACGGCATCAACGGCGTGCTGGGCGCGCTGGACCGCGCCAGGGGCAAGATCCGGTTCATCCAGGTGCGCCACGAGGAAATGGCGGCCTTCATGGCCGCCGCGCACGCCAAGTTCACGGGCGAGCCGGGCGTCTGCCTGTCGACGGGCGGCCCCGGCGCGGCGCACATGGTGACGGGCCTGTACGACGCGAAGTGCGACCACGTGCCCGTGCTCGCGATCTGCGGCCAGGCGCCGACGACCGCGCGCGGTGCCCACTACCAGCAGGAGCTGAACCTGGACCGGCTGTTCCAGGACGTGGCCGACTACGTCTACGAGGCGAGCCAGCCGTCGCAGGTACGCCACCTGCTCGACCGCGCCATGCGCACGGCGCTGGGCCGCAACGGCGTGAGCGTCCTCGTGCTGCCGAACGACCTGCAGGAAAAAGCGTACGAGGATCCGCCGCGCAGGCATGGCTCCGTGTTCTCCGGCATCGGCTACACCAAGCCGCGCGTCGTCCCGTACGAGGCCGACCTCCAGCGCGCGGCCGACGTGCTGAACGCGGGCAGCAAGGTCGCGCTCCTCGTCGGCGCCGGCGCGCTGAACGCCACCGACGAAGTCATCGCCGTGGCCGAGCGCCTGCAGGCCGGCGCCGCGAAAGCCCTGCTGGGCAAGGCCGCCCTGCCCGACCACCTGCCGTGGGTGACGGGCGCCATCGGCATCCTCGGCACGAAGGCCAGCTGGGAGATGATGAACGACTGCGACACGCTGCTGCTGATCGGCACGGGCTTCCCGTATGCCGAATTCCTGCCGAAGGAAGGCAAGGCGCGCGCGGTGCAGATCGACATCGACCCGACGATGCTGAGCGTGCGCTTCCCGGCCGAGGTGAACCTGCACGGCGACAGCGCCGAGACCTTGCGCCTGCTGCTGCCGCTGCTGGAGGAAAAGACCGACACCGACTGGCGCGCGAAGATCGAGAAGGAAGTGCGCGACTCGTACAAGTCGCTGGAAGAGCGCGCGCTGGCGTCCGCGAACCCGATCAACCCACAGCGCGTGTGCCACGAACTGTCGCCGCTGCTGGCGCGCGACGCCATCGTCACGAGCGACTCCGGCTCCTGCGCGAACTGGTATGCGCGCGACCTGAAGGTGCAGCGCGGGCAGATGTATTCGCTGTCCGGCGGCCTCGCCTCGATGGGCGCGGCCGTGCCGTATGCGATCGCCGCCAAGTTCGCCCATCCGGACCGCCCCGTGATCGCGCTCGTGGGCGACGGCGCCATGCAGATGAGTAATATGGCGGAGCTGATCACCGTGGCGAAGTACTGGAAGCGGTGGAAGGACCCGCGCTGGATCGTCTGCGTCTTCAACAACCAGGACCTGAACCAGGTCACGTGGGAACAGCGCGTCATGGAAGGCAATCCGAGATTCGAGGCGACGCAGCAGATCCCCGACGTGCCCTACCACCGCTTCGGTGAGCTGATCGGGCTGAAAGGCATTTTCTGCAACGACCCCGACCAGGTGGGCGAAGCGTGGCGCGAAGCGCTGGCGGCCGACCGCCCCGTCGTCCTCGAATTCAAGACGGACCCGGAAGTGCCGCCGCTGCCCTCGCACATCACGCTGGAGCAGGCGAAGCACTTCATGAGCACCATCGCCAAGGGCGACCCGAGCGAAGGCTCGATGCTGGCCGGGGTGGCGAAGCAGGTCCTCAGCACCATCCTGCCCGGGGACAAAAAATGAGCGCGGCGGCGCCCGCGCTGCCGGCACGTCCGTGCCGAGCGACAGCGCGCTGGAACAAGAACCGCAAGACTGCATGCCGCTCACGCGCCGCGACGACCTGCGCCGGATCGACCCGGGTATCGTCACCGCGCAGCCGCCGCCCGGGAGGCGCTGACGCCGCCTCGGGGCCCCTCGCGCCGCCGGGCCCCGCCGCTTGACGCGGCGGCCCGGCTGCGGTCTACTCCGGACGCCGCCACTACGCCCACGATCCATGACCTTCGCACCGGTGCTCGACGTCGTCAACCTGATTCCGCGCGACCTGATCCTCCCTCCCGCCAGCCTGTTCCTCGTCATCGCCATCGGCCTCGTGCTGTGGCGCCGCCGGCCGCGCGCCGGGCGCATCGTCGCCGGCGCCGGGCTCGCGCTGCTGGCGTTCCTGTCGACGACGGGCGGCGCCGGACTCCTCGTCGCTCCGCTGGAGCGGATGACGGCGCCCCTGCAGGCACCCGAGCACGCCGGCGCGCAGGCGATCGTCGTGCTGGCGGCGGGACGCGTGCGGCAAGCGCCCGAATACGAAGGCCGCGACATCCCCGACTATCTGGCCCTGGCGCGCATCCGCTACGCGGCGCACCTGCAGCGCAAGACGGGACTGCCCATCCTCGTCAGCGGCGGCAATGGCGGCGGCGACACCGCGGGGGACCGCGCGTCTTCGGAAGCCGACGGCATGGCCGCCGCGCTGCGCGAGGATTTCGGCGTGCCGGTGCAGTGGCTCGAGGGCCGCTCGCGCGACACGGCGGAAAACGCGGCGTTCAGCGCCGCCATCCTGCGTGCGCACGGCGTCCAGCGGATCCTGCTCGTGACCGACGCCATGCACATGCCGCGCGCCCGCGCCGTGTTCGCGCGCGCCGGGCTGGACGTCGTCGGCGCGCCGACGATGTTCTTCAGCCGGCAACCGCTGTCGATTCACACGTGGTTCCCCAGCGCCGAAGGCATGCGCCGCTCGTGGTATGCGTCGTATGAACTGATCGGGATGGTCTGGTACCGCCTGCGCGCCGCCGGCGGCCGCTGACTCACCGTCAGGCGAGCGTGCCGCGCACGGTGTTGCGCCCGCCCCGCTTGGCCGCGTAGAGCTGGGCGTCGGCGGCGCCGATCAGCGCTTCGGACGATGCGGGCGTCGTCGCCGCCCGCGCGGGCACGGACGCGATGCCGAAGCTGGCCGTCGCCGCGACCGCCACGCCCGGTGCGTCGGCGAAGGCCGCACGGATGCGTTCCGCCAGCGCCTGCGCGCCGGCCAGGTCTGTCTGCGGCACCACGAGCAGGAATTCTTCGCCGCCGTAGCGGACCACGCTGTCGATCGTGTCACGCGTGAGGCTCAGGAGCAGGCCGGCGAAATCCGCGAGCACCTGGTCGCCGGCCGCGTGGCCGTACGTGTCGTTGATGCGCTTGAAGTGGTCGATGTCGCACAGGATCACCGACAGCGGCGTGCCGTAGCGGCGCGTGCGCTCCAGTTCCGCGTTCAGGAGGCCCTTCTGCAGGAAGCGGCGGTTGTAGCAGCCCGTCAGCGGATCGTGGTCGGCCAGATGCTGCAGCAGGATCGAGGCGCGGAACTGCTCGCGCTGGGCGACGTGGAAGCGGCGCGCGGCGATGGTGCCGAGCGCATTGCCCATCACGAGCAGCAGCATGAGCGTCAGCAGATCGTCCGCCCGCAGGTTGCCCTGGATGGCCAGCAGCGCCGCGAACACGATGCTGGAGCCGACGCCGATCGCCACCGCATAGATGAAGCGGTTCGGGAAGGTGACGTAGACCGCCATCAGGATCAGCGCCTGCGACATCGCGTTCCATGCCAGCACCTCCGGCTGGAACCAGCACACGACCATGAACACGGCCAGCGCGACGACCAGCAAGGTGCACGCCGCGCCGATCGACACGCGCACGGACTCGGGCCGGCGGACGATCGCCGCATACCCGCCGAGGCCGACGAGCGCCACGCCGACGCGCAGGACGGCCAGCATCCACGCGACAGGCGTGTCGCCCAGCGTGGCGAAGTCGGTGGACGCGAACGCGACGTAGAACGCGGCCGCGAACAGCAGGCTGGCCTTCAGCTGGCGATTCCGCTCCGGCAGGAAGTGCCGGATGAAGCGGTCCTCGCTGCCCCGGTCCGCGAATTCGGCGCGGCGGCGGTCGATGGTCAGGCTGGGTGTGGAGGAGGTTGGGAACGACACGGGAATCTCGGACGTGAACGGCTGCGCACTGCCGGCACAATAATCACACATTGTAACCCACTGGATATAAACATTTCCATGTGGAATCTAATTTCCGGGGAATGTGTGGTGTAAAGCCTACCCCTCGTTCTTTTTGCGTAAATCGCAAAGTGTCACGTCTCACCGGCTCCCGAACCGCGGCAAGACCGTCGCCGGCTGCTGCCACGGCGCCCCGAGTTCCGTGCGCGTCGCGTAATCCGTCAGCGCCAGCCCGAACAGCAACACGAGCGTGACGGCACCCGCCACGGCCGCGAGCCGCGGCAGCGCGGGCGCGTGCTTCAGGCGCATGAACACAAAGGCAACCAGCAGCGCCTTCGCTAGCGCGATCGCGAGGCTGAGCGCCGTGTTCAGCCACCCCAGGCGCAGCAGCGCGCAGGCGGCCGTCGTGGCCAGCAGCGCCATCAGGGCGATCCACGTGAACACGAGGGCACGTATACTTTTGTCCACGTCAGCCTCCCGAGCGCATGGTCAGGTACAGCAGCGGATACAGGACGATCCAGACCACATCGACGAAGTGCCAGTACAGGCCGACGAGTTCCACGGCCTCGCTGCGCGGTCCGCGCATCAGCCACACGCAGGCCGATACGCCGATCAGCAGGTGCAGCGCATGCAGGCCCGTGGCCGCGAAATACAGCAGGAAGAACAGCTCCATGCCGTAGACCGTGCCGGCGTCCCGGCCGTCGGACGGGTGGAAACCCGCGCCGGGAAACAGGTGCGCGCTGAATTCCTGGCGCCATTCATAGCCCTTGATGGCCAGGAAGATAACGCCCAGCAGGGCCGTCAGTGCGAGCCATCGCAACGCGCGGCGGCGATCCCGCATGTCCTTCCCTTTTTGGGCCGCGTTCCCGGCCAGCGCCATGCAGAAGCTGCTGGTGAGGAGGACGCCCGTGTTGACGGTCCCCAGCAGCATGTCGGTGTGGCGGCTGGCCATGCCCGTCGCTTCCGGATGGCGCATGCGCAGGTACAGATAACCGAACAGCAGCGGCCCGAAGAACAGCAGTTCGCTGGACAGGAAGACCCACATGCCGAACGAGCGCGCGAAGTCCTGCTGCGCGTGGTCGCGGAATTGCGGTTCGAGGACCGGGGCGTTCATGGTCCCTCCGGCGTGTAGGCGTAAGGCTCGCGCACCACGACGGGCGGCGTGGCGAAATTGTGTTCCGGCGGCGGCGAATCCGTCTGCCACTCGAGGCCCGTGGCCAGCCATGGATTCGCCGTGGCGCGCGCGCCGTGGCGCAGCGACCACGCGAGGTAACCGAGCGGCATCAGGTAGCCGACGGCCAGCGTCACGGCGCCCGCGGACGACAGTACGTGCAGCAGCTGGAATTCCTCCGGATAGCTGTGGTAGCGGCGCGGCATGCCCGCATAGCCCAGCAGGTATTGCGGGAAGAACGTCAGGTTGAAGCCGGCGAAGATGATGAGGGCCGCGACCTTCCCCCACGTCTCGGAATACATCCGCCCCGTCACCTTGGGCCACCAGAAGTGGATGCCGCCCAGGTAGGCCATCACCGAGCCGCCCACCATGATGTAATGGAAATGCGCGACGACGAAATAGGTGTCGGACAGGTGCACGTCCAGCGCGAGCGCCGCGAGGAACAGGCCGGTCAGCCCGCCGATCGTGAACAGGCCGACGAAACCCAGCGCGTACAGCATCGGCGCGGAGAAGCGGATGCTGCCCTTGTACAGCGTGGCCGTCCAGTTGAAGACCTTGATCGCGGACGGGATCGCGACGAGGAACGACAGCAGCGAGAACACCATCCCCGCGTACATCGACTGGCCGCTGACGAACATGTGGTGGCCCCACACGAGGAAGCCGATGACGGCGATGGCGAGGATCGCATACGCCATGAAGCGGTAGCCGAACACGGGCCGGCGCGCGAAGCACGGGATGATCTCGCTGGCGACGCCCATCGCCGGCAGCACCATGACGTACACGGCCGGATGCGAATAGAACCAGAACAGGTGCTGGAACAGCAGCGGGTCGCCGCCCAGCGCGGGGTCGAAGATCCCGACCTGGAACAGCCGCTCGATCGCGACCAGCACCAGCGTCATCGCCAGCACGGGCGTGGCCAGCACGAGGATCAGCGACGTCGCGTAGTTCGCCCATACGAACAGCGGCAGGCGGAACCAGCCGAGGCCCGGCGCGCGCAAGGTGTGGACGCTGACGATGAAGTTCAGGCCCGTCAGGATCGATGAGAACCCGAGCACCAGCACCCCGGACAGCGCCGCCACGACGTGCGAATTCGAGAACATCGACGAGAACGGCGTATAAAAAGTCCATCCCGTGTCGACGCCGCCGGCCAGCAGCGCCCACAGCACGATGGCGCCGCCCGCCATGTACAGATACCAGCTCGCGAGATTCAACCGCGGGAACGCGAGATCGCGCGCGCCGATCATCAGCGGCATGAGGAAATTCCCCAGGACCGCCGGGATCGACGGGATCAGGAACAGCCACACCATGATGATGCCGTGCGCCGTGAACAGCTTGTTGTACGTGTCGTCGCTGACGAGGTCACCCTGCGGCGTCGCCAGCTCCAGCCGGATCAGTGCCGCCGCCACGCCGCCGAGGAAAAAGAACAGGGTGATCGAGATCGCGTACAGCACGGCGATGCGCTTGTGGTCGCGCGTCGTCAGCCAGTCGGTCAGCCTATCGCCGCCCACGAGGTAGCTCGTCATGCGCACTCTCCCTGATGTATTCGATGATGGCCAGGATGTCGTCTTCGCTGACCTGCCCCGCGAACGACGGCATGATGGGCGCGTAGCCCGCGACAACATCTTTCGCCGGCACGAGGATCGCATCGCGGACGTACGGTTCGTCGGCCGTCAGCTCGCGCCCATCGGCCAGATGCACGCGCCGGCCCAGCAGGCCAGTGAGATCGGGCGCGTGCACGCTCGCCCCCGGGTCGTGGCAACCGCTGCAGCCGTAGCGGCGGTAGAGCTCGAAGCCGCGCGCGGCCATGCCCGGCTGGTGCGGACCCGCGTCCAGCCATTGCGCGAAGGCGGCAGGCTGCATGACGACGATCCGGCCCAGCATCAGCGCGTGTTCCGTGCCGCAGTATTCCGCGCAGTACAGCCGGTATTCGCCCGTGCGGCTTGGCGTGAAGACGATGGACGTGTAGCGGCCCGGGACGACGTCCTGTTTCACCCGGAAGTCCGGCACGAAGAAGCTGTGGATCACGTCCTGCGACGTCATCACCATGCGCACGGGCCGGCCCAGCGGCAGGTGCAGCTGGCCCTTCTCGCGCCGGCCGTTGCGGTGCTCGGCCTCCCACATCCACTGCTTGGCGACGACGAACACGGGCATCGCGTTGTCCGGCGCCTGGTACAACCTGACGTAGTCGATCGCGCCCCACGCATAGATGCCGAGGAACAGGAGCAGCGGGATCACGGTCCATGCGATTTCGACGGGCAGGCCCCGGGTCGGCACGTGCGTGCGATCGGCTTTCGAGCCGGCCCGGTAGCGGATCGAGAAGCCGACCATCAGCGCGAACAGCACCAGCGCGACGGCGCCCGTCAGCAGGAGCAGGCACAGGGCGAGGCTGTCGAGGCGCGTCGCGGAGACGGCGGCGTCCTGCGGCAGCAGGTGGAATTCGGGACTCAAGGCCGCCCTCCCCGCCGGCGCCACAACCAGCCCAGGAACAGCAGCGGCAACAGCAGCACGCCGGCGCGCACGAACGCCAGCGCGCCCGTCGTGTGGCGGCCGGACGTGGGGGCGAAGTGCGCGCACAGCATCAGCACCTGCTCGCCGAACGACGGCGTCGGCGTCTTGACCGCGGCGCGCAGCGCGGCCGGGTCGAAGCGCACGCCGGAGAATGCGCGCAGGATGCGGCCGTCCGCGTCGAGCACGACGACGCCGGCGGCGTGCGCCAGCTCATCCGTCTCCCGATCCGCCACGGTGCGGTAGCCGAGGGCCGATTGCAGCCGCGCGAGCGTGGCGGCGTCGCCCGTCAGCAAGGTGAGATCCCGCGCGCCGCCGGGCAGCAGCGCGGCATATGCACGCTTTCTCGATGACGCCGCGGCCGCGCCGTCGCGCGGGTCGACGGAGAGGCCGACGAGGCGGTAGTCGCCCGCCGCGAGCCCGGACAGCGCGAGCGCCTGCAGCACGCCTTCGAACACCGTGCTGCACAGGTTCGGACAGGTGTAATAGCCGGGCACCAGCACGACCGGACGGTCGAACAGTGTCGCCAGCCGGACCGGTTGTCCGGCGTCGTCGCGCAGCACGGCGTCGAGCGGCAACCGCGCGCCGGGCACGGAGTCGAAGCGCGCGGCCGGGGGCGGCGGCAGTTGCAGGGCCTGGGCGCCCGCCAGGCCGCAGGCCAGCATCAGCAGCAGCAGCGCATTGAAGCGTTTCATCGCTTCTCCTGCGCCGCCATCAGCTTCATGGCCTCGTCCACTGGAATACGGGCGATGCCGGCCTCGCGGTCGACCCAGCCATACGTGTCGGTCACGCGGCGTTTTTCTTCGAGATAGGCGGCGCGGTCCGGTTGCGGCGCTGGCTGCAGCTGCGGCGCCTGGCCGGCGAAGGCATGCGGCGGCGTGTTCGCGGCCGGTCCCTGCTCGACCAGCACCAGCGCGGAGACGCCCAGCGCGCACACGATGCCGCCCACGATGATGTACGCGCCGCGGCGCAGGCCGCGCAGGTCCAGGTCGCCGCCCGTGTAGTCAGGCATGGACGGCCTCCTTTCGCGTTCGTTCCAGCGCCAGCCATGCCGCCAGCCCGAATCCGCCCGCGACGAGTGGCGCGAGCCACAGCCAGTGGCGCGTCAGGTGGTCGACGGACGGCAGCACGAGCCACCAGCAATCCAGCAGGTGCGCCGCCAGCAGCGCCGCGGCCAGCGCGCCCATCAGCGCGGGCGCCGTCTTGGCATGGCGCGACAGCAGGATGCATAGCGGCCCGGCGAAGTGGCCGGCGACGAGCACCCACGCCACCGCCTGCCAGCCGGGCGCGCCGCGCCGCAGATACCACGCGATCTCGTGCGGCAGGTCGGCCGCCCAGATGATCAGGAATTGCACGTACGCGAGATACGCCCACGTCAGCACGTACATCATGAGCAGGTTGCCGAGGTCGGGCAGGCGCTTGCGCGCGGCGCCGCGGTCGATCAGCAGCACGGCCAACGCGAGCCCCGTCAGCATCTGGCCCGTGCCGGCCAGCCAGCCGAACACGCTGGAATACCACGCCGGCTGCAGCGACATGATCCAGTCCACGCTTGCCAGGCTCACGGAAAAGCCGTAGGCGACCAGGCACAGGGCGGCGCGCAGCGGCGAGCGGGTGCGCGCCCGTGTCTCGACGATGGCGAGTCCGCTCCACAGCAGCAGGTACGCGACGCTGCGGATCGTAAAAAACACGGGATGCAGCCACGCATGGCGGAACGCGGCATCCGGCGCCCCCGGCACGCCGTGCTGCCACGGATACAGCAACGGTGCGCCCACCAGTACGGGCAGGAACAGGATGCAGGCGAGCGGCGCCCAGCGCGCCGCTCGCAGCAGCGGCGCGCGAATCGTCTCGCCCCACGCGCCGCCCGTCAACTGGTGCAGCCACACATTGGCCAGCCCGCCCAGCAGCGCGCCCGCGACGAACCACCAAGCGGCGAGATAGCTGGCCAGCAGTGCGCGCGGGTCCAGGCGCCAGCCGGCGAAGGCGACGCCCAGTGCCAGCGCGAGCAGGACAAGAGAGCGCCGCTTCATGGCCGGTCTCCCAGGTGCGCGCGCACGTCCGCCGGCAGGGTCGCCACGTCCGCGTGCCGGCTCAGTTGCAGCGCGCGGATGAAGGCGACGATGGCCCAGCGGTCGGCCGGCTCCACGCGGTCGCCGTACGGCGCCATCACGCCATAACCGTTCCTGATGACGTCATAGATGTGCCGGTCGGGCGCGTTGCGCAGCCGGTCCTGGTGATAGGTCGGCGGCGCCGGGAAGCCGCGCCGCACGACGAGGCCGTCGCCGTCGCCGGCCGGGCTGTGGCACGGCATGCAATAGATCATGTAGCGGTCCTGGCCGCGCTTCAGCAGCGCCATGTCGACGGGGTACGGGTTCGCCTGCGCGGCCTCGGCCGCCGCGTCGCGTCGCACGAGGTCCGTGCCCGCGCGGCCGCCGGAACTGTCGGCGAACGCGCCCCGCGCACGCGGTTCCGTGCCGGCGACGGGCGGCCGCACCGAGGCGCCATCCTCGAACAGCGCGCTCGGGGCGTACGTCTTGTAGCGCGGCTGGTCGTACATGTCCTGCTTGCCCTGCTCGCAGCCGGCCACCATGCACAGCGCCATCGTCGCGAACCGGACGCGCTTCATGCCGGCACCTCGCGCAGCAGCAGCGGATGCAGCCCTTCGAGCAGATCGCGCGCCGGTCCGGGCGCGAACACCGGGTCGCGCGCGGGCAGGCACAGGAAGAAGCGGTTGCGGCTCGCCAGCTCGAATTCCTCGACCTCGAACAGCGGATGGTGCAGGCGCGGCAGGCCGTTCAGCACGAGCATCGCGAGCACGGCCGCCACGGCCGCGCCGAGGATGGTCACCTCGAACGTGGCCGGGATGAACGCGGGCCAGCTGTGCAGCGGCCGACCGCCGATGTCGAGCGGGTAGTCGACGACGGCCGCATACCATTGCAGGAAGTACGTCCCCGCCCCGCCGAGGATCCCGCCCAGCAGCGTGAGCGGCGCGATCCAGCCCTTGTCGGCGCCGACGATGTCGTCTAGCCCCTCGATCGCGAACGGCGAATAGGCCTCCACCCGCGTGTAGCCGCTCTCACGCGCCTGGCGCGCCGCCGCGCACAGGGCCTCCGCGCTGGGGAATTCGGCCAGCAGGCCGTACACTGCCGGTTCGCTCATGCTTTCCCCTGCGCGGATTCGCGTACCAGCTCGCGCATCTCCGCGATCGAGATCAGCGGCAGGAAGCGCACGAACAGCAGGAACAGCCAGGTGAACAGCGCGATGGAGCCGAACAAGGTGATCCAGTCCCAGCGCGTCGGGTAGAACATGCCCCAGGCGGACGGCAGGTAGTCGCGGTGCAGCGAGGTGACGACGATGAGGAAGCGCTCCATCCACATGCCGCAATTGATGACGAGGCTCAGCACGAACAGCAGCGGCACGCTGTGGCGCACACGCCGGAACCAGAACAGCTGCGGCGCCAGCACGTTACAGATCAGCATGGCCCAGTACACGGGACCGTACGGCCCCGCGAAGCGGTTGACCGTCATGTAGCGCTCGTAGACATCGCCGCTGTAGAAGGCCGTGAAGATCTCGGCCAGGTAGCCATAGCTCACGAGCCAGCACGTGGCCAGCAGCACCTTGGCCGCGTTGGCGAGGTGGCGGCCCGTGATGAAATCGTGCAGGCCGAACGCGGCGCGCAGCGGGATCGCGAGCGTGAGCACCATTGCGAAGCCGGAAAACAACGCCCCGGCGACGAAGTATGGCGGGAAGATCGTCGAGTGGTAGCCGGGCGTATTCCCGACCGCGAAGTCGAGCGAGACGATCGTGTGCACCGACACGACGAGCGGCGTCGCGAGCCCCGCCAGCAGCAGATACGCCCATTCATACCGCGCCCAGTGCCGCGCCTCGCCGCGCCAGCCCAGCGCCAGCAGGCCGTACGCGATCTGCCTCTTTCTCTCGCCGCGCTGGCCGGCGCGGTCGCGCAACGTGGCGCAGTCCGGGATCAGGCCCACGTACCAGAACAGCAGCGACACGGTCAAATAGGTCGCGATGGCGAAGAAATCCCACACGAGCGGGCTGCGCCACTGGGGCCACAGGTCCATCACGTTCGGGTAGGGCACGAGCCAGTAGAAGAACCACGGCCGGCCCAGGTGCAGGATCGGGAACAGGCCCGCGATGCCGGCCGCGAACAAGGTCATCGCCTCGGCGAAGCGGTTGATCGACGTGCGCCACTTCTGGCGCAGCAGCAGGAGCACGGCGGAGATGAAGGTCCCCGCATGGCCGATCCCGATCCACCACACGAAGTTCCCGATGGCGAAACCCCACGCGACGGGAATATCGACGCCCCAGATGCCGACGCCTTTCACGAGCAGCCACGAAGCGGCGGCCAGCAGCGCGCACACGCCGGCGGACGCCGCGAGGAACGCGGTCCACCAGCGCCAGCCGAAATGGTCGGTGAGGACGATGTCGGCGATCTTGTCCGTGACGCTCGCATAGCCCCAGCCCGGGCGCAGCACGGGACTGCCCTTCGAGTGCAGCGTGTCGTCGTTGGCGCGTGTGTCCGGCGTACTCATTCCAGCTCCGGATCGGGGTTGAGCACGCGCGTGGTATAGCTCGTGCGCGGGCGCGTGTTGAGTTCCTCCAGCAGGTGGTAATCGAGCGGCGACGCCTTCGCCGCCACGACGTCGCTTGCCGGGTCGTTCATATCGCCGAAATGGATGGCGCGCGTGGGGCACACGGCCTGGCACGCGGTGACCATTTCGCCATCGCGGATGCGCCGCCCGGCCTTCTCGGCCTCGATGCGGGCGCGCGTGATCCGCTGCAGGCAGTAGGTGCACTTCTCCATCACGCCGCGCCGGCGCACCGTCACTTCCGGATTCTGCAGCGCCTTCAGACTTTCCACTTTCTGGTTCGCGTATTGCAGGAAGTTGAAGCGCCGGACTTTATACGGACAGTTGTTGGAGCAGAAGCGCGTGCCGATGCAGCGGTTGTACACCTGCACATTGAGGCCTTCGCTGTCGTGCATCGTCGCGCCGACCGGGCACACTTCCTCGCACGGCGCGTGCTCGCAATGCATGCACGGCACGGGCTGGAACAGGGTGCGCGCGCCGGCCACGTAGCGGTCGACGCGGATCCAGTGCATGCTGCGCCCCCGCGCCACTTCGTCCTTGCCGACGACGGGAATGTTGTTCTCGGCCTGGCACGCGATCGTGCACGATGCGCAGCCGATACACGCGTTCAGGTCGATCGCCATGCCCCATTTATAGTCCTTGTACTCGCGCTCCGGATACATCGACGCGCGTTCGGGCCGTTCGCGCGCCAGTTCGCCCACGTGGACCGGGTCGCGCCCGTGCATGTCGACTTCCTTCTGGCGGACTGCCAGGTCGTGCGTGCGGCCCGTCGGTTCCAGCGTCACGGCGGGCAGCGCGGCCCGGGTGCGCAGGCGGTACGCATCGAAGCCGACGCCCTCGCCCACGCTGCCCGCCGCGCGCCGGCCGTAGCCCAGCGGCAGCGTGACGACGCCCTCGGCCTGCCCCGCCACGACGAGCACGGGCGCGTCCACCGTGCGTCCGTCCACGCGCAGGCGCGCGACGGCGCCGTCGGCGAGGCCCAGGCGCTGCGCCGTGGCCGGCCCGACGAGCGCCGCGTTGTCCCAGGTGAGCGACGTCAGGGGCCGCGGCAACTCCTGCAGCCACGCGTTGTTGGCGAACGCGCCGCCGTCGACGGCCGGATCGGGCGCGAACAGGGCGACGAGCGGCGCGCCCGCCGGCGCGGGCGATGGCGCGAGCGGCCGCACGGCCGGCGCCGGTACGGGTTGCGCGGCACTGCCGGCGACGATGCCGCGGCGCAGGCTGTCGCGCCACGCGGCGTCGTCTCCCGGCCACGTTGCACGTACGAGCGCATGGCCATTACGCGTATCGGCGCCGGCCAGCAGCGCGAGGATCTCGTGCGCGGCGCGGCCGCCGTACAGCGGCGCGATCAGCGGCTGCACGATGGTGGCCGTGCCGTCGTGCGCGCGGGCGTCGCTCCACGCTTCGTAGCCGTGCGCCATCGGCAGGTGCCAGCCGGCGGCGCGGCCCGTCTCGTCGCGGTACAGCCCAAGGTGGGCGGAGAGCGGCGCCCGCTTCAGCAAGGCGGCGAAATCGAGGTCGGCCGGCGCGTCGTAGGCCGGGTTCGCGTCCAGCATCAACAAGGTGTCCACGCGGCCGGCGCGCAGGTCACCGGCCAGCGCGGCGATCGACGCGCCATGCTCCAGCGGGCTCCGTTCGACCGGCTCGATGAACTCGAGCGGACCATGCAGCCGCAACGTCAGCGCGTACGCCAGCGCGCGGCCGGCCGGGCTCACGTTCGGCCCGGCGACGACGAGCGCCTCGCCGCGCGCGCCGTCGAGCGCTTGCGCGACCGCCGCCTCCCACCGGTCCAGCGCCGGGTCGGCGGCGCGGCCGGGGTCCGGGCCCGCACCCAGCCTGAAGGCGATACGCCGCAGCGCCGCCTCGATCTCGTGCGGCGCCCGCGCCAGGCGCGCGTCGGCATAGGCGCCGGTCAGCGTGGGCGTCGGCTCCAGGACGTACAGGCGATTGGGGTGCGCCGCCGCGCCCAGCCGGCGCGGCGCCGTGAATGCCCGCGCATGCGCCAGGCTGCCGGGCATCGTGCCGAAGAGGTCGGCGTCCAGCGCGAGCACGACCTTCGCCCTGTCCAGACGATACAGTGGATCGAGCGGCCGGCCGAACGCCAGCCGGGCTGCCTGCGCGGCGCCGTCATCGTGCAGCGGGTCCCACGCATGCCAGCGCAGGTTCGGCAGGCGCTCTTGCAGCGCCGCGATCTGCGCGGCCAGCGTGGGCGACGTGACGGTGCCCGTGAGGATCCGCAGGCCCGCGCCGCCATCCCGCTCGAAACGGGGACGGCGCGCCTGCAGCGCGGCCTCGAACGCCCCCCAGGTCGCCATCTCCTCACCCGTGAACACGGCCTGCGAGCGGTCCGGGTCCCACAGCTGCAGGATCGAGGCTTGCGCGAACACGTCGGTCGCACCGGCGCCCACGGGGTGGTCGGGGTTGCCCTCGACCTTCGTCGGGCGTCCCATGTTCGACTCCACGAGCACGCCGTGCGCGAGTCCGTTGCGCACGAACGCGGTGGCATAGAACAGCGGCAGGCCCGGCACGCCCTGCTCCGGCATCGTCGCGTACGGGACGATCGTCTCGGCCGGCGGTCCGCTGCATCCAGCGCCCGCCAGCGCGGCCGATGCGGCCATCAGCTTCAGGAAGCGGCGCCGTGCCGGTTCGTCCCGCGCAATCGTAATGATGGGATGGATGGTCATCGGTGGCAGGTCGAGCAGTTGGTCAGCGCCTGGGCGTCGCGCAGGTGGTACAGGCGGTTCAGCTGGCGGATGTCGGCGGCGCTCAGGGGCTTTTGCGGCGCCATCGACAGCACCTGGTTCAGCGGCCGCACGTGGTTCGGCGCGTCGCGGTGGCAGCGCAGGCACCACTGCATCTCCAGCGACGCCGTGCGCCACGTGATGGGCATCTGGTCCACGCGGCCATGGCACTCGACGCAGGCGACACCCTTGGCCACGTGGATGTCGTGCTCGAAATAGACGAAGTCCGGCAGGTCGTGCACGCGCACCCAGTGGATCGGCCTGCCCGTGCGCGCGCTCTCGTGCAGGGGCGCGAGCAGCGGCGAGTCGGGGAAAAGCTGCGAGTGGCAGCTGAGGCACACGGACGTTGACGGCATCCCGGCCGTGGCCGAATTCTCCACCGCCGTGTGGCAGTAGCGGCAATCGATGCCGTCGTCGGCCACGTGGTGCTTGTGGCTGAACGGGATGGGCTGGGCGACGGGCGCGAAGGCCACATTACGCGGCGCCATGGTCCAGCGGGCCAGCGCGATCCACGCTGCGACCCCGACCAGCAGACCCAGCAGGATCAGCTTGACGAACAGGACCGCGGAACGGGAGAACGGTGGCGCCATCGTGCATGGGGACGGTTGTGGATCCGGAACACCTGCACGCAGTATAGGCTGTCATTCATGCAACACCGCACACGTTACCCCCGAGCAGCAAACATTTGTACAAACTAATTGACGATGTGGAATATGCGTATAACTACATTGCATGACATCAACATTGAATGTCGGTTATCATCGTTGGTTTACAGAAATCTTCTTTGAAAATCCCACGATGAACTGGTTCAACCGCCTCCGCCTGGCGAGCAAGCTGGGCTTTACATTCGCCGCCGTCCTCGCGCTCACCGTGCTGGTCGGCGCCATCTCGGTTCACCAACTGGCGAAGGTCAACGACACGTCGCTGCGCCTGTCCGACCACTGGATGCCGGGCATCCGCGTCATCGAAGACATCAAGTCCCAGGTCGCCCGCATCCGCACGCGCGAGCTGCAATACATCATCTCCAGCGACCCGGCCGAGATGGACAAGTACGACAAGGTGATCGCGAAGGACCTGGAAGACCTGCAGCGGATGCAGGACGACTACGTCAAGCTGCTCGAGTCGCCGGAGGAAAAACAGAGCTACGCGGAGTTCCTCGAGCTGTGGCAGCGCTACATGGGGGAAGACGGCAAGGTCCGCGCCGCCGCCCGCGCGAACGACGACGACCTGGCCAAGACGCTGATCCGCGGCGAATCGAACAAGCTGATCGTCGCCATCCGCGCCAACATCGACAAGGCCGTCGACAACTACACGGCGGGCGGCCGCGCCGCCGCCCTCGAGGGCTCGCACCGCTACGCGGCGTCGCGCGCACTGATCACGACGCTCGTCTGCGGCTGCGTGCTGCTGGGCGCCGCGGGCGCCACGCTGCTCACGCGCTGGCTGATGCGCCGGCTGGGCGGCGAGCCGGATTACGCGACCGACATCGTCAAGCACATCGCGGCCGGCGACCTGTCGATGGACGTGCAGACCCGCCCCGGCGACCAGGCCAGCCTGCTCGCGGCGATGAAGGCGATGCAGGCCAACCTGGCGCACATCGTCGGCAACGTGCGTGCTGCCACCGACACGATCTCCAGCGCCTCCACGCAGATCGCGGCCGGCAACCTGGACCTCTCCTCGCGCACCGAGCAGCAGGCAAGCGCGTTGCAGCAGACCGCCGCGTCGATGGAAGAACTGACCGCGACCGTGCGCAACAACGCCGAGCATGCGACCCAGGCCAACGCCCTCGCCGACACGGCGGCCGGCGTCGCCCAGCAGGGCAGCACGGCCGTGGCGCGCGTCGTCGACACGATGGGCTCGATCCACGCGTCGTCGCAGAAGATCGTCGACATCATCGCCGTCATCGACGGCATCGCGTTCCAGACCAATATCCTGGCGCTGAACGCCGCCGTGGAAGCGGCGCGCGCGGGCGAACAAGGCCGCGGCTTCGCCGTCGTGGCGGGCGAAGTGCGGACGCTGGCCCAGCGCTCCGCGGCCGCCGCCAAGGAAATCAAGGAACTGATCGGCGCCTCCGTCCAGCAGGTCGAGGCGGGCGCGGACCTGGTGTCGGAAGCTGGTTCCACGATGCGCGAAGTGCTGCAGACCGTGCAGCAGATGCACGAACTGATGGTCGAGATCAGCCACGCCGGCCGCGAACAGAGCGCCGGCATCCAGCAGGTCAACCAGGCGATCTCGCAGATGGACACCGTCACGCAGCAGAACGCCGGCCTCGTCGAGGAAGCCGCGACGGCGGCCCAGAGCCTGCACGAACAGGCCGCGGCGCTCGACCACCTCGTCAGCGTGTTCCAGCTGGAAGATGCGGCACGGCGCCCGTCCGGCAACCGGGCGCTCGTCGTCGCCTGATCGTCTTCCTCTGCATGGCGCCGCCCGGCGCCATGCGTCTTGCGAGCTCTCTGCGTCTGTTTCCACCTCGACGCCCCCCTACGGACATTCGTAGGGTGGGCGGCCTCCGCCCACGCGTAACGCCAACGGATCACATACTTCACGCGTGGGCACGGGGTGCCCACCCTACCGATGTTTGCGCAAACAAACAGTGTTATAAAACTGTGCAAAAAGCATATTTTGGAATAGCAATTCCTGCGCGTTTCCGATACTCTCTTGTAGATTGAAAGCTCGAAGTCGGCGTCGCCGGCTTCGGCGGACGATATAACAACCAGCGGATGGGGCTTCGTTCGAGCACCATCCGTCATTCGAGACACTCTCATGAACCTGATCTCCCGCCTAGACTCCATCGTCTTCCTGATTTACTTCGTCGTCGTCGCCGGCTACGGCCTCTGGGTCTACCGCCGCAAGAATTTTCATAAACCCGGCGCGAAGACCTCCGCCTCGCACG
>JBJMVU010000371.1:0-7668 GCA_045810485.1 Massilia sp. | reverse complement strand
GCCCACCTGGCCGGCCATGATGGCTTCCTGCTGGAAGCCGCGGCCGGCATGCTGGACGGCGCCGACCCGGCCGAACGCGCCATGGCCGAGGCGCGCGAAGAAACCGGCTACGCCATCGACCACGTGCAACCCGCTCTGCAACTGTACGTCAGCCCCGCCTCGACCACGGAACGCATCCATCTGTTCGTCGCGGAGTATGATCGCGCGCGCCGCTGCGACGGCGGCGGCGGCAATCCGGACGAAGGCGAAGACATCGAAGTCGTCGAACTGGATTTCGACGACGCCCTCGCGATGGTCGAGACGGGCGACATCGTCGACGCCAAGACCGTCCTGCTCCTGATGTACCTGGAGCGCAAGGTGCTGGGGCGGCACGGCGAAGCATCCTGATGTGAAAGGAAGATACAACGATGAACAAATCCATAGCCCCCGCCATCGCGCTGGCCTGCGCCTGCGCCTTTGCTGCGCTGCCGGCCGGCGCGCAGACCATGAAGCCCGGCCTGTGGTCCCTGTCGAACACGATGACGTCTAGCGACCCGCAAGTGGCGCAGGCGATGTCGGCCGTGCAGCAGCACATGGCCAACATGTCGCCCGAGCAGCGCCAGCAGATGCAGAACATGATGCAGCAGCACGGCGTGCAGCTCGACGTCGATGCGGGCGGCGCCCTGCAGACCAAGCTGTGCATGACGCGCGAGATGGCCGAGCGCAAGGAATTCCCCGTCCAGCAGGGCGATTGCAAGCAGGCCTACACGCAGCAGTCGGCCACCCGCGGCCACGTCACGTTCACCTGCACGAAACCGAAGGTGAGCGGCGAAGGCGACGTGATCGCGGACAGCGACACGAGCTACCGCGCCCGCATGAAGATCCGGAGCGAAGAACAGGGGCGCAACCAGACCGTGGACATGGATGTCACCGGCACATGGCTGTCGGCCGATTGCGGCAACATCCGGCCCATGACGGTCCCGCGCGCGAAATAGCCGATCGACCGACGGCGCGCCAGCCGGGATCTGCCCGGCTTTTTTTGCAAATTCGGGGTACATTTTGGATCAATGTCCCGGCGCGACGCCAGGCTGCGGCCCAGCTTCGCGCCGCCATCGATGTCCGCAAGACTGTCTCTGCCAGCGTACGAAGCGCCATCCACTTGCGTGTCAAACTTGCTCTGTGGACCTTGACTCAAAAAGTGCTCTGGCCCCGAATTTGACCGGTCAAGTGGTTTCGGTAAAGACGAGGTACAGGTCGCGCGCCTGCTTCGCGATCGGGCCGGCCGGCAGTTCGCGCGATTCGTAGCGCGTGCACGGCGCGACCTTGCCGTAGTTGCCGGTGTTGAAGATTTCGCGGGCCGTATCGAGCTCTTCCGGCTTGACCGTGCGCTCGACGACCTTCACGCCGGCATCCGCCAGCAGCCCGATCACGCGGGCGCGGGTGATGCCGGCCAGGAAGGTGCCGTTCAGCGCGGGCGTGACGACCTCGCCATCGGCCGTGACGAGGAACAGGTTCGACGTCGCGAACTCCGCCACATTGCCCGCCGCGTCCAGCAGGACGGCGTTGTCGAAGCCGCGCGCCTTCGCGTCGCGCAGCGCCCTGGCCGTGTTGGCGTACAGCGCGGAGGCCTTGGCGTCCGTCGGCGCCATCGTCGGTTCCGGACGGCGCAGCGGCGACAGGCAGGCCGAGAAGCCGGCGAACGGCGGCAGCGGCGCGTCGAACAGGGTCAGCGCGAAGGCGGCCGCTTCCGGCGTCGGGATCAGGAAACCTTCCGACGCGAACACGAGCGGACGGATGTACAGCTCCGCGTCGGCCGGAAAGCGCGCGACGCCTTCGCGCACGAGCGCTTCCATCTCGTCGACGTTCAGCGGGCAGCGCAGGCCCAGCTTGTCGGCCGACGTGATCACGCGTTCCAGGTGCGGACGCAGGTCCGGCAGGTGGCCGCGCAACGCCCGCGCGCCATCGAACACCGACGATCCCAGCCACACGCTGTGGTCCATCGCGCCGAACAATGGCGTATTCCCTTCGGCCCATTGGCCGTTATAGTAAGTCAGGTACATGCTCTTCCCCAGTGATGACATAACCCATCAAGTGTAACGCAGGGCTGCCCGCTCGGTTCGTCAGCGTACAGTGGCCGCCGGGTATCCATGCGTACACTGACCTTTCCAAGCCGCGAATGTTTCCCATGCTCTCGATCCTCGAACACCTCGACCCGGACAGCGACCGCATCGACCTGCTGGTCGACCTGGTCGACCTGTTGCGCCCCCGCCGCGCAAGCGACCACGACTACGCGCGCGCCCAGGTGCGCACGCTGACCCAGCTGTTGAAGGGCCATCCCGGCCAGGCCTGGAGGCTGCGCCGCTACCTGACCCGGCTGCTCGAGACGCGCCGCCACACGAGCCTCTATTCCGACGTCGGCATCCTGTCGAACGACGGCTTCTTCACCGAACTGAAAAAACGCATCGCCTACCGCATCCTGCCGCCCGCGCTGGACGACCAGTACCTGTCCGACACGCTCGACCGGGTCCTGTGCCGCGAGGACGATTACCAGTGGATCCGCGCCGTGCCCACCGCCGACTGGCTGGAACTGTTCGACGTGGTCGCGAACGCCGCGCCGCCGGACGGCGAAAGCGCGCCGCCGGACGAGCCCGCCCGCGCGCGCAAGGTCGTGCTGGCGGGCCTGCTGGACGCGATCCGGACACTGTCGTGCCGCATCTGCGCGCTGGGCCTGGAGCCGCGCCTGATCCACGCGCACATGGAGATCGAGGAAGTCGACTCGCCCTTCCTCATGCAGAACATCGAGGCGAACAACTACCTCGACGACTATGGCCGCCTGATGGCCGGCGAGGTCGACACGATGGAGGATGCGCGCCACCTGCTCGTCATGCTCGACCAGTGCGAGGAGGTCGTGCTGAAGATTCGCCGCGGCGCCCTCGCCTCCGGCACGAGCGTCGCGCTGACGTACTTGCTGGTGGCGCTGACGCAGAGCATCGACCGCCTGAGGAAGCTCCTGTTCCTCGTCGACACGAGCGGGGAACTGCCGTCCGCGCCCACCATCGACGTGGAAACGCTCGCGAACGAAGCGACGCCCCCGACCGAACCGCCGACGAGCCTGCGGCGCGCCGCCGCCGTCGACCTCGCGCAGGAACTGGCCGAGGCGCACAACACGAAGTACGAGGTGCGCGGCCTGCTGCGCGACAACATCGACCTGCTGGCGCGCAACGTCACGGAAAACGCGAGCCGCACGGGCGAGCACTACATCGCCGAGCGGCGCGCGGACCTGCGCGGCATGTTCGCGTCATCGGCCGGGGCCGGCATCATCATCGGCGTCATGGCGCTCATCAAGATCCTGATCTCGTACCAGCACCGCGCCCCGCTGATCGAAGCCCTCCTCTACAGCCTCAACTACGCGGCCGGCTTCATGCTCGTGCACGTGCTGCACTTCACCATCGCGACCAAGCAGCCCGCGATGACGGCCGCGCGCATCGCCGCCGCCCTGCACGACACGGCGCAGCGGGGAAACGGACGCGGCGCCAGCCGGCGCCAGGTCGACGTCGACAGCATGGCGGCCCTCGTCAACAAAGTGTTCCGGACGCAGATCGTCGCCGTGCTCGGCAACCTCGCGACCGTGATCCCGGTCGCGTGGGCCATCGCCCTCGCCTGGTACTGGATCTTCGGCACGCATCTCGTGAATCCGGCCAAGGCCGAGCACCTGATCGCGGACAGCCACCCGTGGCATTCGCTCGCGCTGCTGCATGCGGCGATCGCGGGCGTGTGGCTGTTCGTGTCGGGGCTCGTGTCCGGCTACTACGACAACAAGGCGATGTACACGCGCATGGGCCAGCGCGTGCAGCAGCTGCGCTGGCTGCGCCGGCTGCTCGGCGAGGAACGGCGCGCGCGCTTCGCCCGCTACGTCGAGGACAACCTCGGCGGCCTGATGGGCAATTTCGTGTTCGGCGTGCTGATGGGGGTGACGGCCACCGTCGGCTACCTCCTCGGCCTGCCCCTCGACGTGCGCCATGTGACGTTTTCGTCCGCCAATCTCGCCATCGGCTTCGTCGGGCTCGGCCAGCAGCTGGATCCGGAAACGATCGCCATCACGTTCCTGGGCATCGCTCTCATCGGCATGGTCAACCTGCTGGTGAGCTTCGGCCTCGCGCTGTGGGTGGCGCTGCGGGCGCGCAAGGTGCGCTTCCGCCACGGTTTCCGCCTGCTGCGCGCACTGGGCAGTCGCCTGTACGCGGCGCCGCTCGACTTCTTCATCGGACCGCGCGACCTCGACGAGGCGGCGGTTGCCAACACAAGGGGACTCAAATGAGATTCCGACAGCGCGTCGCACGTTATTGTTCCCCGTTCGCCTGGCTGCTGGCCCTGTGCCTCAGTTGCGGCGTCGTCGCGTGCAAGTCGCTGCCGGATGTCGCCCCCGAGGCGCCCGCGAAGGCCACGCCCACGATCGCGACGACCAGGGGCACCCTGCCGCCGAAGCAGGCGTCCGCCCTCGTCGCGCGGCGCTGGGCCAATGCGAGCGGCAACCTGAAGGCGCTGGCGGCGCTGGAAGAACAGGCCACGGGCGTGCCCCTCATCGCGGGCAACAAGGTGACACTGCTGTTCGACGGCCCAGCGACGATGCGCGAAATGATGGCCGCGGCGCGCGCCGCGACCAGTTCCATCAATCTCGAAACCTACATCTTCGACCAGGACCAGGTCGGCAACGAATTCGCGGACCTGCTGGTCGAGAAGCAGCGCCAGGGCGTGGCCGTGAACGTGATGGTCGACGCCGTCGGCGCCCTCGCGACGCCGGCCGCCTTCTTCGACCGCATGCGCCAGGCCGGCATCCGCGTGCTGATCTTCAATCCGGTGAATCCGGCCAAGGCGCGCGGCAAGTGGGAACTGAACAATCGCAACCACCGCAAGCTGATGGTCGTCGACGGCAAGGTCGCGTTCACGGGCGGCATCAACATCAGCAGCACGTATGCGAACAGCTCGCTGTTCCGCTCGCGCCAGAAGCCGGACCAGGTCGACGGCGACAAGGTCGGCTGGCGCGACACCCACGTCAAGATCGAGGGCCCGGCCGTCGCGCCGCTGCAGTGGTCGTTCGTCAACCTGTGGGTGCGGCAGGAAGGCGGCGAGCTGCCGCCGTCCGAGTATTTCCCGACCCTCACGCCGGTCGGCGACAAGATCCTCCGCGTGCTCGCGTCCGACCCGGACCACGAATCGGACATCTACAAGGCGCTCGTCGTCGCCATCAGCGAGGCGAAGACGTCGATCCACATCACGTCGGCCTATTTCGTGCCCGACCAGCAGATCGTCGATGCGCTCATCGCCGCGGCGAAACGCGGCGTGGACGTGCGGCTCGTGCTGCCGGGCGTATCCGACCACAGCCTGATCCGCTACGCCGGCCAGGGATTCTACGACCAGTTGCTGGCCGGCGGCGTGCACATCTTCGAACTGCAGATCGCGGTGCTGCACGCCAAGACGGCCGTGATCGACGGCGGCTGGTCGACGATCGGCTCGGCCAACATCGACCGGCGCAGCTTCATCCACAACTACGAGCTGAATGTCGTCGTCATCGACCCCGCGTTCGGCGCCGCGATGGAGAGCGCGTTCAACGAGGATTTGCGCGACTCGAAGGAAGTCACCCTGGAACGCTGGCGGCACCGGCCGTGGTCGGACCGGATCAAGGAATGGATGTCGCGGCTGGGGGAATACTGGATCTGACACGTCGTCCCCGCGAAGGGGACCCATACTGAGTTTCCGAAGCCGGACCTTGAAGAGACAACGGTCCTTCAAACATACCGAATCCTGAAAATCAACATGGATTCCCGCCTGCGCGGGAATGACGGCACGTTAAATCCCCGCCGCCATCATCCCATCCGGCACCTCGGTCCAGACGTTCCCGCTGCGCATGAACTTTTCTGTGTTGAGCAATTGGAACTGGTTGTGCACGCTGTCCCAGCCATAGCGGTCGACCTCGATGCGCTGGGGCTCGATGCGGATCACGTTGAACGAGTTCACTTCGCCCCGCCCGCGCGTGGACGTGGCCGTGCCAGCCTGCACGACCAGCGCTGCGTATTCGCTGATCTTGTAGCGCGCCTGCGTGTTGCCCGCGTGGCTCATGTGCAGGTGGCCCGCCATCAGCAGATCGACGCCCAGTTCCGCGAACACGTCCATCGCCATGTGCGCGCGATCGACGAGGTCGTCTTCCTCCGCGCCCTTCGGCAGGTCGAACGGGTGGTGCGTGACGACGACGCGCGTGACCTCGGGCGGCAGTCCGGACAGGGTCGCGCGGATCTTTTCCACCTGCTCCTTGTTGACGCGGCCATCCTTGAACGTGAGCGAGCGTGCCGTGTTCACGCCCAGCACGGCGATCTCGTCGTCGATGTAGACGGGATCGAGGTCGTCGGTGATGTAGCGCTTGTAGCGGTCGAGCGGCGCCAGGAAGCGGCGGAACACGTTGTACAGCGAAATGTCGTGGTTGCCCGGCACGATGATCTGCGGGCCCGGCAACGTGTCGAGCCAGGCCTTCGCCTCCTCGAATTGCTCGCTCTTGGCGCGCTGGGTCAGGTCGCCCGAGACGACGACGACATCGGGCGCCAGCTTGTGGACCAGCTCGCGCAGCGGGTCGAGCAGCATGGCGTCGACGCGGCCGAAGTGCAGGTCGGACAGGTGGACGAGTGTACGCATGGGGTTCCCCTTTCCGTTATGGTTGGCTGGCGTTATTCTCTACCGCCGGCACGAGCACCGTCAGTGCGCCAGGCCGCATCCGGTAGCGCAACGGCGGCGTCATGCCGGTCACCTCGCCGTCGGTCGCCACGAGCAGGTGACGGCGGTGCGTGTCGATGTCGAACTCGGGCGCGGTCAGGACGTCGAAGTCGCGCTCCCGGCCGAGGCGGCCGAGCAGCGCGTCGAACGCGAAGCGCAGCAGGCCCAGGCGCGTCGGACGCTGGGCCACGTACAGGCTCAGCACGCCTTCGTCGAGGCGCGCCCGCTCGCCGATCGCCAGGCCCTGCATCGTATAGGCGTTGTTGCCGATGAAGACGAACGGCGTGCGCCGCGCGAGACGCTCGCCGTTGACGGTCAAGCGCATCGACAGGAACGGATAGCGCCGCAGCGCGGCGAGCGCGGCCCAGGCGGCGGCCGGCCATTTGCCGCGGCCGAGGCGGCGCTGCTGCTTTTCGCGGTCGCGCACGATGTCGGGGTACAGGCCGAGGCTGGAATTGTTCAGGAAGATGCGGCCGTTCACTTCGCCCACGTCGACTTTGACGGGCCGCCCCGTCGCGAGATTGCGCACGGCCGCACCGAGGTCGAGCGGGATGCCGAGGTCCTTGGCGAAGTGGTTCAGCGTCCCCAGCGGCAGCACGCCGAACGGCACGCCGCTGTCCACCATGACGGACGCCACGGCGTTGATCGTGCCGTCGCCGCCGCCGGCCGCCACGAGACGCGCGCCCTGCTCCAGCGCGCTTTTTGCCGCGCTGATCATGTGTTCGCCGCCATCCGCCCGCACCAGTTCCGCGTCCAGCCCCGCGTCGGTGAGTTGCGTTCTCAGCGCATCGCACGCGGACTCGTCGTGCCCGGCGCCGGCGCCCGCGTTGACGATCACGATCACGGGTTTCATCGCAGGTCCTCCGCCGCATCCGCGCGATGGGCCCGCTCGCTCCACGACGTCTCTCCCCGCGCCAGCCGGCGCCG
>JBJMVU010000370.1:0-6176 GCA_045810485.1 Massilia sp. | reverse complement strand
GTCGGCGATTCTGCAGGAGTGGATCGACTACCGCTTCGTGACGGTACGTCGCCGTACCGAGTACCGGCTCGGCAAGGTCAAGGACCGCATCCACATCCTCGAAGGCCGGATGACGGTGCTGCTCAATATCGACAAGGTCATCCACATCATCCGCAATTCGGACGACCCGAAACTGGCACTGATCGCCGAATTCGATCTGACCGAAGTCCAGGCCGAAGACATCCTCGAGATCCGCCTGCGCCAGCTGGCGCGCCTGGAAGCGATCAAGATCCAGCAGGAGCTGGCCGAGCTGCGCGGCGAGAAGGAAAAGCTGGAAGACATCCTCGACAACCCGTCGTCGATGAAGCGGTTGATCATCCGTGAGATCGAGCTTGATGCGAAGCAGTACGGCGACGACCGCCGCACGCTGATCGAGGAAGCGCAGAAGGCCGTGGCCGAGCAGAAGATCATCGACGAGCCGGTGACGGTCATCGTGTCCGAAAAAGGCTGGGTGCGCGCGCGCACCGGCGTCGGCCACGATCCGGCCCAGTTCACGTTCAAGGCGGGCGACTCGCTGTACGGCGCGTTCGAATGCCGCACGGTCGATACGCTGCTGTGCGTCGGCGACAACGGCAAGGTGTATTCCGTGCCGGTGGCCGCCCTGCCCGGCGCGCGCGGCGACGGCGTGCCCATCACGACCCTCGTCGACCTGTCGGGCGGTGGACGCATCCTGTACTACTACGTGGGCCAGGCCGATACGCGCCTGCTGCTCGCGACGTCGACCGGCTTCGGCTTCATCACGAAGGCCGGCGACATGATCACGCGCCTGAAAGGTGGTAAATCGTTTATCACGCTGGACGACGGCGCCGTGCCGCTGCCGCCGCGCGTCGTCCCGGACAACGCGGGCGCCATCGCCTGCCTGTCCGAGAAAGGCCGCGTGCTGGTGTTCGGCATCGACGAGATGAAAGTGCTGCAGAACGGCGGCCGCGGCGTGATCCTGATGGGCCTGGAGCCGAAGGAAAAGCTGCTGGCCGTGCAACCGATCAACCAGAAGGGCCTGAACGTGGTCGGCACCTGGGCCGGCGACAAGCCGCGCACCGTGGAGCTGTTCGCGTCCGGCCTGGAGCCGCACTTCGGCAAGCGCGCCAACAAGGGCAAGCCGTTGTCGGCCAAGCTCAAGGCGAAAGACCTCGCCATGCGCCAGACGGACGGCGGTTGATGAAACAACAAACGGACCCGCGGGTCCGTTTGTCGTTGGGTGAACGCCGCTTATTGCAGCTTGTTGCAGCTTATTTGGCGGCGTCCTTGTGTGCCTCGGCGGTGGCTTCGGCACGCTTCTCGTTGGCCTTGGCGTGGGCCTTGGCTTTATCGGCGTTGGCGTCCACGATCTTCTTCTGGGCCTTTTCGTCGGCCTTGATCATGGTCTTCTGGGCGTCGTAATTGGCGTCGGCGGCTTTTTCCTCGGCTTTGGCGGATGCCTTGGCCTTGTCTTCCGGATCAGCCTTGGCGACTTTCTCGTTTGCCTTGTCGACCTTCTTCACGGCCTTGTCGTGGGCCTTGGCCTTCTTCTCGTTGGCCTTGTCGACGGCCTTGTTGATCTTCTCGTCCTGCTTCGACATCTCCTTGGCTTCCTTCTCGTTGGCCTTGGCGATCTTCTTGTCGGCGTCGGCGTTGCCGGTCGCCGTCGTGCCGGCCGCGCCGCTCTGGCCCGTCGACATGGTGGTGTCGGTGGTCGTGACCGGGGTGGCCGGTGCGGTGGTGGTCTGGGCGTAAACCGAAGTGGCGAACAGGCCGGCGATCAGGGTGGCGAGCAGTTTATTCATCGTAGTTCTCCTGAGTGATTATGGTGGGGCGCGCCGTGACGCGCCAATATGTTTTTGTTAAGTCAGGGCTTCAGAATATGCTTCCGACAACTTGCGCTCTGTTCGCCAGCGCACGCAGTACATACCGGTCATCATGTAAATTGTGACAAGATTTTTCAGCGCGCTGCAGCCTTCTCGGCCCCCTTGCGCTTCGACTCGGCATGTTTTTTTTTGCTTGCCTTCACGGCCGCTTCCGTCTTCATGCGGCTGCCCGGCGGCTCTTTCACGGACCGCGCGTTCGCCCGCATGACTTCGCTCTCGGCCTTCGTGCCGGCCTTGCCGCGTCCACCGCTGGCCGCGGCATCGCGATCGGTGTTGTTGGGCGCCGTCGTGTTGGTCGCCTGGGCATTCACGTTGTCGGCCTTGCCCGGCGCCGGATTGATGATGGCCGTGCTCTTGCCGACGACCTTGCCGGTACTGTCGACGCCGGCGGCCTGGCGGCCCGTGACGTCATGTGCGGAGCCGGTGTTCGCCGTGCCGTCCGTGCGCAGGCCCGTGCCGGACACGCCGGCGGCAGTGGTGTTGTGGCCGGACACGGCCTGGCCGATCGGCGCCGTGTTGGCGGTGGTCTGCGCCCAGGCCGACGACGCCAGCAGGGTGCATGCGAGGATGGGGAGGAATTTGTTCATGATGATCTCGTTTCGTAGGTGGTTCGTCGAAACGAGGATAGGTGCGCCGCCCGGGTGACTCTGTTCGGCAGCGCACCCGCCGGTGCTACTTGTTGGCCGGGCGGCCCGCGTACAGGTCGATGATGTCGCCGATGCCGTCCTGGCAGACGGGGCAGAACTGCCCGCTGCGGTCGAACATGATGCATTGCATGGCCGGACGGTAAAAGCCCGTCGCCTCGTAGTTCGCGCCCTCGAACGCGCCGATCGCCTTGCGGTATGTGGCTTGCGCAAACAGGGCGTTGGAGTGCGCCAGGTCTTCGCGGAACAGCGCGCTCATCTCCGATTCCGGCCGGTTGGCCGCCCGCAGCGACGCGCGCTTTTTCTGGTACTCGCGCGAATACGCTTCGTACTCGGCCTTGGGCCACGGCGTCGGCAACGGCGTGCCGGCCTGCACGTATCTCTTCCACTTTACATTGGCCGGATCGCGCAGCGCCGTCACGTTCGGTTCCCACGGCTCCATGCGCGCGCCGCTGGACTGGTAGGCGACGGGCGACGTGTAGTACTCGTCGGCCAGGCCGGCGAAATGGTGGCCGAACTCGTGCACGAACAGGTAATCCGCCCAATCGTTGTCGGCGGCCGCCGTGCTGAACTGGCCGAAGATGCCGCCACCGCCATACGTGTCGTTGTTGACGAGGATCTCGATGAATTCATACGGCGCGTACTGCGCGATGTCGCGCAGCGCACGGTTGTCCAGGGTCAGCACGTAGCGCTCGCTGCCGAAGATGTCGTAGCGCGTGCCCAGCGCGGACGCGTGGTGCACGCCCGTCGACGGCCGCGACACGCCGGATTCCCGCGTCGGCACGGCCAGCGCCCACACATTGAAATCGTTCGCGCGCTCCTTGAACGGCGACACCTCGAACAGGTGTTGCGCGAGACGGCGCACGGCCGCTTCGAACTTGGGCATCTCGGCCTGCGTGTAGCCGTCGCCCAGCACGAGCAGGTCGACCTTGCGCGGCGACGGTCCGCTCACGCGGATCGGGATCGGCTGCGCCGGCGCCGGCCCCTGCGCACGCACGACGTCCTGCGCCTCCGTGTCGACGTCCACGCTCCACGCGACGGAGAACTGGTTGCGCTCGTCGCGTTTCAGGATGCGTACGCGCACCGGGCGGTCCGGCTTCGGAAAGCGCACGGACTCGTGGAATCCGCGGCTGAGTTTATTGGCCTCTTCCGTCGTCTTCCACTCGCCGAACACGGTGGAAAAATCGCGCGAATACAGCAGGTCGCCCGTCTTCGCATCGGCCACTTCGACGCGGTTGTTGCCGCGGTTGGTGTCGTCGAACGGCCGCGCCATGTCGCCCGGCCACGGCAGCGGTTCGATCAGCACGCGCTCGATGGCGTACTGCTCGGACAGCGCATTGCCGCTGTGGATGTAGTCGAGGCGGACGGTGGCGGGCTGGGCGGCCAGCGCCAGCGCGGGGAAGGCGCAGGCGGCCAGCAGAGCACATATCGATCGGACCATGTTCGCTCCTTCGTCAATGCGCCGACGCCACGACAGCGCCGGCCTTCGGCAGGTTCTTCAGCAGGTTTTGCAGATTGCCGTCGACACTGCTGTAGCCGCTGCGGACCTGGGACAGGATCCTGAGCATGTCCCGCGGCGTCGCCTCGCCCGTTTCCAGGTCGCTCAGCGTGTTCAACATGCGCGGTCCGTCGATGAAATACGTGCCGCCCGTGACTGACAGGGTCTGTATGTCGCGGATACCGGCATACGCCGTCACATAACGCTGCAACTGCTCGTCCGGCATCCACGTCACCGCCTGGTTGGCGACGGCGGCGTCCCATGCTTCATGGCGCAGTGTCGGCGTATTGATGCTGAGAATGACGCCCGCCTTCCAGTCCGTCTTGAAGCGCGCCATCAACACATCGTCAGACACTTTATCGCGGATGCCCTGCACCAGCTCGGCACGGACCCGTTTGACCTCCTTTAGGTCCTTCTCGTTGTGCGCCAGCACCTCGTTGAGCTCCTCGACGTTGAGGCGTAATTCGGCCTCGATCTTCTCGCTGGCCTCGTGCGCGAGCTCTTTGTGATGGATGGTCTGTGCGATGTGCTCGAGTGCCAGGGCGGTCAGGATACTGATGACGATCATCACGTACTCGCCGCCGAACTCCTTCAGCTTCTTCGATTTAGGAACTTCGAAATGCATGGTCAACCCTGTGCGCAATGTGAAACTTGCAATCTAGCGCAGGTTTGGCTTTCTGACAATCAACTGCTGGTGGACGCCTCCGGCAACGCGAGCCGCCAGTGCTCCCAATCGGGATCGGGCGTGCCACCGGAGCGGCGATACAGGCGTTTCGCGCCATCGTTGGTGGGGAGCACGAGCCACGTAATCTGTCCTGCGCCGATACGCCCCGCCTCGCGCCGCAAGCCGGCAAGCAGGTCCGCCGCGATGCCCCGGTTCCTGTACGCGGGGTCGACGAACAATTCCTTCAGCGTCACGGTCGGGCGCAGGTCGAACGTGAACGCCTGGACGAGCCAGACGGCATAGCCCGCGAGCTGTCCACCCTCCCCTTGCGCGACGAGGATCCCGCACTGGGCGCCCGGCCCGAACGCGCGCGCGTGCAAGTCGCGAGCCGTCACCCGGAACCGGGGCAGGTAGCCCTCGAAGGCCGCCAGCGCGCGCATCATGCCGATGAGCGCCTCCGCGTCTTCCGGCCGGGCCGGCCGGATCGGACAAGCTTTACTCGCCATCGCCGGTCGCCAGCTCGAACCCTTCGTCGATCCAGCCCGTGATACCGCCGATCATCAACTTGACGGGCCGTCCCAGCTTGGCGAGACGGTACGCCGCGCGGTGCGCGCCGTTGCAATGCGGGCCGGCGCAATAGACGACGAACAACGTGTCCAGCGGATAATCGCGCAGCTTCGCTTCGACGATTTTCCCGTGCGGCATGCTGATAGCCTGTGGCACATGGCCGCGCGCATACAGGTCGGGGCTGCGCGCATCGAACAGGACGAAATCCTGCCTGCCGCTGCTGACGGCGTCGTGGACGTCCCAGCAATCCGTCTCGAATTCGAAAGCGGTGCCGAAGTGGGCGATGGCGCGGTCGCTGGACGCGGTGGGGATGGCGGATACGGATGAGGTCATGGCGGTTCTCCTTGCAGTGAAACGCCAGTGTCGCAGCCGCCGCGCCGCGCCGGCAGTGCCTTGCGCGACAGAAATTGGTAACATCGCGCCATGAGCCACCATGTCGCCATCGTCGCCTACGACGGCCTGTGCACTTTCGAATTCGGCTGTGCCATCGAGCTGTTCGCCCTGGAGCGCCCGGAACTGGGCGTGCGCTGGTACAGCCATGCCGTATGCGCCGTCGAGCCCGGTCCGCTGCGCGCCATGGGCGGCCTGACCGTGCACGTGCCGCACGGCCTCGACGCCCTCGCCCATGCGGACACCATCGTCATCCCCGGCTGGCGCGACCGGTACGAGGCGCCGCCGGCCGCCCTCGTCGACGCCCTGCGCGCGGCGCACGCACGCGGCGCGCGCCTCTGCTCGATCTGCTCGGGCGCCTACGTGCTGGCCTACGCCGGCCTGCTCGACGGCCGACGGGCGACTACGCACTGGCGCTACCTGGACGACTTGCAAGACCGTTTCCCGGCCATCGCGACCGATCCGGACGCACTGTACGTCGAGGCCGGGAACATCGTCACGTCCGCCGGTTCCGCGGCCGGCCTCGACAT
>JBJMVU010000369.1:0-26405 GCA_045810485.1 Massilia sp. | reverse complement strand
CGCCGGCGCTGCTGCGCGCGGCCGCCGGCCTCCTCACCGACGACGGCCGCCGCGCCGGCATGGGCGACCACGCATTGGCCTTCGCGGCCCGCCATCGTGGCGCAACAGTGCGCACTGTTGAACTCTTGCAACAAATTATTGCTTAGCTTTTGCTACCATTCTCTTTAGACTAGAAAACGAAAGGGGATGCACATGTTGTGGTCAAATCGCTCGCGAGCGGCCGGCCACTCGGATGGCGGGGCCGCGCTTCTGGACCAGCCTGACGCCGCGGATCTCGGTGCCGACGCCATGCCGGCGGCCACGATCCCGGTCGTGCATCCGCCGGCAGAACGTTACAACCTTCATTTCTGGGTGCGCTATTCGTTCGCCGAGTACGTGAATTTCATGTGGGAGCATGGCGGTTACCTGATTCACCGGCGCCATGTCCGCTGGCCGATGGGCGTCTATCTGCGCCTGAAAAGCACGCTGTCGGCGGCCACGCACTTCGTGCTGCTGCAGCGTGGGAAGCGCACGTACGAATTCCAGATCGACCAGCACGGCATCGTGCGTACCAGCGACACGGGCGTGAGCCTGATCGACTGGAACGACGTGCAGCGTATCCGCACGTATTCCAGCGGCTTCATGATGATCCTGAAGCGCGGCACCTTGCCCATTCCGTTCCGGTGCCTGAACAAGGATGAAGTCAGCGCGATGCGCGGCATCGTCGAGGCGCGTGCGGCGGGCGAACTGCAGTTCCGCGCCTCTTGAATATGCGCATGGTGGGCACAGGGTGCCCACCCTACGATCTGCGAACGCCGTAGGGTGGGCTACCCGAGCCCACGATGCGAACGCAGGTTATTCGTCGGGGAACAGCACCGGCATCTCCACCGACTGCTTCTTGAGCGCCGCCTTGGCGCCATCGTAATCCGGAAACACCTCGCCCACGACGGCCCAGAAGGCCGGGCTGTGGTTCATCTCGCGCAGGTGCGCCAGTTCGTGCACCACCACGTAGTCCAGCAGCGCGAGCGGATAGTGCACCAGCTTCCAGTTCAGGCGGATGTTCCCGGCCACCGTGCACGAACCCCAGCGCGTGCCGGCCGACGAGATCGCGAACGAGTGGTAGGTCACGCCCACGCGCGGCGCGTACAGGTCCAGGCGTTCGCCGAAGATCCGCTTCGCCTCCTCCTGGAACCACAGCTTCACGCGCTCGCGGATCTGCCACGTCTCCAGGTCGGGCGTCACGCCGAGATGCAGCGTGCGCGTGTCGGCATCGTAGACGCAGTGGCTGCGCGCGGCCGGTTCCAGGCGGAGCAGGATGTCGGCGCCGAGGTAGGGCAGCTGCGCGCCGTCGACCCATTCCAGCGGCGGCCGTTCGGCGCGCAGCGCGCGGCGCTCGCCCCGTTCGAACAGCTTGGTGAGGATCCAGCGCTGCTTGGCGCGGATGGCGCGCTCGATGTCGTCCAGCGGCGCGCGGTTCGGCGACGTCACGAACAGGCCGTCGTCGCAGACCATGAAGCCGTGCGAGCGGCGCGCGGAGCGGCGCAGCGCGTAGTGCACGGTGTGCGACCCGAGCTGGATCTTGCGCAGCGGCGGGTCGTTCGGGCCGACGGGCGGGATGGGTAGGGTACGCGTCGGCACCGGCGGCGCCCTGAACAGCGGGGCCGGCGGCACGGGTCTGGCCGCCGGCGTGGATGCCGGCGGGGGCGAGGGCTTGAGCGCCGCGACGAGTTCCTGGGCAAACAGCTCCAGCTGGTTCGCGTCGTTCTTGGGGGAGGTCATGGTGGGCGGCTTCGATGGTGCTTGGTTCTGCACGCCCAATTCGTTCAAGTACCTGAATAGGCGTGGGGCGAAATGACGCGCATTTCCGATTCTATCCAATTTTCGACCTCTTGCATCAGACTGTCGGCAGTGTGGTTTTCCGGCGATATCGGCTTGCCGATCGAGACGGTGATGAGGCCCGGCCGCTTGATGAACGAGTTCTTGGGCCAGCACTCACCTGAATTATGCGCGATCGGCACGACCATGGCACGTGTTTCTATCGCCAGCCGCGTACCGCCGCTTTTGTACTGTCCTTTCTGGCCCACGGGGATGCGCGTCCCTTCGGGGAACATGATGATCGACTGGCCGTCCGCGAGGCGCGCCTTGCCGATCTTGACGACGTGGGCGAAGGCGCGCTTGCCCTTGCTGCGGTCGATCGGGATCATGCGCAGCAGCGCCATGCCCCAGCCGAAGAAGGGAATGTAGAGGATTTCCTTCTTGAAGACGTAGACGAGCGGACGCTTCATGTTCGGCAGCATGAAGATGGTCTCCCATGCCGACTGGTGCTTCGACAGCAGGATCGCGGGCTGGGCCGGCAGGTTGTCGTAGCCCTTCACCTCGTAGCGGATGCCGCAGATGACGCGGGCGCACCAGATGACGAAGACGTTCCAGCGCGACGTCACCCAGAAGCGTGTCTCGTACGGGAATGGCGCCGCGAGGAAGCAGACGCAGGCCCAGACGACGGTGGCGATCGTCATGACGATCGCGAACGACAGGGAACGCAGGAACAGGACGGCGGTACGCAAAGGCGGGGTCTCCAGATCTGGGGTGGCGGTGGAAGCGATCATGCGCTGGTGGCGGGTGTGGTTGCGGCCTTGAGGAAGGCGTCGACCATGGCCGCGAGGTCGGGGAAGACCTGCGTGCCGGGCGGCAGGCCGCCCGTCTCCCGGGTCTTCTCGCCCTTGCCGGTCAGGACCAGGTAAGGCACGCAGCCGCAGTTGAAACCGGCCTGCAGGTCGCGCAGCGAATCGCCGACCGTCGGCACGCCTTTCAGGCTGAGCTTGAAGCGCTTGCTGATCTCCTCGAACATGCCGGCCTTCGGCTTGCGGCAGTCGCAGTTGTCGATGGCCGCGTGCGGGCAGAAGAAGATCGCGTCGATGTCCGCGCCCACCAGCTGGGCGTTCGCGTGCAGCTTCTGGTGGATCGCGTTCAGCGTGGCGATGTCGAACAGTTCGCGCGCGATGCCCGACTGGTTCGACGCGATCACGACGCGGTAGCCGGCCTGGTTCAGGCGCGCGATCGCCTCGAGCGATCCCGGGATCGGGACCCACTCGGCGGGCGATTTGATGAACTCGGGGGAGTCATGGTTGATGACCCCGTCCCGGTCGAGGATGACCAGCTTCATCGGACTCACGCCGCCAGCTTCGAGATGTCGGCCACGCGGTTCATCATGCGGTGCAGGATGGACAGCAGGGCCAGGCGGTTGTTGCGGAGCGCGACGTCGTCGGCCATCACCATCACGTCGTTGAAGAACGCATCGACGTCGTCGCGCAGCTGCGCCAGCGTTTTCAGCGTGCCCGTGAAGTCGCCGCGCTCGAACGCCGCGTCGACGTCGGGCTGTACGCGCTGCACGCTCGCGTACAGCGCCTTCTCGGCGGCGTCCCGCAGCAGGGCCGCATCGACGCTGCCTGCCCGCTTTTGCTCCTGACTCAATGCCTCTTCGTTCTTCCGGAGGATGTTCGAGATGCGCTTGTTGGCGGCGGCCAGCGACGCGCTTTCCGGCAGCGCGGCGAAGGCCTGCACGGCTTCCAGGCGCTGCACGACGTCGTCCACGCGGTCCGGATTCTGCGCCAGCACGGCTTCCACTTCGTTCGGCGCGAAGCCGCGGTCGCGCAGCAGGCCGCGCAGGCGGTCGAGCATGAAGGCCGTGACGTCAACCGTCGGATCCTTGAAGGTCGGCATATAGTCGAACACGCCGGCGGCATCCGCCAAGAGGTCGGACAGCGCGAGCGGCAGGCGCTTCTCGACCAGCATGCGCATCACGCCCAGCGCGTGGCGGCGCAGCGCGAACGGGTCTTTCTCGCCGGTCGGCTGCAGGCCGATCGACCAGATGCCGACCAGCGTTTCCAGTTTGTCGGCCAGCGCGACCGTCAGGCCCGTGTTCGTCGACGGCAGCGCGTCGCCCGAGAAGCGTGGCTGGTAGTGCTCGGAGGCGGCCAGCGCCACTTCCTCGTGCTCGCCGTCGTTGCGGGCGTAGTAGGTGCCCATGATGCCCTGCAGTTCCGGGAACTCGCCGACCATGTCGGTCAAGAGGTCGGCCTTCGCGAGCTGCGCGCCGCGTTCGGCCAGCAGCACGTCGTAGCCGAGGCGGCGGGCGATGGCGCCGGCCAGGCGCGTGACGCGCTGCGTGCGCTCGGCCTGCGTGCCCAGCTTGTTGTGGTAGACGACGTTGGCCAGCAGCGGCAGGCGCGATTCCAGCGACTTCTTCTTGTCCTGCTCGAAGAAGAACTTGGCGTCCGACAGGCGCGGGCGCACGACGCGCTCGTTGCCGCCGACGATGGCGGACGGGTCGTCGGTCGCGAGGTTCGAGACGATCAGGAAGCGCGAGCGCAGTTTGCCGTTCGAGTCCGTCAGCGCGAAGTATTTCTGGTTCGTCTGCATCGTCAGGATCAGGCATTCCTGCGGCACGGCGAGAAACACGTCTTCGAACCGGCATTCGTAGACAACGGGCCATTCGACCAGCGCCGCCACTTCATCCAGCAGCGATTCCGGCATCAGCACCTGGTCGCCGCCGGCCTTGGCCAGCAGCTGGCTGCGGATCGATTCCTTGCGTTCTTCCGCATTCGCGACGACCTTGCCCTGTTCCTTCAGCACGTCGTTGTACGTGTCGGCGCGCGCGATGTCGATAGCCTCGCCGTTCGACAGGAAGCGGTGGCCCAGCGTGGCGCGGCCGGCTTCCAGTCCGAGCAGCGACAGCGGCACGACGGCGTCGCCGTGCAGCGCCAGCAGCGAGTGCACGGGGCGCACGAACTGCACGGTCGCGCCGTCCGGGCGCTGGTAGCTCATCACCTTCGGGATCGGCAGCTTGGCGACCGTCTCTTCCAGCACGGGCTGCAGGCCCTCGGCCAGGGCGACGCCCGCCGCGGTGTACGTGTAGAAGAAGCTGTCGGCCTTGCCGTCCTGGGCGCGTTCGAGGTCGCTGATCTTGAGGTCGGGGAAGCCGAGGGCGGCCAGCTTCTTGGCCAGCGGCGCGGTCGGGTTGCCGTCCTTGTCGAGGGCGACGGTCACCGGCAGGATCTTCTCGCGGATGGTCTTGTCGGCCGACGTGGCGCGCACGTTGGTGATAGCCACGGCCAGGCGGCGCGGCGTGGCGTAGGTGGCGACGACGCTGTCGGCGGCGAGGAAGTCACGGGCCTTCAGGCCGTTCGCGATGCCGGTCGCAAAAGCGGCGCCCAGTTTCACGAGCGCCTTCGGTGGCAGCTCTTCGGTCTGCAGTTCGACGAGTAATGTCTGATTCATGGTGTCGTTCTATTCTGTTCTGGACTCAGGCTTTCGGGAGCATCGGGAAGCCAAGCTTCTCGCGCGAATCGTAATAAGCCTGGGCGACGAGGCGCGACAGGGTGCGCACGCGGCCGATGTAGGCGGCGCGCTCGGTGACGGAGATCGCGCCGCGCGCATCCAGCAGGTTGAAGCTGTGCGACGCCTTCATGATCTGCTCGTACGCGGGCAGCGTGAGCGCCAGTTCGATCAGGCGCTTGGCTTCGCTCTCGTGGTTGGCGAAGGCCTGGAACAGCAGGTCCGTGTTGGAGTGTTCGAAGTTGTAGGTCGACTGCTCGACCTCGTTCTGGTGGAAGACGTCGCCGTAGCTCAGCGACTTTTTCACTCCGTTTTCTTCCCACTCCGTCCACACGAGGTCATAGACGTTCTCGACGCCCTGCAGGTACATCGCGAGACGCTCGATGCCGTACGTGATCTCGCCCAGCACCGGCTTGCAATCGAGGCCGCCGACCTGCTGGAAATAGGTGAACTGGGTGACTTCCATGCCGTTCAGCCAGACTTCCCAGCCGAGGCCCCAGGCGCCCAGGGTCGGGCTTTCCCAGTCGTCCTCGACGAAGCGCACGTCGTTCTTTTTCAGGTCCAGGCCCAGCGCTTCCAGGGAGCCCAGGTACAGGTCCAGGATGTTTTCCGGCGCCGGCTTCAGCACAACCTGGTACTGGTAATAGTGCTGCAGGCGGTTCGGGTTCTCGCCGTAGCGGCCATCCTTCGGGCGGCGCGACGGCTGCACGTAGGCGGCGCGCCAGGGTTCCGGTCCGATCGCGCGCAGGAAGGTGCCAGTGTGGAAGGTGCCCGCGCCGACTTCCATGTCGTACGGCTGGAGCAGGGCGCAACCCTGCTTGTCCCAGTAGGTTTGCAGAGTCAGGATGATTTGTTGGAATGTGAGCATCTTGTTGGCTTCGCGCGCACGGGGCGCGAACACGGTGAGTTTGCTAAAACACCAATTCTAGCGGGTTTTACGGAATGGCTTGAAGTGAATCGCTCGCTATTTTAGCCGTTCGCCTGCCGGCGGCGGCCCGCGAGCCAGGCCCCGGCCAGCAACACGGCGCCCAGGGCGAGGAACAGCAGGTTGCCGAAGCGGATATACGGCGTGCTGCCGGCCATGCCCTGTACGGTCGTCGCCAGGGTGCCCTGGCTGTAGAACGGCAGCAGCGCGGCGACGTTGCCGCGGCCGTCGATGACGGCGGTGGCGCCGTCGTTCGTCGCGCGCAGCATCGGGCGGCCCGTCTCCAGGCTGCGCATGCGCGAGATCTGCAGGTGCTGCGGGATGGCGGTCGACTCGCCGTACCACGCGAGGTTCGATACGTTCAGCAGGATGGTGGCCGGATGCGCTTCCGCGCGCAGGTTCTTCGCGATCTCTTCGCCGAACACGTCTTCGTAGCAGACGTCGGGCAGCACCAGCTGGTCCTTGACGGCGAACGGCGCCTGCACGTCCGGGCCACGCGTGAAATCGCTCAGCGGGATCTGCATCAGGTCCGTGAACCAGCGGAAGCCCGTCGGGATGAATTCGCCGAACGGCACGAGGTGGTTCTTGTCGTAGCGGTAGGACTGTCCCTGCGGGCCGATGCCGGCCACGCTGTTCGCGTACACCGTCATGCTGTCGGCCAGCGGGATCCCGAACAGGAACGCGCTGCCGGTCTGCGCCGCGTAATTACGGAACGTCTGCAGGTACTCGGGCGGGAGCTGGTTCGGGAACACGGGGATTGCCGTCTCCGGCGCCGCGATCAGGTCGGCCGGCGCGGCCGTCATCATGTCGCGGTAGCGCGCGAGGATCATGCCCAGGTGCTCGGCGCTGAATTTCTCGTCCTGGCGGATGTTCCCCTGCACGAGGCGCACGCTGAGCGGCTTGCCGGCCGGCTGCGTCCAGGCGACGTGTTTCAGGCCCCAGCCGGCCAGCAGCAGCGCGGCGAACAGGCCGATGGCGGGCAGCCTGCGACGCTGGGTCAGCATCACGATGCACGCCGCACACACACCCACCAGCACGCCGATGCCGTACACGCCCAGGATCGGCGCGAAGCCGGCGAGCGGCGCCGTCACGTGCGCATAGCCGGACGCCGCCCACGGAAAACCGGTAAAGACCCAGCCGCGCATCCATTCCGACACGCCCCAGCAGACGGGGAACACGAGCAGCAAAAAGACGGGAACGGGCAGCGACCAGCGCTTTCTCAGCCAGGACGACACGCCCGCGGCGAACGCGCCGAACAGGCCCATGTAAACACCCAGCAGCGCGATGGCGATGGCGGACAGCACGGCCGGCAGGCCGCCGAAGCGGTTCAGCGCGATGTATAACCAGTGCATGCCGGCCACGGACCAGCCGAAGCCGAACGCCCAGCCGAGGAACACGGCGCGGCGCACGGAACTGCCCATGCCGACCTGGTAGAACAGGTAGGCCAGAGACAGGAACTGGACGGGCCACCAGCCGAACGGTTCGAACGAAAACAGGCTCAGGGCCCCGGCCAGCGCCGCCATGGCGAGACCGGCGAGGCCCGGCCGCGTGCCGCGCAGCGCGGGATCGGGCGGCACGGCGGGCTTGCGGCGGCGCCGCAGGTTCAGGCTGGATTCGATCAATGCAGGACCCGCGTCAATCGTGTTCGTCGTCGAGGGCCGGGAGTTTTTCCACCAGCAGCACGTGGATCTGGCGCGCGTCGGCGCGCAGCACCTCGAAGCGCAGGTTCGCGAGATCGAACACCTCGCCCTTGTGCGGCATGCGGCCCAGGTGGCTGGCCACGAGGCCGCCGATGGTGTCGACGTCGTCCTCGGGCAGGTCGACGCCGATCTCTTCGTTGAACTGATCGATCTCGGTCAGCGCCTTCACGCGCCAGCGCGAGCCGTGCTGGCCTTCCTTGATGGAGAGGATGTTGTCCTCTTCCTCGTCGAAGTCGTACTCGTCCTCGATGTCGCCGACGATCTGTTCCAGCACATCTTCGATGGTGATCAGGCCGGCGACGCCGCTGTACTCGTCGACGACGATGGCCATGTGGTTGTGGTTCGCGCGGAAGTCGCGCAGCAGCACGTTCAGGCGTTTCGATTCCGGGATGAAGATCGCCGGGCGCAGCATGTCGCGCACGTCGAACGATTCTTCCGCGTAGTAGCGCAGCAGGTCCTTGGCGAGCAGGATGCCGACCACCTTGTCGCGCTCGCCCTCGATGGCGGGGAAGCGCGAGTGAGCCGTTTCCAGCACGATGGGCAGCCATTCCTCGATCGGCTTGGTGATGTCGATCACGTCCATCTGGGAGCGCGGGATCATGATGTCGCGCACCGACAGGTCGGACACCTGGAACACGCCTTCGATCATGGAGAGGGCGTCGGCGTCGATGAGGTTGCGTTCGTGGGCGTCGTGCAGCACTTCGAGCAGCTCGGCGCGGTTTTCGGGCTCGGGGGAGATCAGTGCGGTCAACCGTTCGAACAGCGACCGGTGGGTTTTAACGTCCGAACGGACGTCAGCAGGGTGCTCGGGCATAGTTGGCGTGAAGCCGTTGTTGCGATGGGCCATAGGATACACCAAAAGCCGGAATGCCTGATTTTTATGCAGGCATCCGGGTTCAAGCAGCCGTGCGACATTGCTGCTAGTCTTCGTCCTATAGTTGATCATTCGCTAAGGAAAGGAACCCCCATGCCCGCCTTGAACGTCAACGGCACCACCACCAACCTCGATGTCCCCGACGACATGCCCCTGCTGTGGGCTCTGCGCGACGTAATGGGCCTCACCGGCACCAAGTTCGGCTGCGGCGTCGCGCTGTGCGGGGCCTGCACCGTGCACCTGGACGGCCAGGCCATCCGCTCGTGCGTGACCCCCGTGTCGGCCGCGGCCGGCAAGAAGATCACGACCATCGAGGCGATCGGCAACGACCCGGTCGGGGCGAAGGTGCAGGACGCGTGGCGCAAGATCGACGTCGTCCAGTGCGGTTATTGCCAGTCGGGCCAGATCATGTCCGCCACCGCGCTGCTGCACGCGACGCCGAAGCCGGGCGACGCCGACATCGACAACGCCATGGCCGGCAATATCTGCCGCTGCGGCACCTATAACCGCATCCGCAAGGCGATCAAGATCGCTTCGGGCCAGGCATGAAAGGGGACGGCGACATGGACCAGATCTCGAACAAGCGCCGCCAGCTGCTGAAAGCCGGCGCCGTCGGCGGGGGCGGCCTGCTGTTCGGCTTCTCGCTGTTCGGCTGTACGAAACAGGGCAACGCGCCCGCCAACGACCGCAAGGAACCGCCGTCCGAAAAGGCCGTCGGCCAGGCGTCGACCGCGATGACGAACGAGCAGCCGGGCCTCGCGCACGACGCGTTCATCCGCATCGACCGCGAGGGCATCGTCACGCTCATCGTCCACAAGGTCGAGATGGGGCAGGGTACCTTCACGTCGCTGCCGCAGCTGCTGGCCGAGGAACTGGGCGCGGACCTGTCGAAAGTGAAGCTGGAACAGGCGCCCGCGAACAATTCGCTGTACGCCGACGCGCTGCTGGGCGGCCAGGTGACGGGCGGCTCGACGTCGATCCGCGCCACCTACAAACCGCTGCGCGAGGCGGGCGCCAAGGTGCGCACGGTGCTTGTGCAGGCCGCCGCGAAGAACTGGAACGTCGATCCGGGCGAGGTCGACGTCGTGGCCGGGACGATCCGCCACGCGGCGTCGAACCGGCAGGTGCACTTCGGCGAAGTCGCGGAGGCGGCCTCAAAGCTGAGCTTCCCGGCCGAGGTCAAATTGAAGGACCCGGCCCAGTTCGCGCTGGTCGGCAAGCCGGTCAAGCGCCTGGATTCGCCCGCGAAGGTCAACGGGTCGGCGCAGTTCGGCATCGACGCGCGCCTGCCCAATATGGGGATCGCGGCCGTGGCGGCGTCGCCCGTCCTCGGCGGCAAGGTGGCCGCCGTCGACGAGCAGAAGGCGCTGGCCGTGAAGGGCGTGCGCCAGGTGCTGCGCATCGAAGGCGCGGTCGCCGTCGTGGCCGACCACTTCTGGGCCGCGAAACAGGGCCTGCTGGCGGCGGCGCCCCGCTTCGACGACGGGGCCAACGCCAACGTCAGCACGGCCGGCATCGTCGCGGACATGATGAAGGTATCGCAGAACACGGGCGCTGTCGCCACCGACAAGGGCGATGCGCTGAAGGCGCTGGACGCCGGCCCGGGCCGCCGCATCGACGTCGTCTACGAAGTCCCGTTCCTCGCGCACGCGACGATGGAACCGATGAACTGCACGGTCGACCTGAAGCCGGACGGCTGCGACATCTGGGTCGGCACGCAGGTGCCGGCGCTGGCGCAGGGCGCGGCCGCGAAGATCACGGGGCTCCCGCTCGACAAGGTTCGCGTGCACAACCACTATATCGGCGGCGGTTTCGGGCGCCGGCTGGAGGTCGACAACGTGATCCAGGCGGTGGAATTCGCCAGGCTGGCCAAGGGCCCGGTCAAGATCATCTGGACCCGCGAGGAAGACATCCAGCACGACATGTACCGCCCCTATTATGTCGACCGCATGTCGGCGCGCATCGACGACAAGGGCATGCCCGTGGCATGGTTCCACCGCGTGACCGGGTCGTCGATCATGGCGCGCTTCGCGCCGCCGATGGTCAAGAACGGCGTCGATCCGGATGCGGTGGAAGGCGCGGCCGACCTGCAGTATTCGATTCCCGCCATCCGCGTCGAATACATGCGCCACGAACCGCAGGCCATGCCCACCGCGTTCTGGCGCGGCGTCGGTCCCACGCACAATGTGTTCGTCGTCGAGAGCTTCATCGACGAGCTGGCGTACGCGAGCAAGACGGACCCCGTCGCGTTCCGCCGCGCGCTGCTGCAGAAATCGCCGCGCACGCTGGCCGTGCTGAACCTGGCGGCCGGGAAGGCCGGCTGGGGCAAGCCGATGAAGCCGGTCGCGGGACGCAAGCTGGGACGGGGCGTCTCGACGCAGTTCGCGTTCGGCAGCTACATGGCGCAGGTGGCGGAAGTGTCGGTGGGGCCGGACGGCGACGTGCGCGTGCACCGCGTCGTGTGCGCGGTGGACTGCGGCCAGAACGTCAACCCGGACACCATCGTCGCGCAGATGGAAGGCGGCATCGTGTTCGGCGCCAGCGCGGCGCTGTGGGACGAGGTGACGGTCGAGAAGGGGCGGGTGCAGCAGTCGAACTTTTCCGACTACCGCGTGATGCGCATGCCGGAATCGCCGGCCGTGGAGGTCTATATCGTCAACAGCCACGACGATCCGGGCGGGATCGGCGAGCCGGGGACCGCGGGGATCGCGCCGGCGCTGGCGAATGCGGTGTTCGCGGCGACCGGGAAGCGCGTGCGCAAGTTGCCGATCGGGGAGCAGCTGAAGAAAGCCTAAAACCGTCGTCCCCGCGAAGGCGGGGACCCAATTTTGCGGGCAGATCGTGCAAATTGGATTCCCGCCTGCGCGGGAATGACGTGCTACTGCTGTCGTATGTATTGCCGCCGCGTGTGTGCGAACGGTTATTCGTTCTCCGCATACGGATCCGGATACCCCAGCGCTTCCATGATGTCGCGCTCGAGCTGTTCCATCTCCTCGGCTTCCTCGTCCGTCTCGTGGTCGAAGCCCTGCGCGTGCAGGACCCCGTGCACCACGAGGTGCGCCGCGTGTTCCTCGACCGTCTTTTTCTGATCAATGGCCTCGCGCTGCAGCACGTCCGTGCACAGGACGATGTCGGCCTGCGTCGGTTCGTCGTCGGCGATCTCCGCGCCTTCGTTGTACGCGAAGGTCAGCACGTTGGTGGCGTAGTCCTTGCCGCGGTATTCGCGGTTCAGGGTCTGGCCTTCTTGCGCATCGACGAAGCGGATCGCCAGCTCGGCCGGGCCGAAGAGGGCGCCGCGCACCCAGCGTTCCACCAGCTCCGGCGTGATGTCCGCTTCGAGGCGGGTGTCGGGATACTGGACGTCGAGTTCCAGGTTATGCTTTTTTTCTTGCATGGCGGGTAGCGGCTGGTTTGGTCAAAGTGCCGGGGAGTGCGCCGAGTTCCTGCATCGACGCGGCCTTCTCGTAGGCGTCGACGATGCGGGCCACCATCGGGTGGCGCACCACGTCGGCGCTGGAGAACTGGGTGAAGGCGATGCCGCGCACGTCCTTCAACACGTGCATGGCGTCGACGAGGCCGCTCCTCTGTGTCTTGTGCAGGTCGACCTGGGTGATGTCGCCCGTGACGACGGCCTTGCTGCCGAAGCCGATCCGGGTCAGGAACATCTTCATCTGTTCGGCCGTCGTGTTCTGGGCTTCGTCCAGGATCACGAACGCGTGGTTGAGCGTGCGGCCGCGCATGAACGCGAGCGGGGCGATCTCGATCACCTGCTTCTCGAACAGCTTCTGCGTGCGGTCGAAGCCGAGCAGGTCGTACAGCGCGTCGTACAGCGGGCGCAAATACGGGTCGACCTTCTGCGCGAAGTCGCCGGGCAAAAAGCCCAGGCGCTCGCCCGCTTCCACGGCCGGCCGCGTGAGGATGATGCGCTTGACGGCGTCGCGTTCGAGGGCGTCGACGGCGCAGGCGACGGCGAGATAGGTCTTGCCGGTGCCGGCCGGGCCGATGCCGAAGCTGATGTCGTGTTCGAGCACGGCCTTCAGGTACTGGATCTGGTGCGGCGTGCGGCCGCGCAGGTCGTGGCGCCGCGTCTTGAGCATCGGGCTGACCAGTTCCCCGTCGTCGGCCGCCCCCTCGTCCTTGTCGGCTTCCTCGGTGACCGAGGCGCCCGGCTCCTTCGGTGGCGCTTCGGTGTCGGCGCCGGGCGATTTTGGTTTCAGGCCGGCGCGCTGTTCGACCAGCGCCAGCTGCACTTCCTCGATCGGCACGACCTTGTCGGCCACGGCGTAAAAGCGTTCGAGCAGCTCGACGGCGCGTTCGGCATTGGTCCCGCTGACGATGAATTTCTCGCCGCGCCGGAAGATGGTCACGTCGAGGGCGGCCGAGATCTGGCGCAGGTTTTCGTCGAGCGGACCGCAGAGGTGGGCGAGCCGCGTGTTATCGAGCGGCTCGGGGACGAAGTACGAAGGCTGGGTAGGCGTTTTCAACTGGTTTTGGCAATCGTATCAGTGCGGGCGACCAGGTCGCCGCGCAGGGTGTAATCCAGGCTTTCGGTGATGCGCACGTCGACCAGCTGGCCGATGAGCGCATCACTGTCGTCGCCCGGGAAGAAGTTGACGACGCGGTTGTTTTCGGACCGTCCCTGGAGTTCGCCGCCGCCTTTTTTAGAGGGGCCTTCGACCAGGATGCGCTGCACGGTGCCGACCATCGCCGCGCTCGTCTTGCGCGTGTTGGCGTCGATCTGCGCCTGCAGGCGCTGCAGGCGCGCGAGCTTGACCTCGTGCGGGGTGTCGTCCGCCAGGTTGGCGGCCGGCGTGCCGGGGCGCTTGCTGAAGATGAAGGAAAAACTGTTGTCGAAGCCGACGTCCTCGACGAGCTTCATCATCGCTTCGAAATCGGCGTCCGTCTCGCCCGGGAAACCGACGATGAAGTCGGACGAGATCGAAATGTCCGGACGCACCGCCTTGATGCGGCGGATGATCGACTTGTATTCCAGACCGGTGTAGCCGCGCTTCATCGCCTGCAGGATGCGGTCGGAGCCGTGCTGCACGGGCAGGTACAGGTGGTTGACCAGCTGCGGGATCTTCGCGTACGCGTCGATCAGGCGCTGGGTGAATTCCTTCGGATGGCTCGTGACGAAGCGCAGACGCTCGATGCCGGGGATCTCGGCCACGTATTCCAGCAGCAGGGCGAAGTCGGCGATTTCACCGTTCTCCATCGTACCGCGATAGGCGTTCACGTTCTGCCCCAGCAGCATGATTTCCTTGACGCCCTGCGCGGCCAGGCCGGCGACTTCCGTCAGCACGTCCTCGAAACGGCGCGACACTTCCTCGCCGCGGGTGTACGGTACCACGCAGTAGCTGCAATATTTACTGCAGCCTTCCATGATCGACACATAGGCGACCGGACCCTCGACCTTGGCCGGGGGCAGGTGGTCGAACTTTTCGATCTCCGGGAAGCTGATGTCGACCTGGGCCGCGCCCGTATGGCGGCGCAGCTGGATCATCTGCGGCAGGCGGTGCAGCGTCTGCGGGCCGAACACCATGTCCACGTGCGGCGCGCGCTTGACGATCGCCGCGCCTTCCTGCGACGCCACGCAGCCGCCCACGCCGATGATCAGGTCGGGCTTCGTGCGCTTGAGTTCCTTCAGGCGGCCGAGATCGGAAAACACTTTTTCCTGCGCTTTTTCGCGCACGGAGCAGGTGTTGAACAGGATCACGTCGGCGTCATCCGGCGTATCGGTGCGTACGAGCCCATCGGACGCGCCCAGCACGTCCGCCATCTTGTCCGAGTCGTACTCGTTCATTTGGCAACCGAAGGTCTTGATGAATACTTTTTTCTGCATGGAATGCTTCTAGGTGCTGATGCTTTGACAAGTGGATTGCAGTTTACCGTAAATCGGAAACAGGCCGAAAAAGCGGGTGCATCCGGCCGTGCGCACCGATGTCCAGTGCTGCGCGGAATCCAGGATTTTCCGTAGGAAATACTTTCTACAGTCGGTTACATTGTTAAATCTTGAATTTTTCTTTCTAGCTGTTATCTTTAAAGTTGCCAGTTTGCCTCGGATTAGTTTCTCCTTGTAAATCAAGGAGATTGTGTAGCTCGGCAATTGCAAAATTAGTCCAAAAAAACACTTGCGTGCGCCACAATTTGTCACCATGTGCTGAAATGACTATGTGACAAGCTTTCCACCGGTTAGCTTGATTTCGGCCAATGACTTCCGTGCTCAGGTCGACTGTGAGCCTGGCATATGAGTTTGATAATTTGTCCGAAAAACAAGTGCATGTGGGAAGCGGGGAGTGCAAAAAACCGCAGCGGCGACCGCAGTCTGGTCGCGGCGCCCGTCAGGGTTCCGACGCTGCATCGGTTTTTTACTTCCTGCCAAGGGAGCGCACGCGGTCCGGAGTAGCGTTGGCCGATATGTCAGGTGGATACCTGGTCAGTCGGTAACATGATCCGGGAACTTATGTTGATGAAACTTAGTCATTAAACACGGTTCGTAAGAGAACTATTTTAACCATTTACGAGGTCATCATGGCACATCACGCTTTGTCATCACAGGAAAGCTACAACCCGAACCACTTGCTGGACATTCTGCTCGGCAAAATGCAGCTGAAGAACGATGCTGCGCTGTCGCGCATGCTGGAAGTCGCACCGCCGGTGATCAGCAAGATCCGCCACCACCGCCTGCCGGTCGGCGCCTCGCTGCTGATCCGCATGCATGAAGTCACCGGCATGAGCATCCGCGACCTGCGCGACTTGATGGGCGACCGCCGCACGAAATATCGCCTGTCGGATGCCCAGGGCCGCCCGAAGCCTGAAGAAAAAGCTGCGCAGCTGGCTGCCCAGCAGGCCGCTCAACAGCAACAAGGTCAGCCGCAAGCACAATCGGCTCAATCACAATCGAACGACGCTTCGCCATCGTCCAAGCCGTCGGGCAACTATGCGCACTGACGCTGCGGGCATGACAGCCGGTCCTGTCATGCCTGCGGCCAGACCCGGCAGTGGAGCTCGCCTTCACTGCCGTCATTCCCGATCATCCTGGGCTTGATGAGCCCTTTTCAAGCCATCAGGATGATCGACATTTCGCCAAATTGCAGTTCCGTTTCGCGGAACAGGTGCAGATAGGCTTCCTCATTCAGTCCCATCGCATCCCACGCCACACTGGATACGCGCGGCACGAGTTCATCATCTTCACCAGCCAGATCGAGCGCGTGCACGATGGCGTTGGCCACGTGCACGATCGCTGCCAGGAAACCCGCCCCGTGGATGTCGGGCGCGTGGTGGTAGGCAATCGCCTGGCGCATGGTGCCCGAGAAATTCCAATGGTCGGCCAGCGCGACCCCCGCGTCGATGTGGTCGATGCCGAGCACGGCCTGTTCCGCGTCCTGCCTGTCGCCGCCGTGCTGTGCGTGCCAGGCCACGACCTGGGCATAGGCGTCCGGATGACCGGTCACGAGCACGAGTCGGCCGATGTCGTGCAGCAAGCCGGCCGTGAAGGCGATGTCCTGGTTGAACCGCATCCGGCGCGCCAGCGCGCGTGCGCACGCGGCCGTGGCGATCGAATGGCGCCAGAACGCCTTGTCGTCGAATCCCGCACAACGTCCGCTCGGGAAGCAACCGGTGATGGCGGCCGCCGTGATCAGGTTGCGCGTCGTTTGGAAGCCGAGGAAGGTAATGGCTTGCTGGATCGTCGTGACCTTGACCTGCAGGCCGTACGACGACGAATTGGCCAGGCGCAGCGTTTTTGCCGTCAGGGCCTGGTCGTACGACACTTTTTTCGCCAGCACCGAGATGTCGATGTCTTCCTGCTCTATGCTGCTGAGCAATTCCATGACGACGGCGGGCAACGACGGCAGGTCTTGCACGCCGGCAGCCAGTTGTTCGGGTGTCAGGCGGTTCATGGCGTCACCTCGGGGTTCACCTCGCGCTGCAGGCGGTAGTCTTCCACGTAGCGGCGCAGGATGCCCGTGGCCCAGTCGCCGAGGTCGTCGCGGTCGTGCTTGCGGAACATGTGGTCGAGCCGCGCCTGGATCGCTTCCGGGTCGATGGGTGGAGGTTCCGGTGCGGCCTGGAGGATGGGCAGCATGTCGATGCCATGCCGCCCGAGCGACGCCAGCATCGATTCGGTCAGCACGATACCCTGTGCCAGCAACACATTGCCTTTCCCGTCGCGCACGACGTCGGACAACACCATGCCCGGTTGGGTCTCGGCCAGCGGTGTGAGGTGGAAAGGACCGCTCATGCTTCCCTCATTTAGTTTAATTTTTGCAATGTATTGGATATTACCATCCGGTAAGGATGATGTGAGCAACCTGCTGGCCCGGTGTTGTAAGCCGGTGCCTTAATGCTTATCTAATTCGGGCGCCGTACCATGCCTGGATGATTAGAAAACGCTACATTGTTTTATTGAGGGGCGTGAACGTCGGGCGGGCGAAACGCATCGCCATGGCCGATTTGCGCAAACTCATCGCGGATCTCGGTTACGACCATGTGCGCAGTCTCCTCAACAGCGGCAACGTCGTGTTCACCGGTCCGGCCAGGCCGCATGACACGGTCGCGGCCGAGATCGAAGAGGCGCTCGTGCTCAAGCTCGGCGTGGCCGCCCGCACCGTCGTGCTCAGCTGCAATGAACTCGACGCGATCATTTCCTCCAATCCCTTGCTCGACCTGGCGACGGATCATTCACGCCTGCTGACGTTCATTCTTGCCGGATCTCACTCGCGCGAGGCCATCGACGCCTTGTGCGGCCAGGACTGGACGCCGGGCGCGATGGCGCTGGGCGAGCGGGCGGCGTATGTCTGGTGTCCGGGCGGCATCCTCGACAGCAAGGCCGCCGCCGCGCTGGGCAAGCAACTGGGCGATGCGACGACGGCCCGCAACTGGGCGACGTTGAGCAAGCTTCATGCGCTGTGCCAGGAATTGCCGGCCTGAGCGGCAGATAAACGAAACGGCGCCTTGCGGCGCCGTCGATCAACATTTCCGCGTCTTGCGGAAAAGCGTGTCTTCCTTATTTAAATTTCTCGCTGCTGTCACGGCTGGCCCGATAACCGATCAGGACCAGGCCGACCAGCATCATGGCAAACACTTCCGGTTCCGGAAGTTCGGACATCGAAGCCGGCGGTGGCGCCACCACTTCGTTGTGATTTACCGTCGACAGGTCGGTCACGCCGCGCATGCGCAGGACGGTGTGACTGTTGTCGAGGTCAATAGCGGCAGCCTGGACGGCGCCACCCAGCAAGAGACTGAGCGTTGCGGCAAGTGCATATCGTTTCACGGTCATTCCTTATCCATGCATTGTCTGACTGTGGGGTACGGCATCCGCGCGACCGTTGGCGGCGTCATGCGGATGATCCCAGCATAGCAAAAATGCGGCATGCATTGCGTCCGTTACGTGCCGTTAAAGCACGATAATCAGATGGCAAAGTTAATTATTTTTAAATAAAACAAATGCAATGAGTTATTTGAATGACTATTGAGAAAAAGCTAAATGTAGAGCAGTTTATTGCGGTTTGTTTATTTAATGTATGAGGTGGGCAATAAAATCCAATGTCAAATTGATCAGTCGTGTTGCGATTCAAAATTTTTTCGGCGCACGGTATACACGTCGCTTTTCTTTGCGAGTATAGTCTCCGTATCCCCATTGCCTTCGGGCATCAAAACAATATCAAACGCATACGTTTGAATACCCCGCGGTCCCCGCACCGCCGCCTTTCGCGTCCACTCGGCACTCCGAAAGGCTGTAGTAACCCATGCCGTATCACGCACCTTCGACCTTGTAAGAGTACCGATATGCCCAATTTTGCCCGACTTCAAATTGCCTTTAAGAATGTTTATGTCCGGATCTTGACCGCCGTTTTGCTCGGCGTCCTGACGGGCTGGGCAATCTACAAGGCCGATATCCCGCAAGATCCGTCGCCGGTCGTGTACTCGCAGAATATTTCCGAGATCACCCAGCTGGCCGCCCAGAAGGATCGCCTCGATTACCTGCTCGTCGCGAAGCCGCTGTCCGATTCGCCGCGCTATATCTATAAGTACAAGGATGCACCGCAATTGCACGTGGTGAAGGTGCCGAGCACGTCGCACCTGTCGCTGGAGCGCGAAGTGCTGCTCAAGAACGCCATCCCGTATTCGATCGCCAAGGATGAATACCTGGCGTCGCACAAGGCCGTCCTGCAGGACGAAGGCGAAGGCGTCGGCGCCGACATCGTCGACTTCCTGAAGCGCCACGCGCTCGACCTGACCGTGCTGCTGGTGATCCTCTACGCCATGAAGTTCGGCATCCCGGGCATGGGCATGAGCAGCCAGCTCATCATGCCGGACAAGCTGAAGGGCAGCATGGACGACCTGATCGGCATGGAAGACATCAAGCAGGAAGTGCTGCACCTGGAAGACATGATCCGCAACCGCGAGTTGTATAAAGAACACAATATCGACAAGCCGTTCAACGTCATGCTGACGGGCCCGGCCGGTACCGGCAAGACCAAGCTGGTGGGCTACCTGGCCAAGCGCCTCGACATCCCGCTGATCCAGGCGTCCGGCTCGGCGCTGGAATCGGGCTACGTCGGCGGCGGTTCGAAGGCGCTGAACGCCCTGTACCGCAAGGCGTCGGGCAAGGGCCGCTGCATCATCTTCCTGGATGAAGCGCAAAGCCTGTTCATGCCGCGCGGCCGCAGCGAAAAGAAATGGGAAGACGACACCGCCAACACCCTGCTGGGCCTGCTGGACGGCGTCAAGAGCGACAAGGGCCAGGGCGTGATCTGGGTCGTCGCCTCGAACTTCGACGACTCGTCGACGGAGATGGACGAAGCGATGCTGCGCCGCTTCTCCGTGAAGATCAATTTCCGCCTGCCGAACAAGGGCGAGCGCAAGGAACTCCTGCGCAGCTTCCTGTCACGCAAGAAGGAAGGTCTCGTGGACTGGAACGACCTCGACCTGGACCAGGTCGCGGAAATCACCCAGAACCTGAGCCCGGCACTGCTGGAAACCGTGGTCGAGCGCGCGTCGATGCTCTCGATCCAGGAAAAGACGATCATCAATACCGACCTGCTGTTCCGCGCCTACGAGCGCGCCACGATCGGCCTGACGGACCGCGCCACGACGGCCGAGAAGCTCAAGCAGCGCGAGCGCATCGCCGTGCACGAACTCGGTCACTTCTTCATGCAGATCGACCCGTTCCTGCGCGCCGGCATGAGCCTGAGCGAGGTCAAGGAAAAGTCGCATCTGCTGAAGATCAGCACGGAAGCGGTGTCGAAGATCGGTGCGCTGGGATATGTGCTGCAGTCCGGTGAGGACATGTCGCTGCGCACGCTGGAAGAGCTGGAGCGCGACGTGATCGGCCTGTACGGCGGCGTCGCGGCGGAAGAACTGTTCTATGGCGCACGCGGTATCTCGGTGGGTAGCCAGAACGACATCGAAAAGATCACGAAGATGCTGAACCTGATGGTCGGCCGCCTGTCGATGTATTCGCGCGCCAAGATCGACTACAGCCAGTTGCAGAACGACGCGTCGGGCGAGCACACGCTGCGCCAGGTCGAGGAGAAATCGGACGAGCTCTATAACTACACGCTGAATTCGATCCGCGACTACAAGGACGTGATCGTCTCGATCAAGCAAACGCTGCTCGACCAGTACGTGCTGTCGAAGGACGCCGTGTTCAACCTGCTGGAAGAACACGAGGACGCGCTGACGGCCGGTCTGAACGCACCGCGCCACGCCAGCCTGAAGCTGTGCGCCGAAGAGGCAGCGGTGGCCTGAACAAGTTTGGTGGTTGTTTGATGGTCTTGAGTTAGCACTCAAGTTAATGCGGCGGACAGCGATGTCCGCCGTTTTTTTTCGCATTTTCTTATTCCGGGTATTGCACGACGCGGATCTTGCCGCTGGCGCCACCGCCGCAAAAGAAGCGGTCGACGCCGTCGGACTCGAGACCGGACACCATGACGTCGGCCGGCATCTCGACGCGCTGCAGCACCGCGCCGGTGTCCGGATCGACCCGGCGCAGATCGCTCTGTTCGTTTTCCCAGGTGGCGTGCCACAGCTCGCCGTTCAGCCAGGTCACGCCCGTGACGAAGCGCTTCGATTCGATTGTGTTCAGGATCGCCCCGGTCTCCGGATCGAGGCGGTGGATCTTGCGCGCGCGGTGCTGGCCGATCCACAGCGAGCCTTCGGCCCAGGTGAGGCCGGCGCCGCCGCCTTCCGGCGTCGGGATGGTCGACAGGATCGCGCCCGTGTCCGGGTCGATCTTCTGGATGCGGCTGTCCGCGATCTGGTACAGGTAGCGGCCATCGAAGGCCGTACCCGCATGGGCCTGGACGGCGAGGACGCGCCGCAGCTCGCCGCTGGCGGGATCGACCGCATTCAAATGGTCGCCGGAGGCGAACCAGAGCCGGGTGCCGTCGAAGGAGACGCCATGCACGCCGGGCTTGTCGTCGTAGGGTCCGTATTCACGGACGATGTGGGCAGGTGTCGTTTTCATACGTCCATTCTAGGGAGCGCCCGGCGCGGTCGCGAGTAACAAGTTTGTCGCGAATCCGGGCAGCGGCAGCATCGACCAGCGGCGCGCGCGGCCCTGGCCGTATCCCTGGATCCTGCCGCATGCCGCCAGCGCTTCCAGCGAGCGCTGGATCGTGCGCTGGCTGGTGTCCAATGCCAGCGCGAGCGCGGAGCTGGACCACGCCTCGCCATCCGCCAGCAATGCCAGCACGGGCGCGTGGTCGTCATCGACGGGACGGGCGAGCACGGCGACCGCGTGGCCGTCGCGCGGGATCAGTTGAAAACCGCGCCGCGTGGCGCGCACGGCGGCGGCGTCGCGCAACGCGGTCCGCAGGCGGCCCATCTCCACGCGCAGGCGGGCGCGGTGCGTCTCGTCGGGATGGCGAATGCGGAAGGCGGCCAGCATCAATGTGTCGCGCGCGGCGTCCTGCGGCCAGGCCTCGGCCAGGGTGCGGACCAGCGCAAACAGGACCGGGCGCCGGGCCAGCGGGATGGCCGTGCCGAGGTGGTGCACGGCATGCAGGCAGCCGTCGACCACCAGCGCGGTGGACGCCATCAGCCGCTCCACGTCGTCGAGCAGCACGTCGCGCTGGCCCTCAGGCGTGACGAGCCTGGCCGCCGGCGCGTCGAGCAGGCGTGCGGCCCACTCGATCTCGGCGCCGAGCGCCGCGATGCCGGCGGCGCGCGCGTGGACGTCCGCGCGCACGAGCGCCGCGCGCGCCGCTCGTGCGCGCATGCGGCGCATCGCGATGCCGGCCGCGGTCAGTTCGTGCGCGGCACGCAGGGCGCGCGGCATGCCGGCCGGGGCGAGCGCGGCCAGGCGCCGCTCGGCATCGTCGAGGCGGCCCATCAGCAGCAGGCGGCGGATCTCCAGGTAGCGGGCGTGCGCGGCATTGGCATGGTCGCCATGCGCGTCCAGCGTGCGCTGCGCGTCGGTGAGCAAGGTCGTGCAGGCGTCGAGGTCGCGCACGGCGAGGGCGATCTCGGCCTCGGCGAGCAGGCAGCGTGCGCGCGCGACGGCTTCCTTCGCACCGAAGGCACGGGCGGCGCGGCGCACCAGCTGGCGCGCGCGCGCGAGGTCGCCCAGTTGCGCCATCGCGATGCCGCGCAATGCGAGCGCGGGTGCGTCGTCACGCAACGCGACACGGTCCAGCGCGCCGAGCGGGTCGCCATGCGCCAGCGCCAGGGCCGCGGCCGTGATCATCGAATCCATCGGAATCGCGCCAAATTTGTCACTCTCGTCGGGTGGTATGCCGTCCCTAATATAGCACTGCACCTTCAACCACCAGGAGAAAAAAGATGACCACGCACGAGACGGGAACCCGGGACGAATGGCTGGCCGCGCGGCTGCGGCTGTGGGAGGCGGAGCGCGAGCTCACGCACCTTGGCGACGCGCTGGCGCGCCAGCGGCAGGCCTTGCCCTGGGTCCGCATCGACAAGGACTACCAGTTCGACACCGCGGCCGGTGCGGCATCGCTGGCCGACCTGTTCCAGGGCCGGTCGCAACTGCTCGTCTACCACTTCATGTTCGGCGTCGACTACGCCGCGGGCTGTCCATCCTGCTCGGCGATCGCCGATGGTTTCAACGGCATCGCCACGCACCTCGCCAACCACGACGTCATGCTGATGGCCGTGTCGCGCGCGCCGCAAGCCAAACTGCGCGACTACAAGACGCGCATGGGCTGGACGTTTCCGTGGGCGACCTCGCACCCGGACGCCAAGGCGGACTTCAACGCCGACTTCAACGTCTGGTTCACCGAGACGCAGCAGCGCGAAGGCGGCATCGAATACAACTATCGCCGCGAGCCGCCGCTGCCGATGCCGCTGCCGGTGCGAGACGGCGCGGGTCCGGCGGCGCAGCAGGCCGCATCGACCGGCACCGACCTCGCCACCTACACGCGCGAACGGCCGGGCCTGAGCGCCTTCGTGCTGGAGGACGGCGTCGTGTATCACACGTATTCGACGTACGCGCGCGGCCTCGACGCGCTGTGGGGCATGTACCCATGGCTGGACCGCGCACCGAAAGGTCGCAACGAGAACGGCGTCTGGTGGCGCCGGCACGACGAGTATCCCGTGTGATCATGGGGCAGATCCCGATGCCCGGCGGATGGAGCATGTCGGCGATGTGGCTGCCGCTGTGCGGCCAGTCGTGGCCCGGCGCCGCGGCCGGCTTTACGCGGATGTGGGCCGCGATGATGGTGCCGATGATGCTGCCGCTCGCCGTGGCGCCGCTGCGGCGCTATCGGGCCACGCTGGCCGGGGAGGGAAGGGCGTGCCTGCTCACGGCGGCGGCCGGCCTGGCCTGGGCCGTCACGTGGACGGCGTCCGGCCTGCCCGTGTACGTGGCCGGTGCGGCCGTCGCGCAGGTGCTGCAGGCCATGCCCGCGCTGGCGCGCATGATGCCGGTGATGGCGGCCGTCGCCGGCGTGGCGGGCGCCGCCTGGCATCTGGCAGGGTGGCATCGGCGTCCGGTGCATCCGAGGCTGTCCGGTCCGCCCGTCTGCGCCGCGGCGCTGCGGCACGGCGCGCGCCTGGGCATGCATTGTGTCCGGCGCTGCGCGGGCTTGAGCGTCGCGCTGCTCGCCGCCGGCGTCATGGAGCGCAGCACGATGATCTGCGCATTCGCCCTCGTGGCCGCGGAATCAGTGCGCCTGCGCGAGCGCTAGTCCGTCCAGCACATGTCTCGTCATGCTGCGCGCCAGTTCGTGTTCGCCGACGAGGACCGTGCCGCCCGTCTCTTCGCGCAGCAGCCGCGCCTCTTCTTCGTTGTGCGTGCGCACCACGCAGCGGATGGCGGGGTTCAGCGCCTTGGCGGTTTCGACCATGGCGCGCACGTGGAAGGTGTCCGGCGTCGCGATCACGAGCATGGACGCGCGCGCGATGTGGGCCTGGATCAGCACGCTTGGCTCCGCCGCGTTGCCCACGACGGCCGGCTGGTCGCGCTTGCGCAGCTGGTCCACGATATCGCGGTTCTGTTCCGCCACGACGTAGTGGACGCCTTCCTGGTCGAGTTCCGCGGCGATGCGCTTGCCCACGCGGCCGTAGCCGACCAGCACGACCTGGCCGGTCAGGCGCTCGTGCGTGACCGACATCGGCAGCTCGGCCAGCGGGTCGGGCGAGCGCGCCATCTTGCGCGCGCGGTCGGATTTGGCCAGCACCCAGTTCTGCAGCGGGCCGACCAGCTTGAACATCAGCGGGTTCACGGCGATCGAGATGATGGCGCCCGCAAGGATCAGGTTCTGGCCCATCTCCGGCAGCAGTCCGAGCGAGATGCCGAGGGCGGCCAGGATGAACGAGAACTCGCCGATCTGCGCGAGACTCGCCGACACCGTGATCGCCGTGTTGAGCGGATAGCGCAGCGCCAGCACGAGGAAGAACGCGGCCAGCGATTTTCCGACCAGGATGATGGCGACGACGCCCAGCACTTCCAGCGGACTCTCGACGAGCACGCGCGGATCGAACAGCATGCCGACGGAGACGAAGAACAGCACGGAGAACGCGTCGCGCAGCGGCAGCGTCTCTTCCGCCGCGCGGTGGCTCAGTTCCGATTCGCGCAGCACCATGCCGGCGAAGAAGGCGCCCAGCGCGAACGACACGCCGAACAAATGTGACGACCCGTAGGCGATGCCGACGGCCGCCGCGATCACGGCCAGCGTGAACAGCTCGCGCGAGCCGGTCTTCGCCACGCGCCACAGGAACCACGGGAACAGCTTGCGGCCCACGAGCAGCATGAAGGCGATGAAGGCGCCCACCTGCAGCAGCGTCTTGCCGAGCGAGAGCCACAGCGAGCCGCCTTCGCCCTTGCCGCCCAGCGGACCGGCGAGCGCGGGCAGCAGCACGAGCACGAGCACCGTCACGAGGTCTTCCACGACGAGCCAGCCGACGGCGATGCGGCCGTTGAAGGAATCGAGCTCGCCGCGGTCTTCCAGCGCGCGCAGCAGCACCACCGTGCTCGCGACCGACAGCGCGAGGCCGAACACGAGGCCGGCCCCGAGATCCCAGCCCCACAGGTGCGTGAGGCCCATGCCGAGCAGGGTCGCCACCGCGATCTGCAGCACGGCGCCGGGCAGGGCGATGCCCTTCACTTCGAGCAGGTCGTCCAGCGAAAAATGCAGCCCGACACCGAACATCAGCAGCATCACGCCGATCTCGGCCAACTGCGAGGCGAGATGCACGTCGGCGACGAAGCCGGGCGTGGCGGGGCCGATGATGACGCCGGCGGCCAGATACCCGACCAGGGCCGGCAGGCGCAGGCGCACGGCCAGCATGCCGAACAGCAGGCCGAGACCGAGGGCGGCGGCAATGGTGGTGATCAGGCTGATGTCGTGCTGCATCCAGACTCCTTTGTCGATAACTTTGTAGGGTGGGCACCCCGCGCCCACGCGTACGTCAGCGAACCGCATACGTCACGCGTGGGCGGAGGGCCGCCCACCCTACCCAGTATACGCGACACGAAAAATGGCCGACGCGTTGGACGTTACGGCACCGTGGCGAGACCCAGCAGCGCCTTGCGCACCGCCGCCCGCACGGCCATGAACTGCTCGCGGCGCGATTCGCGGTCCAGCCGGAACAGCATCAGCCCCTCGATCTGCGCCACCATCAGGATGGCGCGCTGCATGTACTCGTCGTCGGAGATGGCCGGGTTCAGTCCGCGGATCAGGTTGTAGACGGTCTTGCGCTCGCGACCCAGCATGCGGTCCATCAGGTTCGACGCGAACGCGTTGCGCGAGGCCAGCGCCCAGATCTCGAAGAACAGCGCGTGCGTGACGGGATCCGTGATCTCTTCCAGGAACATGTCGGTCGTCGACAGGAACTGGTCGAGGCGCGGGCGGTCGCGCATCTCGGCCGAGATGCGGTCCATCTTGGCCTGGAACTCGTCCATCGTCGACAGCAGCGCGGCCTCCAGCAAGACCTCCTTGCTGCTGTAATAGTGCTGGACGTTCGACAGGGTCATGCCCGCCTCGGCCGCCACCTTGCGCATCGACAGCCCGGCATAGCCATCCTGCGCGAGCAGCCGGCGCGCGGCTTCCAGGATCGCATGCACGCGTTCCCAGCCTTTTTCGGTCGTGAGGGAGGACTTGTTGCGCAGGGTCTGGTCGATCGT
>JBJMVU010000368.1:0-8604 GCA_045810485.1 Massilia sp. | reverse complement strand
GATCGGCGCGATGCTGACCACCAACGAGATCGGCCAATACCTGGCCGTCGGCAGCCACGGCACCACGTACGGCGGCAATCCGCTGGCGACGTCGGTGGCCCTGGCCGTGATCGAGCAGATCAACCAGCCGGCGTTCCTGGCGCGCGTGCGCGAGGCGAGCGGCAAGGTGGTCGCGAACCTGGAAAAGCTGGCCGTCGACTACCCGCAGCTGTTCACCGGGCCGCGCGGCAAGGGCCTGCTGCTTGGCCTGCCGATGGCCGATGGCTACAAGGGCAAGTCGAAGGACTACACCAAGGTCGCGGAAAAACTGGGCCTGATGCTGCTGATCGCCGGCCCGGACGTCGTGCGCCTGGCGCCGGCGCTGGTCGTCTCCGACGAGCAGATCGCGGAAGCGGATCGCATCATGCGCCAGGCCGCCGACGCCTTCCTCGCCGGCTGACCTCCGCACCACCCGGCCGGAAGGGGGGCCACCCCAGCCCGGCCGGCTCCGTTCGTTCGATGCCTTTGTCGGGAGATTCCATGTATGTAGTTCGTCCGGTAGAACCAGCGGATGTCGGCGCCCTCGAGACGCTGCTCGCCGCGTCCACGCCGGGAGTGCACACGCTGCCGCGCACGCGCGAGAAAATCGCCGCGTTCGTGGAGCGTTCGGTGGCGTCGTTCGCCGCCCACGTCGACATTCCCAGCGAAGAGTCCTACCTGTTCGTGCTCGAAGACGTCGACAGCCGCGAGCTGGTCGGCACCGCCGCGATCCACGCGTCGGCCGGCTCGAACGGCACCTATTTCGCGTTCCGCAACGATGTGATCCAGCAGGTCTCGCGCGACCTGAACATCAGCCACAGCGTGCACGCGCTGACCCTGTGCTCGGAGCTGACGGCGTATTCGCAGCTGTCCGGCTTTTATATCCGCGACCGCGAGACGGCCCGGCGCGAAGCCGCGCTGCTGTCGCGCGCCCGTCTGCTGTACGCCGTGCTGGCGCCGCACCGCTTCGGCGACCGCTTCTTCGTGCCGCTGGCCGGCGTCACCGACGACGACGGCCAGTCGCCGTTCTGGGATGCGCTGGGCCGCAAGTTCTTCAAGATGGATTTCCTCGATGCGGAGCGTACGATCGGCGGCGCCCGCAACCGCACGCTGATCGTCGAGCTGATGCCGCACTACCCCGTATACGTGCCGCTGCTGCCCGGTCCCGCGCAGACCGTGATGGGCCAGATCCATCCGAGCGGCGAACAGGCGTTCGACCTGCTGACGGAAGAGGGCTTCGAGGCCGACGAATACATCGACATCTTCGATGGCGGCCCGATCCTGCAGGCGCACAAGCACGCGCTGCGGTCGTTCTCCGGCTCGATGGTGAAAAAAGTCGCGAACGCCGAACTGCAGCCGCCCACGCGCGGCGGCAAGGCCGCGATGGTGAATTACGCGGTGGCCAGCAGCGAGCGCAAATTCCGCGCGATCGTGCTGCCGTGCGATCCGGCCGAGAGTTCCGAGTCCATCTGCCTGCCGCCCGCGGCGCGCGAGGCGCTCGGGGTCGAGACCGGCGACAGCGTCATCTGCGTACGCATCTGACGCCTTGGAAAACAATGAGGAACCCATGCTCGTAATCCGCGCAATCACCCTGAACGACATCGATCCGCTGATCGAGATGGCGCGCCAGGTCGGCAGCGGCATGACCACGCTGAAGCCGGACCGCGCCATGCTGGGCGAGCGCGTCGAGACCGCGGTGGCATCGTTCGCGCAGACGATCCCGCCCGAGGAACGCGACTACATGTTCGTGATGGAAGACACGTCCAACGGCCGCCTGGCCGGCGTGTGCGCCATCAAGGCCGCCGTCGGCCTGACCGAACCGTTTTATAACTACCGCATCGGCACGCTGGTGCACTCCAGCCGCGAGCTGGGCGTGTTCACGCGCATGGACACGCTGTATCTGTCCAACGACCTGACCGGATCGACGGAGCTCTGTTCCCTCTTCCTGATGCCGGAATACCGCACGGGCTACAACGGCAAGTGGCTGTCGAAGAGCCGCTTCCTGTTCATGGCCCAGTTCCAGCACCTGTTCACGGAAAAGATCATCGCCGAGATGCGCGGCTACCAGGCGGAGGACGGCACGTCGCCGTTCTACGAAGGCCTCGGCCGCCACTTCTTCAAGATGGATTTCAACCACGTCGACGGCCTCACGGCGCTCGGTAAAAAATCGTTCATCGCCGAACTGATGCCGCGCCAGCCGCTGTACGTGGCGTACCTGCCGGACGACGCGCAGGCCGTGATCGGCCAGGTGCACCGCTCCACGCTCCCGGCGCGCAAACTGCTGGAACAGGAAGGCATGCACTACGAGGGCTACGTCGACATCTTCGACGCGGGCCCCGTCCTGCAGGGCCGCGTGGCCGAGCTGCGCGCCGTGCGCGACAGCGTGCTGACCACGGCCGAGGAAGGCCAGCTTGACGCGGAGTGCGAAGTCACGCTCGTCTCCAACACGAAGCTCGACGATTTTCGCATGGTCCTCACCCAGGCCCGCGACGGCGGCCGCAAGGTCGCGCTATCCGTGCGCGAACTCCAACTGCTGCATTGCCAGCCGGGCGACCCGATCCGTTCGCTGGCCCTCAACGTAAGGAAGAACAATGGATAACGTTTCCAATTACATCGGCGGCGCATGGCTGCCCGGCAGCGGTCCGCTGCTCGCGACGATCGACCCGTCCACGGGCCGCCAGACCTGGACCAGCAACGAATCCACGGCGGAGGATGTCGACCGAGCCGTGAAAGCCGCGCGCGCCGCGTTCGAGGACTGGGCCCTCACGCCGCTCGAACAGCGCATCGCCATCTGCCAGCGCTTCCGCGACCTGCTCAAGGAGCACAACGAGGAACTGGCCGCGATCATCGCCGAGGAAGTGGGCAAGCCGCTGTGGGAAGCCCGCACGGAAGTGACGACGATGGCGAACAAGGTCGACATCTCCGTGCAGTCGCATGCTGCGCGCACGGGCGAAACGGCTGCGAAGGTCGCCGACGGCAACGCCGTGCTGCGCCACCGTCCGCACGGCGTGTTTGGCGTGTTCGGCCCGTACAACTTCCCCGGCCACCTGCCGAACGGCCACATCGTGCCCGCGCTGATCGCCGGGAACACGCTCGTGTTCAAGCCGAGCGAATACGCGCCGCGCACGGCCGTCCGCACCGTGCAGCTGTGGGAACAGGCCGGCCTGCCGCAGGGCGTGCTGAACCTCGTGAACGGCGGCCGCGCGACCGGCGTCGCGTTGTCGCAGCATCCGGACGTCGACGGCATCCTGTTCACCGGCAGCAGCCAGACCGGTGTCGCGCTGCATAAACAGTTCGGCGGCCAGCCGGGCAAGATGCTGGCGCTGGAAATGGGCGGCAACAACCCGCTCGTCGTGTGGGACGTGCAGCAGAATGAAAAAATGCGGGACGCGGCCGTGCACCACGCCGTCATGTCCGCGTTCATCTCGGCCGGCCAGCGTTGAACGTGCGCGCGCCGCCTGATCGTGCAGGACGGCCCGCAGGGCCAGGCCTTCATCGCCCGTCTCGTGGAAGTGGCGGCCAGGCTCGCCGTCGGTCCGTCGAACGCCGACCCGCAGCCGTTCATGGGCCCCGTCGTCTCGGCGGCCGTCGCGAAACGCCTCGTGCAGGCGCAGGAGATGATGGAAGCGCAGGGGGGCAAGGTGCTGCTGCGCATGCGCCAGCTCGACCCGAACGCGGGCTTCGTCACCGCGGGCATCGTCGACGTCACCGACGCGACGGGCATTCCGGACGAAGAGTGGTTCGGCCCGTTGCTGCAGATCGTACGCGTGGCCGATTTCGACCGCGCCATCGACGCCGCCAACGCCACGGAATACGGCCTCGCCGCCGCGCTCCTGTGCCCGTCGGAAGACCTGTGGAAGCGCTTTGCGATCAGGGCGCGCGCCGGCGTCGTCAACTGGAACCGTCCGACGACGGGCGCCGCCAGCTCCGCGCCGTTCGGCGGCGTCGGCAAGTCCGGCAACCACCGTCCGAGCGCCTACTACGCGGCCGACTACTGCGCGTACCCGGTCGCCTCCATCGAAACCTCCGAACTGGACATGCCGGCCAAGCTGTCACCCGGTCTCGCTTTCTGAACGATATGCGCAACGCACGCGAATTCAACTTCGACGGCCTCGTGGGCCCGTCGCACAACTACGCCGGCCTTTCGTTCGGCAACGTCGCCTCGTTCAACAACGTGAAGAGCGCGTCGAACCCGCGCCAGGCCGCATTGCAGGGCCTCGCCAAGATGCGTGCGCTGGCCGCACGCGGCTTCGCGCAAGGCCTGCTGCCGCCGCAGGCGCGCCCGAACTTCCGCCTGCTGCGCCGCCTCGGCTTCACGGGCACGGACGCCGACGTACTGGCGCGGGCGTACCGCGAATCGCCGGTGATCCTGGCCTGCGCGTACTCGGCGTCGCCGATGTGGACGGCGAACGCCGCCACCGTCAGCCCGTCGGCCGACACGGCGGATGGCCGCGTGCATTTCACCGCGGCGAACCTGAACAACAAGCTGCACCGCGCGGAAGAACACGTGCAGGCCACGCGCACCCTGCGCGCCCTGTTCGCGAACCCGGACCGCTTCGTCGTGCACGATCCACTGCCGGCTACGCCCGCGTTCGGCGACGAGGGCGCCGCCAATCACACCCGTTTCGCCAGCGCCCACGGCGCGTCCGGCGTCGAGTTCTTTGTCTATGGCCGCGTCGAATTCGACCCGTCCGCGCCAAGCCCGACCAAATACCCGGCACGCCAGACGCTGGAAGCATCGCAAGCCGTCGCGCGCCTGCACGGCCTCGACGCGGCGCGCACCGTGTTCGCGTCGCAGAACCCGCACGTGATCGACCAGGGCGTGTTCCATAACGACGTGATCGCGGTCGGCAACGGCAACGTGCTGTTCTACCACGAGCAGGCGTTCGCCGACGAAGTCTCGACCCTGGAGTCCCTGCGCCGCGCGTTGGGCGCGACGGGCGCCGACCTGCGCGCCGTGCGCGTGGAGACGGGCGTCGTCCCTGTCGCCGACGCCGTCGCCAGCTATCTGTTCAACAGCCAGCTGCTGTCGAAGCCGGACGGCGGCATGGCCCTCGTCGTCCCGCACGAGTGCCGCGAGGTCCCGACCGTCGCCCGCTACCTGGAGCAGCTCGTCGCATTGGGCAGGTCGGGAACCGGCGCGATCGACGAATTGATCGAATTCGACCTGCGCCAGAGCATGCGCAACGGCGGCGGCCCCGCGTGCCTGCGCCTGCGCGTGGTGCTCACGGACGAGGAAGCGGCCGCGATGCACCAGGGCGTGCTGATGACGGAAGACCTGTACGCGCGCCTCGTGCCGTGGGTCGAGCGTCATTACCGCGACCGCGTCGAGCCGAAGGATCTCGCCGACCCGCAACTGGCCATCGAGTGCGCGGCCGCGCTGGAAGACCTGGAACGCATCCTCGGCTTGCCGGGGCTGTATGATCTGTCATGATTGGTAGGGTGGGCACAGGGTGCCCACCCAACGCAAAGAATCGTTTCCGGGAACAGGAAGCATAAGAGATCTGGACGGGACAACCCTGTCCGTACCAGCCGGGAACATGTGGCCACAAGCCGCGCCGAACCCGGCGCAACAATCAGCTTTTGGAGAAGCTAAAAATGAACAAAGACATGCCTCACGACCTGCGCACCCAGACCCTTGCGCTCGTCAATGAGAACAAGCCGGCCGACGCCTCCGAACACGTGGGCGCGCTGATCGGCGCCTGGATCGGCGCCCTGGACGAGGACGACCTCGCCGGCATCGACCCGCGCAACCTCGCCGCCATCCTGTGGGACGCCTTCGCCCAGGTCGCGCAGCGCACGACCGACGGCTGCCAGATCGCGCAAATGCGCTATACGGACGGGCGCTGCGGCATGTCGACCGCCCTGCTGATCCTGAACGAGGACATGCCCTACCTCGTCGACTCGTTCGTGATGGCGTTGCGCCGCCAGCGCGTCGTCGCGTCGGGCGTCATGAACGCCGTGCTGCCCGTGCGCCGCGACGACGCCGGCCGCGTGGTCGCCGCCGGCGAGCCCGGCGCGCCGCTGGAATCGTATGTCCTGTGCCTGCTGGCGGAAGACCTGCCGCAGGACGAACTCTCCGGACTCATCGAACGCATCCAGATGGTCGCGCGCGACGCCGCCATCGTGCACCGCGACGCCGTCGCCATGGCCGACCGCATGACCGCCGTTGCGGCATCTGCCGCCGCACAAGGCACGCCATCCGGCCAGGAAGTGGCCGCGTTCCTCGATTGGGCCAAGAACGAAGGCTTCGAGCCGTTCGGCTATGCCTATTACTTCGTGAAGCCGGGCGTGCGCGAACTCGAACGCGACATCCCGAGCCGCATCGGCGTGCTGCAGGATACGTCGCACCCCGTCTACGGCACCTGCCTGCAGAACATCCCGGGCGACTTCGAGATCCTGTCCAAGCGCGAAGAGACGCTGTCGATCGTCAAGGCCGACGTCGCCGGCACACTGCACCGCGACCAGCCGCTGGACTTCATCGGCGTGCGCGACACCGACACGCAGGGCAACACGATCGGCGAACACTGCTTCGTCGGCCTGTTCACCCGCGCCGCCACGTCGACCCCGCTGGCGCGCCTGCCGTTCGCGCGCGGCCGCGTCGCGCAAGTGCTGTCCATCGCCGGCGTGCGCCAGGAAGGGTTCCGCGCCGAGAAATTCCTGGAAATCCTGGAATCGCTGCCGCGCACGGAAGCGCTGGAAGCGGATCCGGAATGGCTCGCCCAGGTGTGCAGCGCCGTCGTCGCGCTGTACAAGCAGCCGCGCGCGAAAGTCTTCGCCCGCCGCGACGTGTACCAGCGCCACCTGAACGTCCTCGTCTACCTGCCGCGCGAGCGCTACAGCGCCGCCGTCGTGGCCGCGCTGGCGCAGGCGCTGAAGGACAGCTCGGGCGCCGTCGACGTGCGCACGCAGACCCTCGTCGCCGACGGTCCGCTGGCCCGCGTCTACCTGATCGCCCAGGCCGCGCGCTATCCGCTCGACCTGGAGTCCGACATCCAGAAACCGCTGCTGTCCGTGCTGGACGGCTGGCACGACCGCTACACCGCGCTGACCGACACGGTCGAAGACGTCCCGACCCGCAACGCGCTGCGCAAGATCCTGCCGACGCTGCCCGTGAACTACGTGGCCGCCACGGCGCCGGAAATCGCCTTCCGCGACGTGAACGCGATCATCGCGAACGGCCAGCAGGGCCACGTGTCCGTGCGCATCGAGACGGATGAAGCGGGCGTCACGTCGCTGCGCCTGTACTCGACGAACACGATGCCGTCGCTGTCGCGCATCCTGCCGGCGCTGCAGAACGCCGGCGTCGCCATCGACCGCGAACAGAGCTTCTGGATCGACACCACCGACGGCACCCGCCGCTACATCACGAGCCTGATCGTCGACGCGGATTCCGCCGCCAAGCTGGCCAGGCCGGGCGTCGCCGACGTGGCGGACGAACTGTTCGCTGCGCTGTTCAACGACGAAGCGGAAGACGGCCGCCTGAACGGCCTCACCATCGAAGGTGGTTTGTCGATGCGTGAAGTGCAGCTCGTGCGCGCCTACATCAGCTACTGGCGCCAGGCCGGCAGCAAGTTCTCGACCCGCTACATGGCCGAGACGCTGCGCCCGCGCGCGGCCCTCGTCAAGGAACTGGTGGAAGGTTTTGCACTGCGCTTCGACCCGAAACGCACGGCCGAGGAACGTGCCGGGGGCGACGCCAAGCTGGCCGCGCTGAAGGCGGGCCTGGCCAAGGTCAACCACGCCGACACCGAGGAAATCATGGCCGCGCTGGTCGACCTCGTGATGGCGACGGTGCGCACCAATTACTATCAAAACGATGGCGAGAAGATCATCTTCAAGCTCGACACGAGCCACCTGGCGCTCGTGCCGGAACCGCGTCCGTTCCGCGAGATCTACGTGTTCTCGCGCCGCTTCGAAGGCGTGCACCTGCGCGGCGGCCCGGTCGCCCGCGGCGGCCTGCGCTGGTCGGACCGCATGGAAGACTACCGCACCGAAGTGCTGGGCCTCGTGAAGGCGCAGATGGTCAAGAACGCCGTCATCGTGCCGGCCGGCTCGAAGGGCGGCTTCGTGTGCAAGCAGATGCCGAAGGATGCGGCGCGCGATGTCGTGGCGGCCGAAGGCGAAGCCGTCTACCGCCTGTTCATCGCGAGCCTGCTGGAACTGACGGACAACCGCGTGCGCGGCGAGATCGTGCCGCCGACGGACACCGTGCGCTACGACCAGGACGACCCGTACCTCGTCGTCGCCGCCGACAAGGGCACCGCGACGTTCTCCGACATCGCCAACAGCATCGCCGTCTCGCGCGGCTTCTGGCTGGGCGACGCGTTCGCATCGGGCGGCTCGAACGGCTACGACCACAAGAAGATGGGCATCACCGCGAAGGGCGCGTTCGAAGCGGTGAAACGCCACTTCTACGAGATGGGCCACGACATGAGCACGACCCCGGTGACGATGGTCGGCGTGGGCGACATGTCGGGCGACGTGTTCGGCAACGGCATGCTGTTGTCGACGCACATCCGCCTGCTCGCCGCGTTCGACCACCGCCACATCTTCCTCGACCCGAACCCGGACGTCGTCGTGTCG
>JBJMVU010000367.1:0-15581 GCA_045810485.1 Massilia sp. | reverse complement strand
GACGCCGCCACACCGCTGTTCCGCCAGCTGTACGTCCACCTCAAGGACGCGATCCTCGACGGGCGCATCGGCGCCGGCGTGCGCCTGCCCGCCACGCGCACGCTGTGCGGGCTGTTGAACGTGTCGCGCCAGACCGTGCTGGCGGCGTACGAGCAGCTGATGGCCGAAGGCTACCTGCAGGGCACGGTCGGGAAGGGCACGTTCGTCAGCGCGTCGCTGCCGGCCGGCGCCCGGGCGGGCGATGCGGCCGCGGCGCCGATGGTGCGGCCGCTGTCGGCACGCGGGGAACTCATCGCGGGCGGCATGGCGCGCGTGCTGCACCACGCGGGGCCGCTGCGCGCGTTCCGCGCCAGCATGCCGGGCCTGGACCTGTTCCCGTTCGACGTCTGGCGCCGGCTGGAAGCGCGGCACTGGCGCCATTCGACCGGGTCGCTCGGCTACGGTCCCGGCGCCGGGTACGCGCCGCTGCGCGAACTGCTGTGCGCCTATTTGCAGGCGTCGCGCGGCGTGCAGTGCACGCCGGACCAGATCGTGATCACGTCCGGCTCGCAGCAGGCGCTGTACCTGCTGGCCCAACTGCTGCTCGCGCCGGGCGAAGCGATGTGGATCGAATCGCCCGGCTACCAGGGGGCGGTGGCGCCGTTCACGGTGGCCGGCGCACGCGTCTGCCCGGTGCCCGTCGACGCCGAAGGCATGGACGTGGCGTACGCGGCACGGCATTACCCGGATGCGCGCCTCGCGTTCGCGACGCCGTCGCACCAACTGCCGTTGGGCGTGACCATGAGCCTGCGCCGCCGCCTGGAACTGCTGCGCTGGGCCGAGGCGAACCGCGCGTGGATCGTCGAGGACGACTACGACAGCGAATACCGCCACACCGGGCCGCCGCTCGCGTCGCTGCAAAGCATGGACCGCGCGGGCTGCGTGATCTATGTGGGGACCTTGTCGAAAGTGCTGTTCCCCGCGCTGCGGCTGGGCTACGTGGTGGCGCCGCCGGCGCTGGCCGCCGCGCTCGCGCGCGCAAAAGCCGTCGTCGACCGCCACAGCCCCATCGTGCCGCAGGCGACGCTCGCCGACTTCATTGCCGGCGGCCACTTCGCGCGCCACATCCGCCGCACGCGCGACGCGTATGGCGAGCGCAGGCTCGCCCTCGTCGATGCGCTCGATGCGCGCCTTGGCGGCCGGCTGCGCCAGGGACCGTCGGACGCGGGCCTCGACCTGTGCGTGCATTTCACGGAGGGGCTGATTGAAGAGACGGTGGCGCGTCATGCCCGCGACGTCGGCGTGGACGTGCGCACGCTGGGCTATTACACGAATCCGCAGGCGGGCGCCGATTGCGCCATCGATCCGGGGCTGCTGCTGGGCTTTTCCGCCTTCACGCCGGCGGTGATCCGTGCCGGCGTCGCGGACCTGGAACGAGCCATCGAACGCGCGTCAATGTGAAAGCAGGTAGGCGCTCATGTCGACCGCATCGCGCTCCGACACGCCCAGCACCGGCATCGCCGTCTGCGGATCGACGGCCTGCGGATTCCGGATCCAGCGCACGAGGTTCGCCTGGTTGTTCGCCAGCGAGCCGGCGATGATGGGGCGTTTGGCCATCTCTTCGAGCGGCCGGCCCACATAGACCTTCGACCCCGTCACGCCCGGGATCATGTGGCATGCGCGGCAGCCGTACTGCGCGAGCGCGATCCGGCCGCGCGCCGCGTCGCCCCGGGTGCCGACGGGGGCGCGGTTCGCATCGCCGCAGCCGGCCAGCAGGATCGCCGCGAGGATCAGGGCCAGCCGGTTCATTTCTTCTCCTCCGCCCCGGGCGCCGTCAGCGCCCGGTAATCGGCCGCGCTCAGCGTGGGCAGCTGCATGACGAAGGCCACGCTGGCCCACAACTCGTCCTCGCTGAGATGGTATTCCCAGCCCGGCATGCCGCTCATCTTGATGCCGTGGCGCGTGATCCAGTACAGCTCGCGCGGCTTCCAGTGCCGGCTCGCGTCCACCAGCGGACCGGGCACCGGCTGCATGCCCAGCCCATGCTTGCCGGGCGCCGTGCCGGGGCCGCCGTGGCACTGGGCGCAGTTGTCGCGGTAGACGGCCGCGCCGCGCAGCACCTGGCCGCGGTTGCCCAGCGCGGGTTCGGCCACGCTTTTCGCATGGCGCTGCACCGAGTAGTGCATGCCTTGTTCGAGCATGTTGTAGACGAACGGAAAGTGCTGCGTGGTGGCGCCGATGTCATACCAGCCGGCGCGCAGCACGACGAAGCCGGCGAGCGCGGCAAGCGTCCCCGCGCCCAGCAGAGTGGCGATGGCGGTCATCATGATCAGGCGGGTGCGCGAGGCCGGCATGCGAATTGTCCGAACGAAACGTGTTAAAAAAATTGCATGGTGTCCGGTATTATAAAAGCCAACTCAACGTCGTGGATTCAACCGTGCCAACCTCCCTGTCACGCTCTTCCATCGCTTGCGCCGCGCTCGTATTAACGTCCGCGGCGTTGTTCGCCGGCTGTGGCGACGACGACAATCGCAAGCCGTACATCGGCGGCGACGCGAAGATCGGCAAGCAGCTGGTCACGCAATACCAGTGCGGCGCCTGCCACAAGATCCCGGACGTCCCGGGCGCGGGCGGCGAGGCCGGGCCGGACCTGGAAAAATTCGGGCGCCTGAGCTACATCGCCGGCCGCATCCCCAACGTGCCGCCGCGCCTCGTCGCGTGGCTGCTCGATCCGCCCGCCCTCAAGCCCGGCACGGTGATGCCGGCCATGGGCATGACCGAACAGGAAGCCAGGCACATGGCGGCCTACCTGTATACGCTGCGATGAGATTACGATGAATGGGACGCTGCAATCCGTCCTGCACCCGGCCGGCCTCGACGCCGCCATCATCGGCCAGTTCGCCTGGGTCCTGTTCGGGGCCGCCACGCTGATCTTCGTCGCCGTGATGGCGCTGATGGCGCTCAGCCTGCGCGACAACGCGCGGCCGCTGCGGCCCGGCCTGTGGATCGCGGGGGCGGGCGTCGCGTTCCCCGTGCTCGTGCTGTCGGCGCTGCTCACATGGAGCACGTGGCGCAGCGCGCAGCTGGTGCCGCAAAGTTCGAACGCCGCGCTGTCGATCTCCGTCACGGCGCGCATGTGGTGGTGGGAAGTGCGCTACCGCGATCCGGACGGCGGCCGCGAGATCGTCACCGCCAACGAGATCCACGTCCCCGTCGGGCAGTCCGTGTACGTGGGCCTGAACGCGGCCGACGTGATCCACAGCCTGTGGGTGCCGGCGCTGTCCGGCAAGCGCGACATGATCCCCGGCCGCGTCACGGGCCTCACGCTGCGCGCCGACCGGCCCGGCATTTACCGCGGCCAGTGCGCGGAATTCTGCGGCGCCCAGCATGCGAACATGGCCCTGCACGTGGTGGCGCTGGCGCCCGAGGCGTTCCGCGACTGGCTGCGGCGCCAGGCGCAGCCCGCGCGCGCGCCGCAGGGCGCGCTGCTGGAGCGGGGCCGCGCCGCCTTCCTCGAACAGCGCTGCCAGGCGTGCCACACGATCCGCGGCGTGGCCGAGGCGGCGCGGCTGGGCCCCGACCTGACGCACGTCGGCAGCCGCGCGCACATCGGCGCCGGCCTGCTGCGCACGCACCGGAGCACATTGGCCGGCTGGATCGCGGATCCGCAAGCCGTCAAGCCGGGCGTGTTCATGCCGGCCGCCGCCGGCACCGACGGCGACACGCTGCGCGCGCTGGCGGCCTATCTCGAGCACCTGCAATGACGGGCCGGGACGACGACCTCGCGCGGTTGGAAGGCGTCTGGCGCACGCGGCGCGGCTGGCGCTTCTTCTCGTCCGTGAACAACACGAACATCGGCCTGCTGTACATCGGCACGGCGCTGCTGTTCTTCATCCTCGCGGGCGTGCTGGGATTGCTGATGCGCGTGCAGCTGGCCGTGCCAGGCAACGGCTTCCTCGGCGCCGAGACCTACAACCAGGTCTTCACGATGCACGGGTCGGTGATGATGTTCCTGTTCGCGATCCCGATCGTGGAAGCCATCGCCGTGTTCCTGCTGCCGAACATGCTCGGCGCGCGCGACCTGCCGTTCCCGCGCCTGTCCGCGTACGCATATTGGGCGTATGCGATCGGCGGCCTCGCGTTCTTCTGCACGCTGTTCGTCGGCCTCGCGCCGGACGGCGGCTGGTTCATGTACCCGCCGCTCACTGGCCTGAAATATTCGCCGGGCCTGAACGCCGACTTCTGGCTGCTGGGCATCGGCTTCATCGAGATCTCCGCGATCGCCGGCGCCATCGAACTCATCGTCGGCATCCTGTTTACGCGCGCACCCGGCATGACATTGGGACGCATGCCCGTGTATGCCTGGGCCATGCTGGTCGTGGGCGTGATGATCGTGTTCGCGTTCCCCGCCGTGATCGCGGGCACCGCGCTGCTGGAACTGGAGCGCGCGTTCGACTGGCCGTTCTTCCTCGCCGACCGCGGCGGCGATCCGCTGCTGTGGCAGCACCTGTTCTGGTTCTTCGGCCACCCCGAGGTGTACATCATCTTTTTACCGGCTGCCGGCATGGTGTCGACGATCGTGCCGACCCTCGCCGCCACGCCGCTCGTCGCGCGCCGCGCCATCATCGCGGCCCTCGTCGGCGTGGGCGTCTTCAGCTTCGGCCTGTGGGCGCACCATATGTTCACGGCGGGCCTCGGCGCCCTGGAGATGGGGTTCGTCTCGGCGGCCAGCATGGCGGTGGCGGTGCCCACGGCGATCCAGGTGTTCGCGTGGATCGCCACGCTGTGGAAGGGAAGAGTCAAAGCGAACGCGCCCACGCTGTTCCTGCTCGGGTTCATGGCCATCTTCGTGCTGGGCGGACTGACCGGGGTGATGGTGGCCGTGATCCCGTTCGACTGGCAGGTGCACGACACCTATTTCGTCGTCGCGCATTTTCACTACGTGCTGATCGGCGGGATGGTGTTCCCCGTGTTCGCCGCGCTGTACTACTGGCTGCCGCTCGTCAACGGCAACCGGTTATCGGAAGGGCTCGCGCGCTGGGTGTTCGGCCTGATGTTCGTCGGGTTCAATGTCGCGTTCTTCCCGATGCACGTCACCGGCCTGCTCGGCATGCCGCGCCGCGTCTACACGTATGCGGCGGACCTCGGGTGGAATGGCCTGAATCTGCTGTCGACCGTGGGCGCCTTCGTGTTCGCACTCGGCGTGCTGCTGTTCGCGTGCGATGCGTGGCGGGCGTTGCGCCGGCCCGAGCGCCCCGTCGGCAATCCGTGGAACGCGTCCACGCTGGAATGGCTGCCGTCCGAAGACTATGGCAACCGCAGCATCCCGCGCATCGATTCCGTCGACCCGCTGTGGGACCGCCCGGAACTCGTGCGTGAAGTGGAGGAGGGCGGTCACTACCTGCCGCGCACCGCGACGGGCGCGCGCGAGACCATCGCCACGAGCCCCGTCGCGGCGGTCCCGCGCTACGTCCTCATCCTGCCCGGCGACAGCTGGCTGCCGCTCATCGCCGCCGCCGGCACGGCCGGCTTCTTCCTGCTGCTGACGGTGAAACTCAACGTGCTCGCCTGGATCTGCGGCGTGGCGGCCGTCGCGGCGGTGCTCGGATGGATGTGGGAGTCGGATCGCGAGAACGCCGTCGCCCATGTCGACATCGACGAGGATGAGCGCATCCCGGTCGGCGTCACCGGCACGGCGTCGCACGCGTGGTGGGCCGCCATCGTCATGCTCGTCGTCGACTTCAGCATCTTCGCGTGCTTCGCCTTCGCGTACGTGCACGTGACGATGCGCCTGGCGGTGTGCCCGCCGCCCGGCGCCACGCTGCCGTCGCAGGACCTGGCCCTGATCTCCGCCGGACTGCTGGTGCTGGGATCGCTGCTTGTCTGGTTCGCGACGCGCGCCGTCGGCACGCGGCGCCTGCCGTGGCTCGTGCTGGCCGCATTGGCTTGCGTGCTCGCGGCCTGCGCGGTCGACGTGCGCGGCCTGTCTGCCGCCGGGCTGGATCCGACCGCCAGCGCGTGGGCCGCGGCCGTCGCCGCACTGGCGTCCTACCAGGGATTGCACGTCGCGACGCTCGCGGTGCTGGCGCCGTATCTCGCCGCGCGCGCATGGTGCGATCTGCTGCGTGAACGCAGCCGCGCGTCGCTCGACACCATCGCGCTCGTGTGGCACATGACGACGCTGCAGGGCATCGCCGGGATGCTCGTCGTGCGGCTCGTGCCGCTGCTGATGGAGTGACGGCGATGATGCCGCAACCCCGCGAATCGTTCTGGCGCCGCCTGCTGGCGGGGACGCTGCCGCTGCTCGTGTGGAGCCTCCACTTCGCCTTCACCTACGGCGTCGCGGCGGCGCAGTGCACGCCGGCCGGCCTGCGTCCCGGCGGGCCGGATCGCACGCTGCTGGGCGGCGCGACGCTCGTCGCCATCGGCGCCTGCGCGTGGCTCGCGTGGCGCGCCCGCGGCGTGCCACGGCGTATCGACGCCGGCCTGCTCGACTGGGCCCGGCTCGTGCTGGCCGTGCTGGCCCTCGTGGCGGTGGCGTGGACGGGCGTGCCGCTGCTGCTGCTGGCCGGCTGCGCCTGAATGCCGTCTTGGCATCTCATGTAAAGAAATTACAACCATCGTTCCATCGAGGGCAATCAACGCCCTCGTTTTGGCTCGGCTGTACCGAAAATGATCGTGTACTAAAACTGTTGTCAACCATTCTGGGCAAGCTTTAATGTAAAAAAATTTACGTTTCTTATTAACGACGAGGCTGCTAAATCGCGTATAGTGCCCGATCGTGAGGCAAGATCCTCACGGAAAATTACTAAATAAGAACCGCGCGCGGCGTCAATGCCGGGACGACGAGTTCGTAATCCGTCCTACAACTAGTCAACACGCGCACAATCATGAGTATTGTCGACGTCGATGTCCTGCTCGAGGATTTGGAGGAGGCCGCCCCTTGCGGACCGAATCTCGAGTACGACCCCGCATTCATGGAGCTGGAGCAGAGCGCGCTCGGCAAACCTGAAGTCCAGTACGGGGACACCATCGTCCCCGCCGCCCCCCCCGAATGGAAGCAAGTCAAGAAGCAGGCGCTCGAGCTGCTCGGCCGTACGCGTGACCTGCGCGTGGCGATGCCGCTCGTGCGTGCGCTGCTGGCGCTGCACGCGATGCCCGGCTTCGCCGACGGCGTGCGCCTGCTCGAACGCCTGGTGGACGAGCGCTGGGACCGCGTCCATCCGGAACTCGATCCGGACGACGACAACGACCCCACGCTCCGCATCAATTCCCTGGCCCAGCTGACCGATTCGACGACGATCCTGCGCGAGCTGCGCGAGACCGCCTTCGTCATGCTGCCCGGCCTCGGGCCCCTGACCCTGCGTGTGCTGGAGCAGGCGCACGGCGAGGCGCCCGTGCCGGACGGGCAGGCCGCGCTGGCGCCCGCGTCGATCGAGGCCGCGCTGGCCGACGTGTCGGATGAAGCGATGGGGGTGGCGACGGGCGCCGTCAACGGTGCGCTGGACAGCATCGTCAGCCTGGAGAGCGCGCTCGCGCGCCACGTGGGCAGCACGCAGTCCCTGAACCTGACCCCGCTGACGCGCCAGTTGCGCCGCATGGCCGACCTGCTGGCCAGCCGCGCGCAAGCCGCGCCGGAAGCGGCCGCGTCCGACGCCGATGGCGACGCCGCCGCTGGCCAGGGCGGCGGCACGGCCGTGCCGCGCGCCGTGGGCATCACGGGCGACGTGACGAGCCGCGCCGACGTGATCCGCATGATCGACAAGATTCTCGCCTACTACCAGCGCTACGAGCCGTCGAGCCCCGTGCCGATGCTGCTGGAGCGGGCCAAGCGCCTGGCGCCGATGAGCTTCATGGAAGTCATGGAGAACCTCGCGCCGGACAGCATGCAGCAGTTGAACGTGATCCGTGGACCCCAGCCGGGCGAGTCCGACGGGTCGGACGATTATTGAATTCAGGCCGGTAGCAGTTCAATCTAGGAGGAGTAAACCGTGGGCAAAGAAAGTAGCCAGAAATTCATCGCACGTAATCGCGCACCGCGCGTGCAGATCGAGTACGACGTCGAAGTGTACGGCGCCGAGAAGAAGGTGCAGCTGCCGTTCGTGATGGGCGTCCTGGCCGACCTGTCGGGCCAGAGCGCCGAGCCGCTGGCGCCGGTCGCGGAGCGCAAGTTCCTCGAGATCGACGTCGACAACTTCGACGAGCGCCTGAAGGCCATGAAGCCGCGCGTCGCCGTGCAGGTGCCGAACACGCTGACGGGCGAGGGCAACCTGGCCGTCGACATGACCTTCGAAAGCATGGACGACTTCACCCCGGCCGCCGTCGCGCGCAAGGTGGATTCGCTGAACAAGCTGCTCGAGGCGCGCGGCCAGCTGGCCAACCTGATGACGTACATGGACGGCAAGACCGGCGCGGAAGAACTGATCTCCAAGCTGCTGGCCGAACCGGCGCTGATGCAGGCGCTGACGTCCGCACCAAAGCCCACCGAATAACGAACGAGAGAACAGGAGAACGACATGTCCGAAGCCCTCGCACAAAGCCAGCAGGAGAGCGGTACGCTCGAGACGAGCGACTTCAGCTCGCTGCTGCAGAAGGAATTCAAGCCGCAATCCGACAAGGCCAAGGAATCGGTCGAAGTCGCGGTGCGCACGCTGGCCGAGCAGGCGCTCGCCGGCACCAACCTGATCACCAGCGACGTGCTGGGCACGATCCAGAGCCTGATCGCCGCGCTCGACAAGAAGCTCACCGAGCAGGTCAACCTGATCATGCACACCGAGGAGTTCCAGAAGGTCGAAAGCGCCTGGCGCGGCCTGCACTACCTGGTGAACAACACCGAAACCGACGAGATGCTCAAGATCCGCGTGATGAACATCTCGAAGAACGACCTGGGCAAGACGCTCAAGAAGTTCAAGGGCACGGCCTGGGACCAGAGCCCGATCTTCAAGAAGATGTACGAGGAAGAATTCGGCCAGTTCGGCGGTGAGCCGTTCGGTTCCATCGTCGCCGACTACTACTTCGACAACAGCGCGCCGGACGTCGAGCTGCTGTCGTCGATGGCCAAGGTGGCCGCCGCCGCGCACGCGCCGTTCATCGCGGCCGCCGCGCCGTCCGTCATGCTGATGGAGTCGTGGAACGAGCTGGCCAACCCGCGCGACCTGACCAAGATCTTCCAGACCCCGGAACACGCCGCATGGCGTTCGTTCCGCGAGTCCGAGGATTCGCGCTACGTCGGCCTGACCATGCCGCGCTTCCTGGCGCGCCAGCCGTACGGCGCCAAGAGCAACCCGGTCGAGGAATTCGACTTCGAGGAAGACACCAGCGCGGAAGGCAGCAAGAACTACACGTGGGCCAACTCGTCCTACGCGATGGCCGTCAACATCAACCGTTCGTTCAAGGAATACGGCTGGTGCTCGCGCATCCGCGGCATCGAGTCCGGCGGCGCGGTCGAAGGCCTGCCGGTGCATGCCTTCCCGACCGACGACGGCGGCGTCGACATGCAATGCCCGACCGAGATCGCGATCTCGGACCGCCGCGAGGCGGAACTGGCCGCCAACGGTTTCATGCCGCTGGTGCACAAGAAGAACACGGACTTCGCCGCCTTCATCGGCGCGCAGTCGCTGCACAAGCCGGCCGAGTACGACGACCCGGACGCCAGCGCCAACGCCGCCCTGGCCGCGCGCCTGCCGTACCTGTTCGCGACCTGCCGCTTCGCCCACTACCTCAAGTGCATCGTGCGCGACAAGCTCGGTTCGTTCAAGGAACGCGACGAGATGGAGCGCTGGCTGACCAAGTGGATCATGCAGTACGTGGACGGCGATCCGGGCAGCTCGAGCGAAACGACCAAGGCCCAGAAACCGCTGGCCGCGGCCGAAGTGGTTCTGGAAGAAGTCGAAGGCAACCCGGGCTACTACACGTCGAAGTTCTTCCTGCGTCCGCACTACCAGCTGGAAGGCCTGACCGTGTCGCTGCGCCTCGTGTCGAAGCTGCCGTCGGCAAAAGGCTGACCGTTTTTTGAAGTCCCGCGCGGACCGGGCGTCCGCGCGTATTCGGAAGTACAACCAACTAGGAGAATAAGACATGGCATTGGATATGTTCATCAACATGGGCGAGAAGATCAAGGGTGAGTCGCGCGACAAGGTCCAGGGTCCGAAGGGCGACATCGACATCCTGGCGTGGAGCTGGGGCATGAGCCAGTCGGGCACCACCCACATGGGCGGTGGCGGCGGCGCCGGCAAGGCCAACTTCCAGGACATCTCGTTCACGAAGTTCATCGACAGCTCGTCCAACGCGCTGATGACCGCCCTGGCCAAGGGTACGCACCTCGACAAGGCTGTGCTGATGGTGCGTAAAGCCGGCGAAGGCCAGCAAAAGTACCTGCTGATCACCATGGAAGAAGTCCTGGTGACCTCGCTCTCGACCGGCGGCAGCGGCGGCGAAGACCGCCTGACCGAAAACGTCACGCTGAACTTCGGCAAGGTGACGTTCGCGTACACCCCGCAGGACAGCAAGGGCACCGTGGCAGGCGATAAAACGTTTGCCTGGAACATCGCCGAAAACCACGCTGCTTAATCAAACAGCCGCGCATGGCTTGCCGTCCCCGCGGCGGCAAGTCGATGACAGAATTCTGATGGGAGCTTCGAATGCTTGCGCAACAGCTGATTCGTGATGGAGACCTGGCCGGCGCGCTCGCCGCGCTGCAGGATGCGGTGCGCAAGAACAGTGGCGACGCGAAGCTGCGCGTGTTCCTGTTCCAGCTGCTGTCGGTGCTGGGCCAGTGGAACCGCGCCCTGACGCAGCTGAACGTCGCGGGCGAACTGGATGCCGGCGCGCTGCCGATGGTGCAGACCTATCGCGAGGCGATCCAGTGCGAAGCCCTGCGCGCGGAGATTTTCGCCGGCTTGCGTGCGCCCGTGATCTTCGGCGAGCCGCAGCCCTGGATGGCCCAACTGGCCGAAGCCCTGAAACTGGATGCGACCGACCCGGATGCCGCGGCAAGCCTGCGCGCCGCCGCGTTCGACGCCGCGCCCGCATCGCCCGGCACGATCGACGGCACGCGCTTCGACTGGCTGGCCGATGCCGACAGCCGCCTGGGCCCCGTGCTGGAAGCGATCGTCAACGGACGCTATGTATGGGTGCCGTTCATGCGCATCGCGCGCATCGAGATCGAACCGCCGGCCGACCTGCGCGACGCCGTCTGGACGGCCGCGACGTTTACCTGGTCCAACGGCGCCCAGACCGTCGGCCTGATCCCGACCCGCTACCCGGGCAGCACCGACGCCGCCGACGCGTTCAAGCTGGCGCGCCAGACCGAGTGGCCGGGCGAGCATCCTGTCGGCCAGCGCATGTTCACGAATGGCGACGACGACTATCCGCTGATGGACGCGCGCCTGATCGAATTCGACCTGAACGGGAACGTCGGCGACCATGGCTGAACTGGCACCGCGCGAGCGCCTGCAACCTTCGCTGCTCGACCGCCTCACCGACGATGAACCCGACCAGGAGGTCGAGTCGCGCGAACGGCGCGTGCTGTCGGTGCGCAGTCTGCGCGAAGGTGTGTTGCGCGACCTCGCGTGGCTGCTGAACACGACCAACCTGCTGTCCGTCTCCGACGTGCCGCGCCTGCCGCACCTGGCGGGCTCCGTCCTCAACTACGGCATGCCCGACATGTCCGGCGCCTCGCTGGCGAACATGAGCGCGGCCGACCTGGAACGCGCGATCCGCCAGGCCATCTGGGATTTCGAACCGCGCCTGATCCGCTCGTCCGTTACCGTCAAGGTCGTGCCGCAGCAGGAATCGATCAGCAAGATCATGTTCGAGATCCAGGCCGACATGTGGGCCCAACCGTATCCCGAGCGCCTGTTCCTCAAGACCGAGCTCGATCTCGATCTTGCCCAGATCAGCCTCACCGAATTTGCCGGCGCACGGACATGACCAACCCACGCCTGCTTCGCTACTACAGCCAGGAGCTGCAGCACCTGCGCGAGATGGGCGGCGAATTCGCGGTCCAGTACCCGAAGATCGCCGGCCGCCTCGGCCTCGAAGGCTTCGAGTGCGCCGACCCGTACGTCGAGCGCCTGCTGGAGGGCTTCGCCTTCATGGCGGCGCGGGTGCAGATGAAGATCGACGCCGAGTTCCCGCGCTTCACCCAGCACCTGTCGGAACTCGTCTACCCGCACTTCCTGGCGCCGACGCCGTCGATGGCGATCGTGCAGCTGCAGCCCGACCTCGCCAACCCGGCGCTGAACGTGGGCTACCGCATTCCGCGCGGCGCGGCGATGCGCAGCGTGCTCGGCAAGGACGACGCCACCGCCTGCGAATACCGCACGGCGCACGAGGTCACGCTGTGGCCGATCGAACTCGTCGAAGCGAAATTCTTCACGCACGGCGGCCGCATCGAAGGCGTCGACGCGAGATTGCCCGCGAACGTGAAGGCGGGCCTGCGCCTGCGCCTGCGCACCACCAACGGCATGCCGTTCACCAAGCTGGGACTGGACCGCCTCGCGCTGCACCTGCGCGGCAGCGACGAGATGCCGGGCCAGATCTACGAAAAGCTGCTGGGCGCCGTCGAAGGCGTGCTGGTACTGCCGGGCAGCCGTCCGGCCGGACGCCACACCCTGCTGCCGAAGACGGCCCTGCGGCCGCGCGGCTTCGACGAGGAAGACGCGCTGCTGCCCAGTGGCCAGCGCAGCTTCCAGGGCTACCGCCTGCTGCAGGAATACTTCGCGTTCGCGCAGCGCTTCCTGTTCGTCGAGCTGGCGGGTTTGCAATCCGCGGTGGCCGCCTGCGCGGAACAGGAACTCGAGATCATCGTGCTCCTCTCGCGTGGCGATGCGCGCCTGGAGCAGGCGCTCGACCACAGCAATTTCGCGCTGAACTGCACGCCCGCGGTGAACCTGTTCCAGCGCCGCGCCGACCGCATCAACCTGTCCGGCGACCAGTTCGAATACCACGTGCTGCCCGACCGCACGCGTCCCATGGACTTCGAGGTGCACCAGGTCGAGAGCGTGACCGGCTACGGCACCGGCACCGAGGGCGAACAGGAATTCCATCCGCTGTACAGCGCGCGCGACCTCGGCGCGGCCACGCTGGCGGGCCAGGCGTTCTACCAGATCCGGCGCGAGCCGCGCCTGCTGTCGCAACGCCAGCGCCAGCGCGGGCCGCGCTCCTCATACATCGGCTCCGAGACCTTCATCACGCTCGTCGACGCACAGGAAGCGCCGTACCGTCACAACCTGCGCCAGCTTGGCCTCGTCGTGTGGTGCACGAACCGCGACCTGCCGCTGTCGATGTCGCTCGGCATCGGCAAGACCGACTTCATCCTGGAGCAGGGCGGGCCGGTCCAGTCGGTGCGCGTGCTGGGCGGGCCGAGCCAGCCGTTCCCGTCGTTCGCCGAGGGCGGCGTGGCGTGGCGCCTCATCAACCAGCTGTCGCTGAACTACCTGTCGCTGGCCGACACCGATCCGGACCAGGGCGCCCGCGCGCTGCGCGAACTGCTCGCGCTGTACTGCCACCCGCTCGACCTGGCGAGCCAGCGCCAGGTGGAGGGTGTGCGTTCGGTGTCGTCGAAACCCATCACGCGGCGCATGCCGGCGCCGGGACCCATCACGTTCGGGCGCGGCCTGGAGATCACGGTGACGATGGACGACGGCGCGTTCGAAGGCGCCGGCGCGTTCGTGCTGGGCGGGGTGCTCAGCCACTTCTTCACGCAATACGTGTCGATCAATTCGTTCACCGAGACCGTCGTGCGCACCGTCGGCCGCGGCGAGATCATGCGCTGGAAGGCGGCGGAGGGCGCATGCGCGATCCTGTAGACGTCGAACGCCGGCTCGAGGACGCCGGGGCGGCGCTGGACTTCTTCCAGGCCCTGCGCCTGCTGGAGAACGCGCATCCGGACAAGCCGCGCATCGGCGCGTCGCTGCGCCCGCGCGACGACGCCGTGCGCTTCGGCCGCGATCCGTCGCTCGGCTTCGAACCCGGCGCCGTGGCCGGTTTCAAGCCCGCGACCGGCGACGCGAAGGCGCGCCTCGCCGTCAACTTCCTTGGCCTGTTCGGCGCCAACGGCCCGCTGCCGCTGCACCTGACGGAATATGCGCGCGACCGCGCCCGCAACCACGGCGACCAGACGCTGGTGGCGTTCATGGACGTGTTCCACCACCGGATGGTGTCGCTGTTCTACCGCGCACGCGCCGCGGCCGATCCGGCCATCAGCCTGGACCGCCCGGACAGCGACCGCTTCGCCGACTACGTGGGGAGCCTGTTCGGCATCGGCGCCCCCGGCATGCGCGGACGCGACGAGATCGGCGACTTCGCCAAGCTGCACTTCGCCGGCCTGATGGCCAACCAGCGCCGCCCCGCCGCGGGCCTCGTGACGATCCTGCGCGCGTACTTCAAGCTGCCCGTCGAGATGGAGCAGTTCGTCGGCCACTGGATGAAGATCCCGCTGGACGGCCAGACATGCATCGGCATGGAAGACCGCGGCAACCGCCTCGGCACGTCGGCCGTGCTGGGCAAGAAAGTCTGGGACTGCCAGCACAAGTTCCGGCTCGTCATCGGCCCGCTCGACTACGACGACTACGAGCGCATGCTGCCCGGCGGCGCCAGCATGACGCGCCTCGTCGACTGGGTGAAGAGCTATGCCGGCACGGTGCTCGACTGGGACGTGCGTCTCGTGCTCAAGCGCCCCGAAGTTCCGCCCCTGAAGCTGGGCGCGCGCCGCCTCGGCTGGACCACTTATCTCGCGAGCGGCCCGGCCGCGCGCGATGCCCGTCAACTCTTGATCAACCCGACCGCCCGCCAGGGCTGACCTCACGCGAAAGAACCGATCATGGCCGAAATCTCCCGTGTCGCACTGTTTGGAAAACTCAACTCGCTGTGCTACCGCGCGATCGAAAGCAGCACGGTGTTCTGCAAGCTGCGCGGCAATCCGTACGTGGAGATGGTCCACTGGGTGCACCAGATTTTGCAGCTGCAGGACTCCGACCTGCACCGCATCATCCGCCACTACGAACTGGACGCCGCCGTGCTGGCGCGCGACGTGACGGCCGCGCTGGACCGCCTGCCGCGCGGCGCCACGTCGGTGACGGACCTGTCGTCGCAACTCGAGGAAACCGTCGAACGCGCGTGGGTGTACGGCACGCTGATGTTCGGCGAGTCGTCGGTGCGCAGCGGCCACCTGGTCTTCGGCATGCTCAAGACCACCAACCTGCGCAACGCGCTGTACGCGATCAGCCGCCAGTTCGAGCGCGTCAAGGCCGACGACCTGTCCGACCGCTTCGGCACCTTGCTGAAGGATTCGGTGGAAGCGCAGCTGGGCGCCAGCGACGGCTTCCAGGCCGCGCCGGGCGAAGCATCCGGCGCCATTGCCCCGGCCCAGATGGGCAAGCAGGAAGCGCTGAAAAAATTCACGGTCGACCTGACGGAGCAGGCGCGCAGCGGCAAGATGGACCCGATCGTCGGCCGCGACGACGAGATCCGGCAGATGGTCGACATCCTGATGCGCCGCCGCCAGAACAACCCGATCATGATCGGCGAGGCCGGCGTCGGCAAGACGGCCGTCGTGGAAGGCTTCGCGCAGCGCATCGCGCGCGGCGACGTGCCCCCGG
>JBJMVU010000366.1:0-32099 GCA_045810485.1 Massilia sp. | reverse complement strand
TCGCCATCGCCTTCTCGTTATAGCGCGCGCCCGCCACGCCGATCTGCTGCAGCGCCCCGTCCAGCCGGCGCACATCCTCCGCATCCAGTTTGACGTCCACCGCGGCCAGGTTCTGTTCGAGGTAGGTGCGGCGCTTGGTGCCCGGGATCGGCACGATGTCGTCGCCCTGCGCCAGCAGCCACGCCAGCGCCACCTGCCCCGGCAGCGCACCGTGACGGGCCGCGATCTCTTTCACCAGGTTGGCGATGGCGAGATTGCGGTCGAAGTTCTCGCCCTGCAGGCGCGGGTCGTTCTGGGCGCGGAAGTCGTCGGCCGGATAATCCTCGGCGCGCTTCGCCGTGCCGGTCAGGAAGCCGCGGCCCAGGGGGCTGAACGGCACGAGGCCGATGCCCAGTTCGCGCAGCACGGGCAGCACGTCGGCGTCGAGGTTGCGCTCCCAGATCGAATACTCGCTCTGAAGTGCGGACACGGGCTGCACGGCGTGCGCGCGGCGGATCGTCGCAACGCCCGCTTCCGACAGGCCGAAATGCAGCACCTTGCCTTCACGGATCAGGTCCTTGACCGTGCCCGCCACGTCCTCGATCGGCACGCCCGGATCGACGCGGTGCTGGTACAGCAGGTCGATGCGGTCCGTGCGCAGGCGCTTCAGCGACGCTTCGACCACCTCGCGGATGTGTTCCGGGCGGCTGTCGGCGCCGGCGAAATGGCCCTTGCCGACGACGAAGCCGAATTTCGTCGCGATCTGCACCTGGTCGCGGCGGCCTTCCAGCGCGCGGCCCAGCAGCTCTTCGTTGGTGAACGGGCCGTAGACTTCCGCCGTGTCGAAGAAGGTGCAACCCAGGTCGATGGCGCGGTGGATCGTCGCGATCGATTCCGCGTCGTCGGGCGTGCCGTAGGCGTGGCTCATGCCCATGCAGCCCAGGCCGATGGCGGAAACCTGCAGTCCCTCGGATCCCAAATGTCGAGTCGTCAGCATGTCATTCATCCTTTTTTGGCAAATGCCGCCGGCGGCGGCTTGTAGACAATGTAGCCGTTGCGCCTTGCAAAGAAAACACCAATAATCGGCGGATCATTTTCCAAAATTGGAAGACAGGAGTCACTGAGCATTGGACTGGAACGATCTTAAATACTTTCTGGAAGTGGCGCGCGGCGGCAGCCTGACGCGCGCGGCGGACGTGCTGCGCGTGAGCCAGTCGACCGTCAGCCGGCGCATCGCCGAGCTGGAAGCGCGGCTCGCCACGCGCCTGTTCGCGCGCCACCAGACCGGCTATCACCTCACGGACGAAGGGCGTGAACTGCTGGGACGCGCGGAGGCCGTCGAGGACAATATGCTCGCCTTCGAGCGGGGCGCGTCCGGCCTCAGTCCGGGCGTGTCGGGCCTCGTGCGCCTGGCCACGTCCGACAACCTGGCATCGGACCTCGTCATCCCCGCCCTGCCCCGCTTCGTCGCGCGCCATCCGCAGCTGCGCCTGGAGATCGTCACGACGACGGCCGCCGTGGAACTGGGCCGGCGCGACGCCGATCTCGCGCTGCGGCTCGTGCGCCCCGGCCACGGCAACCTGAAGGCGCGCCGGCTCGGGGCGATGTCGTACGGCGTGTACGGGCACCGCGACTATCTCGCGCGGCATCCGGCGCACGCCGACGATCCGCTGGCCGGCCGCGCCATGATCACGTGGGACGAGGCGCACGCGCACCTGCCGGCCTCGCAGTGGCTCGCGAAACGCGCGCCGGAAGCGCACGTGGTGCTGGCCGCGTCGACGCTGCGCGCGCAGATCGCGGCCGTGCGCGCAGGCCTCGGCCTCGCCGTCATTCCGGACTTCCTCGTCACCGATCCCGACCTGGAACGCGTGCTGGCGCCGGGCGACGTGTTCAGCGACGGCGTGTGGCTCGTCATGCACGCCGACCTCGCGGCGTCGAGCCGCGTGCGCGCCGTGGCCGACTTCCTGGCGGAGACGGTCGAACAGGCGCGCACCGCGCTGGCGGGCCAGGCTTAGCGGGGCTGCTTAGTGCGGCTGATATCCGCCGTACGCCGCGACGGGACTCCACGCCGGCGACACCGGCAGCGCCGCAGGCGCCAGCGGCGCATAGTCGCCCGCGCCGTAGACCACCTTGCCGTTGACGATGGTGAGCACGCTCTCCAGCCGCTTGATGCCCTCCGCGTCCATGCCGAAGTAATCCCGCGGCAGCACCACGAAGTCGGCGTACTGGCCGCGCTGAAGCGTGCCCTTGACCTTTTCTTCGCCGCTCATCCACGCGGAACCCGTCGTGATCAGCTTCAGCGCCTCGTAGCGCGACAGGCGGTCGCCGTCCTGCCAGATCTGCAGGCCGCCGGCCGTCTTGCCGGTGACGGCCCAGTACACCGAAGGCCACGGGTTATAGCTGGAGACGCGTGTGCCGTCCGTGCCCAGGCCGACCGGGATGCCCTGCGCGAGCATCTTCCGGATCGGCGGCATCTGGCGCGTCTGCTCGCCGTAGCGCTTCCAGTACGATTCGCCCTGGAAGTGCATGCGGTCCTGCACGGCGATGCCGCCGCCCAGCTTCTTGATGCGCGCGAGGTCGGCGTCGGTCACGGTCTCGCCGTGGTCGATGATGAAGCGCAGGCCGTTCAGCGGCGTCTGCGCGTTCACCTTGTCGATGACGTCGAGGTCGCGCGCGATGCTCTCGCCATACGTCGCGTGCAGGCGGAACGGCCAGCGGTTCTTCACGAGCAGCGACACGACGGGTTCGAGGTCGTTCTCCATCGAGGCCGGCAGGTCCGGGCGCGGTTCGAGGAAGTTCTCGAAGTCGGCCGCGCTGGCGACGAGGTTCTCGCCCGCGCCCTCGGCGGAGAAGCCGTTCGGGTACAGCATGTGGTCGTTCTGCTTCGGATGCGTCATCGCGAGCCAGCGCTGGAAGTCTTCCAGCTCCTTGCCGGCCTTTTGCGCGAACAGGTAATAGGCGGTCCGCACGGTCAGCTTGCCCTGCTTCGCGAGTTCCAGCGAGACCCCGTAATCGTCCGGATAGTTCTGGAAGCCGCCGCCCGCGTCGATGGCGCTCGTCACGCCCAGGCGGTTCAGCTCGCGATAGAACTGCAAGGTGGAGTTGACCTGGTCGTCGTGCCCCAGCTTGTTCGTCTTCGCGAGGGTCGAGTACAGGATCAGTGCGTTCGGTTTCGCGATCAGCTTGCCGGTCGGCTGGCCGTTCGCATCCAGCTCCACTTCACCGTCCTTGTATTTGGTGTTGCGGTCGTAGCCCAGCGTCTCGACGCCCTTCTTGTTGAGGAAGCCGAGGCCGTACAGGTACAGGATGAACACGGGCTTGTCCGGCACGGCCGCATTGATTTCTTCCAGCGTGGGGAGGCGCTTTTCCTCGAACTGCCATTCGTTCCAGCCGCCCACGACCTTGACCCACTGGCCATCCGGCGTGCGTGCGGCCTGCTCCTTCAGCATGTCCAGCGCGCGCTTCAGCGACGTCACGCCGTCCCAGCGCAACTCCATGTTGTAGTTCAGGCCCTCGCGGATCACGTGCAGGTGCGAGTCGTTCAGGCCCGGGATCACGGTGCGGCCATGCGCATCGATCACCTGCGTGTTCGCGCGCTTGAGCTTCAGCACCTTCGCATTGCTCCCCGTCGCGAGCACCTTGCCGTCCTTGACGGCGATGGCCTGCACGAACTCGCCTTCTTTCGCCATCGTGGCGATCTTGCCGTTCGTGAGGATCAGGTCGGCCTGCGCGAACGCCGCGCCGGCCGTGAGGAATCCCGCTGCGGAGAGAAGCGCGCGCAGCGCAGTGATACGAGTCGTATTCATGATGTCTTTCTTCGATTGCAAATGGGCGCAGGTTAGCGGACGGTAGTCGGACGCGACACTGTCTTACGACCGGGACGGTGACCTTCGTGTTAGCATCGAACGATGGAACGACGAAGCGACTACAAGACCGCCCTCATGATCGAGTCAACGATCCACGAGGCCCAGGAACAGAACCGCTCGCCCGCGCGCGCACTGGCGTCGCTGGGCGTGCCGTTCGAGGTGGCGATGCGCGTACTCACGCGCCCGGACGAGCGGCGCCATGCGGTGCCGCCGCCACGCAGCGCGGACGCCCAAGGCTAGATTCAGGGATAACGTACCGGCCGGCCCGGCAGGTCGGGCAAGGGAATGAATTCCGTCTCGCCCGGCACGTGCGGGAAGCGCTGGGCCTTCCAGTCTTCCTTCGCCTGCTCGATGCGGTCGGATGACGACGAGACGAAGTTCCATGTCAGGTAGCGCGGGCCGTCCATCGGTTCGCCGCCCAGCAGCATCACGCGGGCGCCCCTGTTTTCCGTCGCGGCCAGCGTGACTGTCGCACCCGGTTTCAGCACGAGCAGCTGGCCCTGCTCGAAGCGGCCGTCGCGGCCCAGGTCGAGCGTGCCGTCCACCACGTACAGCGCCTGCTCCGGATACTCGGCCGGCAGCGTCAGGCGCGCGCCCGGCTGCAGCGCCAGGTCGACGTAGAACAGCGGCGATTGCACGGGCACCGGCGACGTCTTGCCGAAGTAACTGCCGGCGATGATGCGGGCGGTGGCGCCGTCGCCGTCGAGGACCGGCAGTTCCTGCGACCCCGTGTGCGAGAACGCCGGGTCGCATTCTTCCTTCGCCTTCGGCAGCGCCACCCAGCACTGCAGGCCGAACAGGTTCGAGCCGGCCGCGCGCACGTCCGGGCCGGTGCGCTCGGAGTGGACGATGCCCTTCCCGGCCGTCATCCAGTTCACTTCGCCCGGCTTGATGTCCTGCACGGTGCCGAGGCTGTCGCGGTGGCGGATCTGGCCATCCAGCAGGTAGGTGACGGTGGCCAGGCCGATGTGCGGATGCGGCCGCACGTCGATGCCCTCGCCGGCGTGGAAGACGTGCGGTCCCATCTGGTCGAGGAAGACGAACGGACCCACCATGCGCCGGTCCTTGTGCGGCAGCGCGCGCCGCACTTCGAAGCCGCCACCCAGGTCGTGCGTGCGGGGGACGACGATGGTTTCCAGGCTTTCGTGTTCGAACGCGTCCATGCTAGAGTGCCTCCGTGGTGATCTGGATGGTCCCGGAGAGGGTCTTGTGCACCGGGCATTTGTTGGCGATGTCGGTCAGGCGGGCCTTCGTTTCGTCGTCCAGCGCGCCGACGTATTCGATCGTGCGGTGCAGGCCGTAGACCGCGCCTTCCTGGCCGTGTTTGATGGAGACCTTGATCTCATCGAGCGGGTAACCCTTGCGTTTCGCGTACAGGCTCACGGTGAGCGTCGTGCAGGCCGCCAGCGCCGCGGCCAGGATGTCGTGCGGTTCCGGGCCGCTGTCCTCGCCGCCGAATTCCGGCTTCACGTCGGTCAGGATACGGTGCCTGCCGATCTCGATCACCTGCTGCAGCGGCCCCGTGCCGCGATGCGTCGTCACTTCCATGGCTCGTTCTCCTCGTCTCTTTCGTTTGCGTGGATGTCCGCCACCCGTGTGCGCCAGGTCGCGGACAGATTGTACTCGTCTCAGGCAGCGCGGCTGCGCAGGACATTCACTCGTGCGGCGCTCGTCGCGCGCTGGCGTTCAACGTCGAACAGGGCTAGCAACCCGCCGAAGACCGCCACGTTTTTCAGGAAGTGGTTCAGCTGATTCTGGAACTCCGCCGCATCCGCATGCCAGAAGCCGTGGAAGATCAGGGTGACGGGCACTGTGAACAGCGCGAGCGCCAGTGCCGCATACTTCGCCTGGAACCCGGTCACGAGCGCCAGGCCCCCGCCGATTTCGAGCAGGATCGCGCCCGCCAGCAGCAGCCCGGCCGCCGGGATGCCCAGGCTGCCCATCCACCCGGCCACGTAGCCGAAGCCGATGATCTTGTTGATCCCCGACGCCAGGAACAGGACGCCCACCAGGGCGCGGCCGACGGAATAGAGTTTAGTGGTTTCCATGTGATTCTCCTTGAATATCGTTGCGTTTGACTCGTTAATCGTTCACCAGGTTCAGACCGGCAGGTCGAACAGCAGCACTTCGGCGTCCTTCGCGTCCGACAGCGCCACGACGGCTTCCTCGCCGATCTCGACGGCGTCGCCGGCTGCAAGAAGCAGGCCGTTCACGGTCAGGCTGCCCCGCGCCACCTGGACGTACGCCTGGCGGCCCGGCAACAGTGCGTGGTCGGCGCGCTCGGCGCCGTCGAGGATCGTCGCGTAGATGGCGGCGTCCTGGCGCAGCGAGACGGAGCCGTCGCGGCCGTCGTTCGACGCGATCAGGCGCAGCGCGCCGCGTTTGCTGTCCGTGTCGAAGTGCTTCTCTTCGTAGCCCGGCTCGCCGCCCGCTTCCGCCGGGATCACCCAGATCTGCAGGAAGTGCGCGGGTTCCGTCGCCGAGTGGTTGTACTCGCTGTGGGTGACACCGGTGCCGGCGCTCATGCGCTGCACGTCGCCGTAGCGCAGGACCGAACCGTTGCCCATGCTGTCCTTGTGCTCCAGCGCGCCGTCCAGCACGTAGGAGATGATCTCCATGTTCTTGTGGCTGTGCGGGTCGAAGCCGCGGCCCGGGGCCACGCGGTCTTCGTTGATCACCCGCAGCGGGCCGACGTTCATATGGGCCGGGTCGTGGTAGTGGCCGAACGAGAAGGTGTGCTGCGAGCGCAGCCAGCCGAAACTGGCGACACCGCGATCCGCGCTTTTACGTACTTTCAGCATGATGTTCTCCTTGTGGTTGTCAATTCAGTGTTCGAACCGTTCGAACACGCTGCGCTTCGCGGGCTCTGCCATGTTGGCTTCTTGCTGGCGAAAGCGCGTTTCCATGGAAAGCATTATGGTCGCCGCCGGGCAAGAAGAAAAACGAGTTGTTTTACGGTCTATGATCGATTTTTTCGATAGTCTGCTGCCGCGCATGGGCGCTACACTGTGTCGAAAGGGACAAAACGGGAGACACAGATGCAAGCCAGCTACGTCCACGGAGCGCATCCGCTCCCCCTGATCGGCGACACGATCGGCGCCCACCTGGACCGCATCGCCGAGCGCCATGGCGACCGCGACGCGCTCGTCATACCCCACCAGTGCGTGCGCTGGAGCTGGCGCCAACTGCGCGAACGGGCCGACCGGCTCGCGGCCGGCCTGCTGGGCCTTGGCCTCGACCCCGGCGACCGCATCGGCATCTGGTCGCAGAACCGCGCGGAATGGGTGCTCACGCAGTTCGCCACCGCCAAGGCCGGCCTCGTCATGGTCAACATCAACCCGGCCTACCGCCGCGCCGAGCTGGAATACGCGCTGGCCAAGGTCGGCTGCCGCGCGCTGATCCTCGCCCCCGGCTTCAAGTCCAGCGACTACCTCGGCATGCTGCGCGACCTCGTGCCGGAACTGGACGGCGCCGCGCCCGGCGAACTGCGCAGCGCGAAGCTGCCGGCGCTGCGCCACGTGATCCGCCTGGGCGCGGAGTCCACGCCGGGCACGCTGAACTTCGACACGGTGGCGCAGTGCGCGACCCCGGCCGACATGGCGCGCCTGCACGCCGTGGCGCGCACGCTCCAGTTCGACGACCCGGTCAACATCCAGTTCACGTCCGGCACGACGGGCGCACCGAAAGGCGCCACGCTCACGCACCACAACATCCTGAACAACGGCTTCTTCATCGGCGAGGCGATGCGCCTGACGGAGCGCGACCGCCTGTGCATCCCCGTCCCGCTGTACCACTGCTTCGGCATGGTGCTGGGGAATCTCGCCTGCATGACGCACGGCGCGGCGATGGTCTATCCGGGCGAAGGCTTCGACGCGGGCGCGGTGCTGGCCACCGTGCAGGCCGAGCGCTGCACGGCGCTGCACGGTGTGCCGACGATGTTCATCGCGATGCTGGACCACCCGGACTTCGCGTCCTTCGATTTGCATACGCTGCGCACCGGCATCATGGCCGGCTCGCCCTGCCCGATGGAAGTGATGCAGCGCGTGATCCGCCAGATGCACATGGACGAGATCACGATCGCCTACGGCATGACGGAGACGTCGCCCGTCAGCTTCCAGACGTCCGTCGACGACCCGCTCGCATGCCGCGTGGGCACGGTCGGACGGATTCACCCGCACCTGGAAGTCAAGATCGTCGATGCGGACGGCCGCGTGGTCCCGCAGGGGGAGACGGGCGAACTGCTCACGCGCGGCTACTCGGTGATGCTGGGCTACTGGGGCGACGAGGCGCGCACGCGCGAAGCGATCGACCCGGCCGGCTGGATGCACACGGGCGACCTCGCGACCCTGGACGCGGACGGCTATTGCCGCATCGTGGGCCGCGCCAAGGACATGGTGATCCGCGGCGGCGAGAATATCTACCCGCGCGAAGTCGAAGAATTCTTGTACCGCCACCCGAAGGTGCTGGACGTGCAGTGCGTGGGCGTGCCCGACCCGAAATACGGCGAGGAGCTGTGCGCGTGCATCGTGCTGCGGCCGGGCGAACACGCGGACGAGGACGAGATCCGCGCCTTTTGCCAGGGGCAGATCGCGCACTACAAGATCCCGCGCTACATCCGGTTCGTGGAGGGGTTTCCGATGACGGTGACGGGCAAGATCCAGAAGTTCATGCTGCGCAGGCAGGTCGCGGATGATCTAGGACTGAAAGCATGAACGTCGTTCCCGCGCAGGCGGGAACCCAATCTGCACGCGTGGCGGCAACGCCCGCAAAATCAGGCCCCCGCCTCCGCTGGGGCGACGTCTCGTATTTTCCAGGAAATCATTCATGAAGTGTCTGGTAGTGATCGCCCACCCCGTCCACGACAGCCTGTGCCGCGCCCTCGCGCAGCACGCCGTCTCCACCCTGACCGCGCACGGCCACGACGTGGTCGTCGACGACCTGTATGCCGCCGCATTCGCGCCCGCGTTGACGGCGGCGGAACGCGCCAGCTACTACGGCCCGGCGTTCGATCCTGCCGCCACGCAGGCGCACATCGCGAACCTGCGGTCCGCCGAGGCGCTCGTGCTCGTGTTCCCGACCTGGTGGTTCGGCTTCCCGGCAATGTTGAAAGGCTGGTTCGACCGCGTGTGGGCGCCGGGCGTCGCGTATGACCACGCCAGCGACCTCGGTCCCATCAAGCCCCGGCTGGACAAACTGCGGCACGCCGTGGCGATCACGTCGCTGGGCTCCCCATGGTGGGTCGACCGCTTCATCCTGCGCCAGCCGGTAAAACGCGTGCTGAAGACGGCGCTGCTGGGGACGTGCGCGCCGCAGTGCCGGTTCGGGATGCTCTCGCTGTACCAGGCCGAGTCGCTCGCGCCCGACAAGGTGCAGGCGTTCCGCGCGCGCATCGGCCGGGCGTTGTCGAAGTGGGCGCGCGCCTGATACGATGCGGTCCCCGCCCTCGATTGCCCGCACATGCTCAGACTCAGCCTGGACGCCCTCCTCACCGTCGACACCATCGCCCGCCGCGGCAGCTTCTCGGCCGCCGCGAAGGAACTGTATCGCGTGCCGTCGACGATCTCGTACACCGTCTCCAAGCTGGAGGACGACCTGGGCGTGCAGCTGTTCGAGCGCTTCGGGCCGCGCGTCATCCTCACGCCCGCCGGCGAAGAGCTGCTGAAGGAAGGCCGCTACCTGCTCAAGGCGGCGGGCGACCTGGAGAGCCGCGTGCGCCGCGTCGCCTCCGGCTGGGAGACCGAATTCGCCATCGGCATGGATTCGGCCCTCGCGCCGCTCGGCCTGCAGGACGACATCCGCGCCTTTTACGACGTGGCCGACCAGACCCGGTTGCGCATCGTGCGCGAAGCGTTGTCCGGCACGTGGGAAAGCCTGCTCGACCGCCGTGTCGACCTGCTCGTGGGCGCGGCCGGCGAAGGGCCGTCGGGCGGCGGCTATACGGCCGAAGCGCTCGGCACGATGTCATTCGTGTTCGTCGTCGCGCCCTCGCACCCGCTGGCGAAGATCGGGTACCGGCTCGGCAAGGCGGAGCTGACGGCGCACCGCGCGGTGTCCGTCGCCGACTCCGTCCGCCTGCTGCAGGCGCGCACGGTGGGCCTGCTGTTCGGCCAGGACACGCTGACCGTCCCCGACATGCAGACGAAGTACGAATTCCAGCTGGCGGGCCTCGGCTTCGGCTTCCTGCCGGAGGCCTGGGCCCGGGCCGACATCGCGGCCGGCCGCCTCGTCGAGAAGGAAGTCGAGGAACCGAAGGCGGACGAGACGCTGTACATGGCGTGGCGCACGGGCGAGGAAGGCGCCGCGCTGAAGTGGTGGCGCGAGCGGCTGCGCACGGCGTCCCCCATTACGCGCATGCTCGCCCTCAACTGCCCGGTCGAGCGGGCAACACCCGATACCGCAGAGTAAGCAGAACCTATACGTTCGTATGACTAGACCGCTTGCGCCCGGGTCCCGACAATGTCCGGGTCCGGATTGCGGCGGCACGCGCTACCCCTTCCGGCTTCCAGCCACCAACCCGAAGGGACACGCCATGACCATCACCCGCACCGCCAACACCATCACGACCCGCGACGGCACCATCATCCACTTCAAGGACTGGGGCCACGGTCCGGCCGTCGTGTTCAGCCACGGCTGGCCGCTGCAGGGCGACGCCTGGGAAGACCAGATGATGTTCCTCGCCAACCACGGCTACCGCGTCATCGCCCACGACCGCCGCGGCCACGGCCTGTCGAGCAAGCCCTGGCACGGCAACCACATGAACGACTACGCGGACGACCTGGCGCAGCTGGTCGAAGCGCTGGACCTGACCGACGCGACCCACGTCGGCCACTCGACCGGCGGCGGCGAAGTCGCGCGCTACATCGGCCGCCACGGCACCGGCCGCGTCAAGCGCGCCGTGCTGGTGGGCGCCGTGACGCCGCAGATGGGCCAGTCGGACGCCAACCCGAACGGCGTGCCGATGTCGGTGTTCGATGGCATCCGCCAGGGCGTGGCCGTCGACCGCGCCCAGTTCTTCAAGGACCTGAGCAGCCCGTTCTACGGTTTCAACCGCGAAGGCGCCAAGGATTCGCAAGGCATGCGCGACACGTTCTGGCTGCAGGGCATGCAGTGCAGCCTGCGCGCCGCTTATGAGTGCATCAAGCAGTTCTCGGAAACCGACTTCACCGACGACCTGAAGAAGATGACGATCCCGACCCTCGTCATCCACGGCGACGACGACCAGATCGTCCCGATCGACACCACCGCGCGCCGCGCCGTCGAGATCCTGCCGCAGGGTCGCCTGGTCGTCTACGAAGGCGCCCCGCACGGCCTGGCCGCCACCCACAAGGACCGCCTGAACGCCGACCTGCTGGCTTTCCTGCGTTCCTGATCCGGGTTACAGATCCATCTTACGCCGGCAGCGCCGCGCCCTCCGGGGGCGCGGGCGCGCCGCTGGCGCCGAAGAGCCCCGTCATCGCGACCGACGGCGCGGCCGTATGCACTTCCAGCAAAAGGCACAGGCCGCCCATCAGGAGGCCCAGCATCACGAACGTCAGGTAGTAACGCATCATCTCCTCCCCAGGCCGGCCAGACCGGACATGAAACCATGGTAGGCGCATAGTCGCGCACGGGACAGTATCCTTTGGTATGAGTACCGTAAAACACACACGTTGAGGATACGATGGACCGTTTCGCCGAACTGAAAGCCTTTTGCACCGTCGCCGCCACCGGCGGCTTTTCGCCCGCCGCGCGCCGGCTCGGCCTCGTCACGTCGTCGGTCGCGCGCCTCGTCGATGCGCTCGAAGGCCGCCTCGGCGCCGTGCTGCTGAACCGGTCCACGCGCAGCGTCACCCTGACGGACGCGGGCCGCACCTATTACGAAGAAGCCTTGCGCATCCTGGAACGCCTCGACGCGGCCGACGAAGCGGCGGCGGACGGCGCGGCCGGGGTGCTGCGCGTGGCGGCGCCCGTCACGTTCAGCACGATGTACGTGGCGCCGATCCTGCCCGCGCTGCGCGCGCGTCACCCGCGCCTGACGCTCGACCTGCGCCTGGACGACGCGCCCGCCAACCTCGTCGACGAAGCGATCGACGTGGCGATCCGCATCGGCAGCCTCGATCCGCAGTCGAACCTCGTCGCGCGCAGGCTCGCCACGCACGACCGCGTGCTGTGCGCCAGCCCGGCCTACCTGGCCGCGCACGGCGCCCCGGAGACGCCCGCCGCGCTCGCGGCGCACGACTGCCTGCAGTTCGCGTTCGGCGAGGGCCGCCGCACGTGGCGCCTGCAGGCCGGCGACGCCGACGCGGAAGACGTCGAGGTGCGCGGCGTCGTCCATGCCAACAATTCCGAGGTGCTGCGCCAGGCCGCGCTGGGCGGCCTGGGCATCGCCATGCTGGCGCGCTGGCTCGTTCAGCGCGACCTGCGCGCCGGCACGCTCGTGCAGGTGCTGCCCGGCTACCGCGTCAATCCGGGCGCCATGGACGTCGGGCTGTACGCGCTGTATCCCGCGAGCCGGCGCAACTCGACCAAGATCCGCGCCTTCGTCGACCTGCTCGCCGATCACCTCGCGGCGCAGGACCTCGGCGACCACCCCGGCGATCAACTCAGCCCACCGCCAGCGTAGGCAGCCGGGGCACGATCTCGCGCCCCAGTTCGTCGATCTGGTCTTCAACGGGCCGCGGTCCCTGCAGGTTGACGAGCATGTGGGCGACGCCCTGTGCCGCCATCCGCTCGAAATAGCCCAGCAGCGCGCGGCGGCCGGCGCGCAGGCCCAGCTCCAGCGGTTCGGCGGGCGCGTCCGGGTCGGCCAGCAATTCCAGTTGCAGCGATTGCACGAACGGTTTCCGTGCGCCGCCCGCGCGCTCCTCCAACGCCCGCTGCCACAGCGCGATGCGGCCCTGCTGGCGCGCTTCCTCGCGGTGGTACGTGGCCCAGCCGTCGGCATGCGCCGCGATCCATTGCAGCGACTGGCGCGCGGTGCCCACCGCGAGCAGCGGGATGCGCGTCGTCGGCGCGGGCGTCGGCGCGTAGCCGCCCGTGGATGCGAGCAGTTCGCCGCGCGCCGCCCCGTCCGGCGCAAGCGCGGCGGCCAGCGTCAGCCAGCGTTCGCGGAACAGCACCTCGGGCGCGGTGTCCACGCCGAACGGTGCGAGCTCCTCCGGCCGGTCGCCCGAGCCGAGGCCGAGGATGAAGCGGCCGCCGCTCAAGCGGTCGAGCGACCACGCGGCCTTGGCCACGTGCAGCGGATGGCGCAGCGGCAGCACGGCGGCGGCGGTGCCCAGTGCCGCCAACCTGGTGACACCGGCCAGCAGCGCGAGCCAGATGAACGGGTCGTCCAGCACCGCGGCCTCCCTCGCGCTGCCCTGCGGGACGATCAGCGGCACGTCGCGCGTCCACAGCGCGCCGATGCCGAGGGCGTCGGCACGGGCGGCCAGCGCCGTCTCGCGCGCGAGGTCGGCGGGTTCGCCGGGCGCGCGTGCGAGGGGCGTCATCAGGCCCAGCGTGAGGTGGCCCGCGCCCAGCACGTGTGCCCAGGCGCGGTTGAAAGCAATGTCGGTCATGGCGATCTCCTGCGAACCACCAGCATAACGCGTCGGCGGCGCGCGCGTCGGCGCCCGGCGCGCAAGACACTCTTGCGCCAAAAGCATCAATCGACCGCGCGGTCCGACGCTACAGTGATGGCGGGCCGGTATCCCTTCGTATAACTAGACGGTGGACGGGCCGGAATCGACAATCGCCGCAACTTAACCCAGGAATCCGCGATGAGACTTCGCACCCTTGCCGTCGCCGGCACGGCCTTCGTGGCCGTCGTCATGGGCGGCCTGTACGCCTGGACCAGCCCGGGCCCGATCGCGCCCGCCGCCGGGCCGCCCTCGCCGCCGTCCGCGGCGGTCCTCGCCGCCGGCGCCCGCGTCGTGGCGCTGGGCGACTGCATGGTCTGCCACACGGCGCCCGCCGGTCCCGCCTATGCGGGCGGCCTGGGGTTGAAGACGCCCTTCGGCATCATCTACAGCACCAACATCACGCCCGATCCGGACACCGGCATCGGCCGCTGGACGAGCGCCGCATTCAGGCGCGCCCTGCGCGAAGGCGTGGCGCGCGACGGCCACCTGCTGTATCCCGCCTTCCCGTACATCCACTACACGCGCATGTCCGACGAGGACATCGAACTGGCCTATTCCTACCTGATGTCGCGCACACCGGTGCGTGTCGAACAACCTGCCAACGACCTCGTGTTCCCGCTGACTTTCCGGCCCCTGCTCGCGTTCTGGAACGCGCTGTACCTGCGCCCCGGCGACGGCGCCGCGCCAGGCGCGGGCCAGGTCGAGCGGGGCCGCTACCTCGTCGACACGCTGGGCCACTGCGCCTCATGCCACAGCGGCATGAACCTGATGGGCGGCGAGCGCAGTCCGGCATTCCAGGGCGGCACGGTCGACGGCTGGCACGCGCCCGCGCTCACCCGCCTCGCGCAAGGCGGCGCGCCCTGGACGCGCGCCGAACTCGCGGACTATCTGCAGGGCGGCCTGGCGCTCGCGCATGGCGCGGCGAAAGGGCCGATGCGGCCAGTGACGGAACGCCTGGCCGGCGTGCCCCGCGAAGACGTCGAGGCCATGGCCGCCTACCTGATGACGATCCAGCAGGCCGCACCGGCGCCCGCAGCGACGGCGGCGCCGGTCGCCGCGGGAACGGCGACGTCGGGCGCCGCCCTGTTCACGGCCGCCTGCGCTGGTTGCCACACGCCGGCCGCGCCCATGATGCGCCTCGGCGGACGCCCGGCCCTCGCCCGCAGCGGCGCCGTGCTGGGTGACGACCCTTCCAATTTCATCCAGACCGTGCTGCACGGGATCCCGTGGGAACGCACGGCGCCCGGCGGCGCGGCCGCCGCCTACATGCCGCCGTTCGCCGACGTGCTGTCCGACGCCCAGGTCGCCGAGCTGGCGACCTGGGTACGAACGGGCGCCGGCCGTCCCGCCTGGCCCGACATGGCCGCCGCCAGCGCCAGGCTGCGCAAGGAGATGCAACCATGACCCAATCCCATTCCATTAAGGTCGACGTCAACGGCCGTGCGCACGACCTGCGCGCGGATCCCGCCACGCCGCTGCTGTACGTGTTGCGCAATGAATTGAACCTGAACGGCGCCAAGTTCGGCTGCGGCATGGGCCAGTGCGGCGCCTGCACCGTCCAGCTGGACGGCAAGCCCGTGTTTTCCTGCGTGACCCCGCTGGCCGCATGCGCCGGACGAAGCGTGCGCACGGTCGAAGGCCTGGGCGGCGCCGGCAAGCCGGGCAGGCTGCAGGCCGCGTTCATCGAACACCAGGCCGCCCAGTGCGGCTACTGCATCGCCGGGATGATCGTGCGTGCGCAAGCCCTGCTCGACACCGTGCCGCATCCAACCGACGAGCAGATCCGCCGCCACATGGAACCGAACCTGTGCCGCTGCGGCACGCACCACCGCATCCTCGCGGCCATCCGCGCCGCGGCGGGAGGGGCCGCATGAGCAACGTGAATCACGGCCGCCGCGCCTTCCTCGAAGGGGGCGCCCTCGTCCTCGCGTTCGCGCTGCTGCCGCGCGCCGCCCGCGCCGAATTCAATGGCATGGGCGTGCCGCCGGTCGCCAATCCGAAGCTCGCGGGCAGCCTGCAACGCACCCCGTTCCTCGACGCCTGGATCCGCGTGGCGCCCGACGGCAAGGTCACGGTCTTCAGCGGCAAGGTCGAACTGGGCACCGGCGTGCGCACGGCGCTGGCGCAGGTCGCGCTGGAACAGCTGGAACTGCAACCGGGCGACATCGACTTCATCCAGGGCGACACGGCGCGCACGCCCAACGAAGGTTTTACGGCGGGCAGCCACACGATGGCCGACAGCGGCATGGCGCTGCTGCACGCCTCGAGCCAGGTGGCGGCCCTGCTGCGCCAGGGCGCGGCGGCGCAGTGGCGCGTGGGGCCCGATACGGTCGTGCTGCGCGCCGGCCGCGCGGTCGCGCCGGATGGCCGCAGCATGCATTACGGCGCGGCGCTGCGTGGCCTCGACGCGGCCGGCCTGCACCGCGCGGCCAGCGAGACGTCGCCGTTGCGCCCACCGGCGCGCTACCGCCTGATCGGCAAGCCGCTCGCCCGCCTCGACATTCCGGCGAAAGTCACGGGCGGGGCGGCGTACGTGCAGGACATGCGCCTGCCCGGCATGCTGCACGCCCGTGTCGTGCGGCCGCCACGTCCCGGCGCAAGGCTCGTGCGCGTCGACCTCGATGCGGTGCGGCGCCTCGCAGGCGTGCGCCAGGTCGTGCGCGACGGCGACTATCTCGCCGTGCTGGCGGACGACGAATGGCGCGCCATCCAGGCGATGAATGCGCTGGCCACGAACGCCCGGTGGCAGGGCGGCGCGCCGCTGCCGCACGCGGACGCCATCCACGCGACCCTGCAGCAGCTGCCCGCCCAGCACATCACGATCCTCGACCGCGGCCAGGTCGACCGGCCGGCAACCGGGCCGGGCGTCTCGGCCCGCTACACGAAACAGTACGTGATGCACGGCTCGATCGGCCCGTCGTGCGCCGTCGCCCGGCTGGACGGCGGGGTACTCACGGTCTGGACGCATACGCAGGGCGTGTATCCGCTGCGCGCCGCGCTGGCGGAACTCGTCGGCATGCCGCTCGACAAAGTCCGCTGCATCCACACCGAGGGTTCCGGATGCTACGGCCAGAACGGCGCCGACGACGTGGCGGCCGACGCCGCGCTGCTGGCGCGCGCCGTGCCGGGCGTGCCCGTGCGCGTGCAGCTCATGCGCGACCAGGAACACCTGTGGGAGCCGTACGCGCCCGCGATGGTGACGACGGTGCGCGCCGCGCTCGATGGGAACGGCCGCATCTCGCACTGGGATTACGCACTGTGGAGCGGCTCGCACAACGAACGCCCCGGCAATGCGGGCAAGCTGGTCCCGGCGTGGCTGCTGGCACAACCGATCGCACCAACGCCCTCGCAACCGATGCCGATGCCGGAAGGCGGCGGCGACCGCAACGCGCTGCCGCTGTACGCCATCCCCAACGCGCGCGTCGTGAACCATTTTCTCCCCGTGACGCCGCTGCGCAGCTCCGCCATGCGCTCGCTCGGGGCGCACATCAACATCACGGCGATCGAAGGGACGATGGACCAGCTGGCGAAGCTGGCCGGCGTCGACCCGGTGCGCCTGCGCCTCGACCACCTGGGCGGCGAACCGCGCGCCCGCGCCGTGATCGAAAAAGCGGCCGCGCGCTTCGGCTGGGGCAAGACGAAGCCGGCGCCGGGGCATGGGTATGGCTTCGGCTTCGGCCAGTACAAGAACATCATGGCCTACGTTGCGGTCGCGCTGGAACTCGCGGTCGACAAGGATACCAACACGGTGCGCATCGTCCGCGTGGCCTGCGCGGCCGACTGCGGCCAGGTCGTGAATCCGGACGGCGCGCGCAACCAGCTGGAGGGCGGCATCATCCAGTCGGCCAGCTGGACCCTGCACGAGCAGCTGCGCTACGGGCCGGACGGCGTCGCCAGCATGGACTGGAGCACGTATCCGATCCTGCGTTTTTCGGGGGTGCCGGAGCGCATCGACGTCGACCTGCTGGACCAGCCCGGCCTACCCTTCCTGGGTGTGGCGGAAGCCGCGCAGGGCCCGATGGCGGCCGCGCTCGCGAACGCGCTGGCCGACGCCACCGGCGTGCGCCGCCACGACCTGCCGCTGCTCGGGCGGCCCTTCCCCGCCTGAGGCCGCGATGCCCGCCCACGCCATCCGCCCCGCCGGCCACCCGTCAATACCAGAATGGATCATCCTTTCGTATGAGGGTATTGTCCTATATGGCAACGATACTGGTCCCGCCCCGCCCCAACTCCCGCCGGTGGCGATCCTGAGCGAGCAGATGACCCGACCGTCCCGAACGACCCGATCCGCTCCCGCGCCGCATGCCCAGCCTGACGCCGGCGCAGCGGCGTCCGAGCCCCAGCTGGCCGCCTGCCGGCGCGCCTGGCAGTTGCTGTGCGACGCCGGCATGCCCACGCTCGCCGACGTGCCCCAGCTCGCCTTCGATCCCGCACTGGCCGACGCGCTGCAGGAAGCCTTTTACGCCGGCCGCCTGCCGGGCACGCTGATCGAAGCCGAAATCGGGCGCGCACTGCTGGACGGTCCGCGTGACGCGACCCTGCTGGCCGCCGTCCTGCTGGCGGCCGTCGCGCTCGACCGCTTCCAAGGCGGCCGCCGCGCCATGCTGCTGGCCCAGGCCTGCGCCCTGCGTGCGCGCCTGGACGATGCCGGCGCCGTCACGGGCGCCGTGCTGCGCGCCCACGCCACCCTGGTGCTGCCCCGCTGCGCCCCGCTGCGCGAGGCCGCCCTGCTGCAGGCCGAAGCCTGCCGCCTGGAAGCGTGCCGTCCCGCCACGCTGGCCCGCAACGCCGTCCTGTGGACGAACGTGCGCCTGCTGTGCGGCGCGCCGCTGGCCGAGCTGCTGCACTACGCCGAAGCCGTGCGTCAGTCGGTTCCGTTTGGCAACGTTTCCGTCGCCACCAGCCAGCTGGACGGCCGCATTGCCCTGTTCCGGGCGCTCGCCGACGGCCCGCGCACGCCGTACGTGCCGACGGTGCCGGCGGACGCCATGCAGTTCGGTTGCTGGCTCGGCTGCCTGCAGGCCACGTGGCTGCGCGGCGAGACGGGCGCGGCGCGCGCGGCGCTGGCCGCCGCCCGCCAGCTCGTCACGCCGCTCACGCCGCCGTGCGAACTGCTGCCTTACCACCTGTTCGGCGCGCTCACGCTGGCGCGGTTGGACAATGTTCCGGGCGCGACGGCCGCGCTGCGCGCCCATCGGCGTGCGCTGCAGGCCTGGGCCCGCCGCGCGCCCGACGTGGCCGGCGCGATGGCGCTGCTGGCGCTCGCAGCGGAACAGGATGCCGCCGGTGGCGCCCGTGCCCTCGCCGCCTACGAGCACGCGGCCGCGCAGGCGCAGTCCGCCGGCCAGGCGTGGATCGCCGCGCTGGCCTGGGAAGGCGCCGCCGGCCTGTGCGTCCGCCACGGCCTCGCCGGCGCGCTGCCCGGCTACCGCAAGCTCGCGCTGGACGCCTGGCGCGACTGGGGCGCGCATGGCCGCGTGCGCGACCTGATGCACGCCTGGGACGCCACGCCGACATCGCCCGACCACGACCAGCAGACGCGCGCCGCCCGCGCCGGCACGGTGGGAGAACTCGGCATCACGATCGCGCACGAGGTCAACCAGCCGCTGTCCGCGATTCTGCTGCACGCGGCCGCCGCCCGCCGCTGGCTGCGCCGCGGCCAGCCCGACACGGCGCGCGCGCTGGAAGCGCTGGAACAGATCACGGCATGCGGCCGCCAGGCCGGCGACATCGTGCGCAGCGTGCGCGGCCTGGCGCGGCGCGAGGGCGAGGCCGCGAGCATGTTCGCACTCGACACGGCCGTCGGCGAGGTCGCTCAGCTGCTGCGCGCGCTGATGGTGCGCCAGAACGTGCAGCTGGAAACCCGCCTGCTGCTGCCTGAACGCCAGATCCATGCGAGCCGCGCGCAGATCCAGCAAGTGCTCATCAACCTGCTGCTGAACGCGATCGAGGCGCTGGCCGGCGTAAGCGAGCGGCCGCGCCGCATCGTGCTGGAGTCGGTGCCGGTCGGCGCCGCGCTCGTCGAGCTGCGCGTGCGCGACAACGGCCCCGGCATCGCCCCGGCCGACCGCGGACGCATCTTCGACGCCCTGTATTCCACCAAACCGCACGGCACCGGCGTCGGCCTGTCGATCAGCCGCGCGATCGTCGAAGCGCACGGCGGCCGCATCGAATACACCGCCGCCGAGCCGCACGGCGCGCTGTTCCGCGTCGTGCTGCCCGTGCGCACCCTGGCCGGCGTCGTGCCGCCTGCCGAAAGCCGCAACCATGTTTGAGATCCCGCCCGCCGCCAGCGTGGCGCGCGTCTGCCGCTACATCGACGACCACCTGACCGAACCGCTCACCCTGGCGGACCTGGCCGGCCACGCCGGCCTGTCGCGCCACTATTTTTCGCGCCTGTTCCGCGCCGCCACGGGCGATCCGCCCATGCGCTACCTGATGCGCCGCCGCCTCGAACACGCGCGCCGGCTGCTGCTGGACCGCCGCCACAGCGTGTGCGAGATCGCGATGCTGCTGCATTTCGCCGACCAGAGCCATTTCTGCCGCAGCTTCCGCCGCAGCACGGGCCTGTCGCCGCTGCAGTACAGCCGCACGCAGTAATATATTTACATTCCGGAGGAAACCATGAACACACCCGCCATCGCCGACCTGATCCTGACCAACGGCCGCTTCCACACGCTGGACCGGTCCAACCCGCAGGCGGACGCGGTCGCCATCGCCGACGGCCGCTTCGTCGCCGTGGGCGACGCCGCCGACGTCATGCGCCACCGCGGCGACGCCACCCGCGTGATCGACCTGGACGGCCACACCGTCATCCCGGGCCTGAACGATTCGCACCTGCACCTGATCCGCGGCGGCCTGAATTACAACCTCGAGCTGCGCTGGGAAGGCGTGCCGTCGCTGGCCGATGCGCTGCGCATGTTGAAGGAACAGGCCGACCGCACGCCGAACCCGCAATGGGTGCGCGTCGTGGGCGGCTGGAACGAATTCCAGTTCGCGGAACGGCGCATGCCGACCCTCGAGGAACTCAACGCGGCCGCGCCCGACACCCCCGTGTTCGTGCTGCACCTGTACGACCGCGCCCTGCTCAACCGCGCCGCGCTGCGCGCCGTCGGCTACGACAAGACGACGCCGAACCCGCCGGGCGGGGAAATCGTGCGCGACGCCGCCGGCAACCCGACCGGCATGCTGATCGCCCGCCCCAACGCGATGATCCTGTACGCGACGCTGGCCAAGGGCCCGACACTGCCCCTCGAGCAGCAGATCAATTCGACCCGCCACTTCATGCGTGAACTGAACCGCCTGGGTCTCACGAGCGCGATCGACGCGGGCGGCGGCTTCCAGAACTATCCCGAGGATTACCAGGTCGTCGAGCAGCTCGCCGCGCAGGAACAGCTGACGATCCGCATCGCCTACAACCTGTTCACGCAGAACAAGGGCAAGGAACTGGACGACTTCAAAAAGTGGACGGAGATGGTGACGCCGGGCCAGGGCGACGACTGGTATCGCCACAACGGCGCCGGCGAGATGCTCGTGTTTTCCGCCGCCGACTTCGAGGACTTCCTGGAACCGCGTCCGGACCTGCCGGCCGGCATGGAGGACGAACTCGAACAGGTGGTGCGCCACCTCGTGTCCAACCGCTGGCCGTTCCGCCTGCACGCGACGTACGACGAATCCATCTCGCGCATGCTGGACGTGTTCGAGAAAGTCGACCGCGAGATCCCGTTCAGCGGCCTGCGCTGGATGTTCGACCATGCCGAGACCATCACCCCGCGCAACATCGAGCGCGTGAAAGCGCTGGGCGGCGGCATCGCGATCCAGCACCGCATGGCCTTCCAGGGTGAATACTTCGTCGAGCGCTACGGCGCGCAAGCGGCCGGATCGACGCCGCCGATCAAGCGCATGCTGGATGCCGGCGTGCCCGTGGGCGCCGGCACGGACGCGACCCGCGTCGCCAGCTACAACCCGTGGACGGCGCTGTACTGGCTCGTTTCCGGCCGCACCGTCGGCGGCCTGCGCCTGTACGATGCGGGCGCGCGCCTCGACCGCCACACGGCGCTGGAACTGTGGACCGCGGGCAGCGCCTGGTTCTCGAGCGAACAGGGTCACAAGGGCCGCATCCAGGAAGGCATGCTGGCCGACCTGGCCGTGCTGTCGTCCGACTACTTCCGCGTGGACGAGGAATCCATCAAGGCCATCGAATCCGTGCTGACCGTCGTGGGCGGCCGCATCGTGTTCGGCCAGGGCGCGTTCGACAAGCTGGCGCCGCCGGCGCTGCCCGTGCTGCCCGAGTGGTCGCCCGTGGCGAAAGTGCCGGGCCATTACCGCCCCGTCCAGCAACCGGCAACCGCGAAGCTGCCGCACCAGTGCCGCGGCGCCTGCTCCGTGCATGTGCATGCGCACGACCGCGCGCGCAAGTCGGACGTGCCGGTGTCGGATTTCAGCGCGTTCTGGGGCGCGTTCGGCTGCAGCTGCTTCGCGTTCTGAGGAGTCCAACATGTCCATGAAACCCAGTGATTTGACCCTTGGCGTCGGTCTCGGCCTGCTGGCCGGCTATATCGACACGTCCGCGTTCGTTGGCCTGTTCGGCCTGTTCACGGCGCACGTGACGGGCAACTTCGTCCTCATCGGCAGCGAGCTCGCGCGGCCGTCGCACGCCGGCGTGCTGCCGCTGAAATTCCTCGCGATTCCCGCGTTCGCGGCCGGCGTGGTCGTGGCGCGGCTGATGGACGTGCGCTGCGCGCGCCTCGGCAACAACCCGGCGCGCCCGCTGCTGGGCATGCAATTCGTACTGCTTGCGCTGTTCACGATCGCGGGCCTGGCCGCGACGCCACTTGCCGGTCCGGAAGCGCCGCTGGTCCTCGTGACCGGCATGCTGGGCACGGCCGCGATGGGCGTGCAGAACGCCGTCGGCAAGCTGCAGCTGGGCCGCATCGCGCCCACGACGGTCATGACCGGCAACGTGACGGAACTGCTGATCGACATGACGGACCTGGCCACCGGCCGCGCCACGCCGGCCGTCAGGGCGCGCTTCGTGAAGTTCTTCTGGCCCGTGCTCGCGTTCGCGTTCGGCTGCATCGCGGGCGGCGCGGCGTGGATGGCGGTCGGGTTCTGGTGCTTCCTGCCCGCACTCGCGCTGCTCGGGTGGCTGGTGCTGCTGGACTGGCCGGCGCTGGAGGCGGCGCCTGCGGCCGCGTGATTCTTATCCGGTAGGGTGGGCACCCCGTGCCCACCCGCGACGTCGGCGTCTACGCGGCGTCACGCGTGGGCGGAGGGCCGCCCACCCTACATTCCGGTGAGTGGTTTTTGCCGCCCGCGTCGGGCATCGTAACGGTTGAACACCGGTTCACCATGCCATCCACAACAGAAGGGAAAACGATATGAACGATATGAACGATATGAACCAGAAGCGCCGCAGCATGCTGGGCGGCGCCGCCGCGCTGCCGCTCGCCATGATGGCCGCCGCCGGATCGGCGCAGGCCGCGACCGAACCGAAAGGCGGCGCCGCCCGCATGACGACGAGCTTCGTGCGCACGAAGGACGGCGTCGACATCTTCTACAAGGACTGGGGCAGCGGCACGCCGATCGTGTTTTCGCACGGCTGGCCGCTGAGCTCGGACGACTGGGATTCGCAGATGATGTACTTCGTGCAGCGCGGTTTCCGCGTGATCGCGCACGACCGCCGCGGTCACGGCCGCTCCACGCAGGTCGGCTCCGGCCACGACATGGACCACTACGCCGACGACCTGGCGGCCGTCGTCGAGCACCTGGACCTGAAGGGTGCGATCCACGTCGGCCACTCGACAGGCGGCGGTGAAGTCGTGCGCTACCTGGCCCGCCACGGCCAGTCGCGCGCCGCGAAAGCCGTGCTGATCGCGGCCGTGCCGCCGCTGATGGTCAAGTCGGCCACGAATCCGGGCGGCCTGCCGAAGGACGTCTTCGACGGCATCCAGCAGCAGGTGGCGACGAACCGCGCGCAGTTCTACCGCGACCTGCCGTCCGGCCCGTTCTACGGTTTCAACCGCCCGGGCGTGAAGCCGCAGGAAGGCGTCATCCAGAACTGGTGGCGCCAGGGCATGATGGGCGGCGCGAAGGCGCATTACGACGGCGTCGTCGCGTTCTCGCAGACCGACTTCACGGCCGACCTCAAGAAGATCACCCTGCCCGTCCTGGTCCAGCACGGCGACGACGACCAGATCGTGCCGTACGCCGACTCCGGCGTGCTGTCCGCCAAGCTGCTGCAGAAGGGCACACTGAAGACGTATAAAGGGTTCCCGCACGGGATGCCGACGACGCACGCGGACGTCATCAACGCCGACATCCTCGCGTTCATCAAGGGTTAAGCGGGCGGATGTGCATGGTGGGCTCGGGGAGCCCACCCTACTTCTGATTCAGCCGTAGGGTGGGCACCCCGTGCCCACGAAACCCGCCATTGACATTCAGCGGCTGCGCACGCTCACGATGCCAAGCTTCTCGGCCATGCGCACCAGTTCCGCCAGCGTACGGGTCTGCATCTTCTGCATCAGGTTGCGCTTGTGGACCTTGGCCATGATCTCGCTGATGCCCATCGCGTCCGCAATCTGCTTGTTCAACAGCCCGCCGATAGCGAGCCCGAACACTTCGCGCTCGCGCGGCGTGAGCTGGGCGTGGCGGCGCGCCAGTTCGTCGACTTCGCTCCGCTGCGCGATGCGGCTCGCGTCGCTGGCCAGGGCTTCGTCGACGGCGGCCAGCAGCGCGTCGGGGTCGACGGGCTTGGTGAGGAATTCGTTGGCGCCGGCCTTCATCGCGGCCACGGACAATGGAATGGTGCCGTGGCCGGTCAGGAAGATGACGGGCAGCGCCAGGTGGCGCTCGGCCATGTGCTGCAGCACGCTCATGCCGTCCTGCCGCGGCATCTGCATGTCGAGGATCAGGCAGGCCGGCACCGGCGGCGCCGGCTGCGCGAGGAAGTCGGCGGCGTCGGCGAACGCGCGCACGGCGTAGCCCTCGGCCTCGAGCAGGTTCTCGAGACCGGAGCGCACGCCCGCGTCGTCATCGACCACCATCACCATCCGTTCGCCCATGCCTGCCTCCCTGCTGTCTGCCGCAGACGCAAGCATAGCGGAAATCACGCGGCCGTGTGGAGGACCGCCGATCACTGGAGCACGTCCGGCGGCGCCGGGATCGCATCGATCAGCGCCAGCAGGCAGTCGGCGTCGACCGGCTTGTGCAGCAGCGACAGCGCGCCGACGACACCCGCGCGGTGCACGAGCGCGGGGTCGTCGTCGCCGGTGATGAAGATGACGGGCAGGCCAGGTGCGAGCGCGCGCAGGCATTCGCCCAGCGCGAAGCCGTCCGGTTCGCCGATGTGGATGTCGAGCACGGCGCAGTGGGCGCGCACGGGGTCGCAGCCGCCCAGCGCGGCGGCCGCGCTGTGATAGCCGAGGGGCGCGTAGCCGGCCGCGCGCAGCAGGCCGAGCATGCCGGCGCGGACGGTGTCGTCGTCGTCCACCACGAGCACCGTCTGGCCGCCGTCAGGCTGCACGATCATGGCCGGCCTTGCTGTCAGTCGGAGCGGGTGGCGGCGGCGTCACGCCGCTGATGCGGCTCACGCACTCGGCGCGGAACCACGACACGGTGACGGGCTCGCCGGCGATCAGGCGCTTGGCGATGGGCACGGCCTGCTCGCCCACGAGCATGCCGAACAGGCCGATCAGCGCGATGGCCGGCGGCGCGGGCGAACGGACCTGCAGCAATGCGTAGATGCAGCCGACCAGCAGGCCGACTGCCAAGGAAACCAGGTAGAACTTCATGCATCCCCCTGTCGATGAATGGCGGGAGCGGCCCCGGACCGGATAGGCGCGGGACCGCGGACGCGCGTGCCGGGTTGGCCGGCGCGCGCGAGAAATCAGCGTGCCGGTACCGGCGCGAGCGTCTCGTGGCTGGTGGCGCCGCGCTGCGGCGCCTTGTGCACCATGGTGTACGCGTAGTCGATGCCCATGCCGTACGCGCCCGAGTGCTCCCTGGCGATGCCGGTCACGGCGTCGTAGGTGTCCTTGTGCGCCCAGTCGCGCTGCCATTCCAGCAGCACCTGCTGCCAGGTCACCGGCACGACGCCGGCCTGGATCATGCGCTGCATGGCGTAGTCGTGGGCTTCCTTGCTCGTGCCGCCCGACGCGTCGGCGACCATGTAGATCTCGTAGTCGCCTTCCAGCATCGCGCACAGGGCGAACGTGGTGTTGCAGACTTCCGTCCACAGGCCCGCGACGACGACCTTCTTGCGGCCGTTGGCGGCCAGCGCGTCGCGCACTTTCTGGTCGTCCCACGAGTTCATCGAGGTGCGCTCGAGGATGGGCTGGTTCGGGAACACGTCCAGCAGTTCCGGGTAGGTGTAGCCCGAGAAGCCCTGCGTCTCGACGGAGGTGATGGTCGTCGGGATGTTGAACGTGCGGGCGGCCTTGGCCAGGCCGACGGTGTTGTTCTTCAGGACCTGGCGGTCGATGGACTGCACGCCGAACGCCATCTGCGGCTGGTGATCGATGAAGATGATCTGGCTGTTCTGCGGCGTCAGCACTTCGAGTTTTGGATTGCTCATGGGAAGATCCTCTGGAAGGGATGGGTGGATAGGCGAGGCCATGGTAGTCCCGCTCCCCGCCTGTCGCCAGTATCCGTTCGTATAGGCGCACGGGCGCGGCGTGCTTTACAATCCGATAAATGTTCCGTTCCTCCATCGTCCTGTCTCTTGCCCTGTTGTCCGGCAGCGCGCACGCGCTCGACCCCGCGCTCTCCATCGCCCAGCTGCACCACGACGCGTGGACGAGCAAGGACGGCATGCCCGGCGACGTGTGGGAGATGACGCAGGACCGCGACGGGTTCATGTGGTTCGCGACGCCGTCCGGCCTGTACCGCTTCGACGGCGTGCGCTTCGAGCACATCCGGTCGCTGGGCGGCCAGCCGCTGCCGTCCAACGTGATCGCGACGGTGCGCGCGTTTCCCGACGGCGCGCTGTGGATCGGCTACCGCTTCAACGGCCTGTCGGTGTACCGCGACGGCCGCCTGCGCCATTATGGCGAGGCCGACGGCTACGAACCCGGCGCCGTGTACTCGATCGTGGCGGACGAGCGCGGACGCACCTGGGCCGCGACCAGCAAGGGCCTGTTCATGCTGGACGGCGCCCGCTGGCGCAAGATCGGCGCCGACTGGGGCCTGGCCGGCAGGTCGGAAGGCCTGCGGCGCGATCCGAACGGGCGCCTGTGGGTGAATACCGAGAACGCGCTGTTCTACCGCGATCCCGGTGTCGACCGCTTCGTGCCGAGCGGCCTGACGGGCCAGCATTTCAACGTCATGCCCGACCGCGACGGGCGCCTCTGGCTGTGGTACCTGGACCGCGTGACGCGCCTGCCGGAACGCCTCGCCACACCGCCCAAGCCGCGCGACTGGTGGACGACGTCGTATTCGTTCGACGCCATCTTCGACCGCGACGGCAACCTGTGGCATGCGGGTGTCGGACTCTATCGGCTGTCGCCGGACGCGCTCGCGCGCACCGACGTCTGGCGCCCGCGTACCGACCCCGGCGAACATGCGCCCGCGAGCCTGGTCAGCGGCGACGCGATGACGATGTTCGAGGACCGCGAGGGCAATATCTGGCTCGGCACGCGGCGCGGCGTCGACCGCTTCCGGCGCGACCGCGTCGTGTCGATGGGCCTGCCGTCGGGGTATTCGTACGCGGCCATCGCGGTGGACGACGCCGGGCGCCTGTGGGCCCGGGCCGAGAGCACGCGCCAGCCGCGCTTCTGGGTCGACGGCGCGGCCGGTCCCGAGGAACAGCCGGAGCGCGACGTGCAGGGACTCGCCACCGCGCCCGACGGCGCCCTGCTCCTGTCGCGCGCGGGTTTCATCGAACGCCGCAAGGACGGCGCCCGCACCCGCATCCCGTTCCCGGACGGGGTGCCGCAGGCCGCGATGGATGCGGGCGTGCGCACGATGCTGGACGACGGCGGCAGCCTGTGGGCCGGGTTCGCGTACGACAGGCTGTACCGGTGGACCGGCGGCCGCTGGCATCCCGCGCGCGACTATGGCGTGCCGGACGCGGAGCCCATCTGCATGGCGCGCGGCGCCGACGGCGCGCTGTGGTTCGGCTACCGCGACAGCACGGTGGTGGCCCTGCGCGACGGGAAGGCGCGGCGCTACGGCGGCGCGGACGGGCTCGACGTCGGCGTCGTGGGACGCGTCCACGATGCCGGCGGCGTGCTGCTGGTGGCCGGCGACAAGGGCCTGTCCATGCTGGCCGGCGGCCGCTTCGTGCCGGTGCGCCTGGCCGACCCGCAGGCGCTGGCCGGCATCACCGGCATGCTGCTGCGCGCCGGCGGCGACCTGTGGCTGAACGGCAGCCGCGGCCTCGTGCGCATTCCGGCGGCGCAGTGGCGCGCATTCCTGAAGGCGCCGGCCGGCACCATCGCCTCCTACGACCTGTTCGATGCGACCGACGGCTATCCCGGCATCGCCCAGTTCCGCTCGGGTCAATCGAGCCTCGTCGAGACGCCCGACGGCCGCCTGTGGCTGCACGGCACCGACGGCGCCGCCTGGATCGATCCCGACCGCCTGCCGCGCAACCCGCTGGCGCCGCCCGTGCACATCCTGAGCGTTACCGCCGGCGGGCGCAGCGTCGACGCGGCCGGCCCGTTGACCCTGCCGGCCGGCACGCAGGACCTGCAGATCGCCTACACGGCGCCCAGCTTCACGATGCCGGAACGGGTGCGCTTCCGCTACAAACTGGAAGGCGTCGACGACGACTGGCGCGACGCCGGCGCGCGCCGCACCGCGTTTTACACGCGCCTGGGGCCGGGCCGCTACCGCTTCGTCGTCAGCGCCGCCAACGAGGACGGCGTATGGAATCCGGCGGGCGCCGCGCTCGACGTCACAATCGCCCCCACCTTCGTCCAGAGCACGCCGTTCAAGGCCCTGTGCGCCGCCCTCCTCGCGCTGGGCGCCTGGCTGCTGTACCGCCTGCGCCTGCGCCGCGCGACGCTGCAGCTGCGGCGCATGCTGCAGGAGCGGGCGGGCGAACGCGAACGCATCGCGCGCACGCTGCACGACACGCTGATGCAATCGGTGCAGGCCCTCCTGATGCTGTTCGAGCACGCGCGCGGCCGGCTGCCCCAGGACTGCCCCGACCTGCCCCTGATCGACCGCACGCTGGACCAGGCGCGCAGCGCCCTGCGCGAAGGTCGCGACGAACTGACGGCGCTGCGCGGCGCGGCGGCGCCGGCCGCGGACCTGGTCGGCGCGCTCGTCCCGCTAGGCCACATCCTCGGCGAACAGTTCGGCGTGCGCTTCGACGTGCGCGTGGACGGGCAACGCCGCCCGCTGTGCCGCGACGTCGCCCAGGAAGCCTGCTTCATCGCCCGCGAAGCGCTGCAGAACGCGTTCCGCCATGCGCACGCGAACCAGGTGACGCTGGAGGTGGCCTACGACGAGCAGGCGTTCGCCCTGCGGGTCCGCGACGACGGCCGCGGCATCCGCGAGGCCGCCCGCCCCGGCCACTGGGGCCTCGCCGGCATGCGCGAGCGCGCGGCGGCCATCGGCGCGCAGCTCGACATCGGGCCCGGCGCCGCGGGAGGCACGCTGGTCGCGCTCACGGTGCCCGCCGGCCAGGCGTACGAGCTGCCGGCGCGGCCGCCGTGGTGGCGCCGGCGCGCGGGCCGGGTGCCTGCGGGCCAGCCATGACCATGCATATGTGTCTTGGCGACCGCGATCATGTTACGATCATTGTCGCGTAATGACATGCGCATCCTTGACGAACGAACGACACCATGATGACTCTCCACGACCTCCGCCACCTCGCCATGCGCCACGCCGGCACGGGCCCGGACTGCATCGTGCCCGGGCTGCGGGTGCGTTCGGTCACGGGGCCGACCTTGCCGATGAGCGGCATCGAAGAACCGATGTTCGCCCTGATCCTGCAGGGCCGCAAGCGCTCGACCATCGGCGGCCGCACCTACGAATACGGCCCCGGCGACTGCGTGATCGTCTCGCTGACGATGCCGTCGACGGGCCAGGTGATCCACGCCAGCGAGGACGAACCGTATCTGGGCGTCGCCCTCACCCTGCGCCCGGCCGAGATCGCGGGCCTGATCGTCGAGGCGGAAGCCGAGGCCTTCCCCGACGCCGTGCCGATGGCCGTGCACGCGGCGTCGAGCCAGCTGCTGGACGCCGTGGGGCGCCTCGTCGCCCTGCTCGACCACCCGGACGACGTGCGCATCCTGCGGCCGCTGCTGGAAAAGGAGATCCTGTGGCGCCTGCTCTCCGGCCCGCACGGTCCGATGCTGCGCGAGGTGGGCGTGGCCGACAGCCGCGCGTCGCGCATCGGCCGTGCGATCCGCTGGCTGCAGCAGCACTACGCGGAACCCGTGTCGACGCAGCAGCTGGAAGCCGTGAGCGGCATGAGCGCGTCGTCGCTGTTCCGCCACTTCAAGGACTTCACGTCGCTGAGCCCCCTGCAATACCAGAAGCAGATCCGCCTGCACGAAGCACGCGCCCGCCTCGCGGCGGCCAGCTGCGACGTGGCGGCCGTCGCCTACCAGGTGGGCTACGAAAGCCCGTCGCAATTTACGCGCGAGTACAGCCGCATGTTCGGGCGGCCGCCGCGCGACGATCTGCGGCGCGTGCGGGAGACGGTGGTGTGAACGCCCTGCCGCGCCGGTGCCGGGCGAGGGCTCAGGCACCCTCGTTGGGTGGATGCCGGTGCGGCCTGAGTTGCCCGGGTATGACAGGCTGGTTCAGCCCGCCCGCCTGCAGCCATTGACGGGTCGAGACGAGGGCACGGTCGATGAGTTCCGAACAGGCGCTGTAGTCGTAAGGAGAGATCTCGAGCGGGCACAGGGGTGGCGCGACGAATATGGTCACCGTTCCAAGATAACGCTCCAGGTCATTCACCAACTGGCGCGCGACCAGCAGGCTGACGGCTTGCAGCGCATGGGCGACCACGCCGACCGGAGGCCGCTGCAGGGCGCATGCGAACCCGGCGGGCAATACGATGATCCGTTTCGCGCCCAGATTGACAGCGACCGAAATCGGCGTGTTGTTGCAAATGCCGCCGTCGACGAGTTCCCGTCCGCCGATCAGCACAGGCGGAAAGATGCCGGGAATTGCCGCGCTTGCCGTGACGGCGTCGATCAACGGGCCTTCGGACAGCACCACTTCTTCTCCGAACAGCCGATCCGTCGCGACGATGTGCAGCGGAAGGCACGCCTCTTCGATACGTCGGTAGTCGTATTGCTTCTGGAGCATACGACGCATGGCATCGAAGTTCGCCAGATAGGGTCGCCTGTAGATCAACGTCCGCAGCAGGCTCCAGGGGGAAATCGGCATGATGTCGCGACGGCGGACAGCGCACCAGAGCTGGCGCAGTTTCGCTACGCCGGCCGTATCGGGCATGCCGGCAAAATAGGCGGCGTTGATGGCCCCGGCGGACGCGCCCACCACGAAGTCGGGATATTCACCGTAGGCGAGCAACTCATGCAGCATGCCCGCCTGCACCGCGCCGAGGCTGCCCCCGCCGGCAAGCACGAATGCGGTCGGGCCGGCGACTGTCATCGGCCTTCCCCTGCCATCAGATGCCCGCGTACCACTGGTAGCCGTAGCCATCCTCCCAATAGCCGCCCTTGCCGCCACGGATCCCATCCAGGCTGCCGACCAATTCGATGCGACTCAGATACTTCGCATGCTTGTAGCCGAGTTGGCGCTCGACCCGCAGCCGCAACGGGGCCCCGTTCGCGATCGGAAGTTGCCTGTCGTTGAGATCGTAGGCAAGTATCGTTTGCGGATGGAAGGCATCGTCCATGTCGATACTCTCGTAATACATCGCGCTGCCCGCCCCCTCCATCGGATCGTCGCAATGAAACACGACGAATCGCGCATCCGGACGCGGCTGCGCGGCGTTCAGCACAAGCTTGAGCGGGACGCCGGACCATTTCGCGATTGCGCTCCACCCTTCGACGCAATCGTGCCGCGTGATCTGCGTGCGCTTCGGCATTGCACGCAACTGCGCAATCGAAAGATGCAGCGGCGTGGCGACCAGGCCGTCGACCACGAGTGTCCAGTCCCGGAACCCGTTGGCAGCCCGCGCCTGGTACGCCGGGTTGTCCGGATTGCTCGTGCCGTTACTGCGAAAATATCCGGTCAGATCTGCTTCCGTAAATTCCTGCGCCATCGCACTGCGCGGCGCCAATGCCTTGTGCGCCGCCCTGGTGAGACCTTCACCTGCGGACAGCAATCCCTTGAACCAATCGGCCCTGCCCAGCCGATCACAGCCACTTGTCAGCACGGCGCCCAATATGCCCAGCGAGCGTTGCAAGAACAGTCGTCTGGGCGAGCTATCGGTTTTCATGGCGCGCTCCTGTTCCGGGTTCCCGCCCCGGTTCCGGCGGTAAGTCGTAATAGCCGGTGATCATGGACCGCATGTGGTTCCATACGCCGCTGACGATGACCTCGAACACGTGGATCAGAACGAACGCAACCAGAAGCCAGGCGATCACGAAGTGAATGGTGCGTGCCGACTGGCGTCCGCCAAACCAGCCGACCCATCCCGTGATCAGGCTGTCCAGCATCGGCGACATTGCCATACCCATCAGGACAATTAATGGAAGCAGCACGAAAATGACGACCAGATAAG
>JBJMVU010000365.1:0-4676 GCA_045810485.1 Massilia sp. | reverse complement strand
TGGCCATATGACATCCATTCCGCATAATATGACAGACCGAAACGATATGTCACACAGCCCTTGGAACGCTGTCACATTTGGCCGGTTCCGCCCTCTCCCACCGTCGAGAAAAAGCGCCTTGTAAATACTTTTGCTTATGCTAATTTGAAAGTGTTTATGCAGTATGGAGAACGGGTCCTACACAAATCGGAGGGGGCGCTCAACGGCGTTTGAAGGGTATGTTATTTATTTCAGGGATGCTGACCGGCATAGTCGTCCTCGTGCTGTACGAGGTGATCTCAGAAGGCATCGGCAGTTCACAGAAGTTACGCGATCGCTATCACGAATAGCATTGGGGGCCGCGGAGGTCTCATCAAAGAAAAAGCGGCGGGGCCCGAGGCGCCCGCCGCTTTTCTTGTCGGCACATCCAGGCCCGGTTCAGCGCAGGAAGCGTGATACCTGGCTCATCGCCGTCAGGTCCAGGTTCGTGAACTGGAACCCGGCCTTGAATTCGCCGTTGCTGAAAATGCAATACATGACCTTGACACGCGCGTGCAGCGGGAACGGCGCGCCGTCCACGAGCAGATCGAAGCCGACCTGGCCCGTCTGCCCCGTCTGCAACGGATGCGGCACGGTGATGCTGACGCCGTTGACGCCGATGTCGGATGTGCGTCCCTGGACGGGCGGCTGGCCTTCCATCGCCAGCACGGCCCTCACCTTCAGGATCTTGCGTGCGGAATTCCTCTGGTCTGTCACCACGATAAGCCTGTGCTGCGTTTAAAAACGAGGGGCATTATAGGTGGAAACGACGTCCCGCGTGTTGCCAGGCACAAAACCTGGCCAGGTCAGTCCAGCTCGCGCAACTTGTTGAACGCTTCGTCGATGCGCTCGACGGCGACGATGTTCATGCCCTCGATCTTTTGCTTCGGCACGTTGGCCTTCGGGATCACCGCCACCGAGAATCCGAGCTTCGCCGCTTCGCGCAAACGCTCCTGGCCGCGCGGTGCGGGCCGGATCTCGCCGGCCAGGCCTACTTCGCCAAACACGACGAGGCCGCGCGGCAGCGGCTTGTTGCGCATCGATGAATTGATCGCAAGGAGCACGGCCAGGTCGGCCGCCGGCTCCGTGATCTTGACGCCGCCCACCGCGTTGATGAACACGTCCTGGTCGAACGCGGCGATGCCCGCATGGCGGTGCAGCACCGCGAGCAGCATCGCGAGGCGGTTCTGCTCCAGGCCGACGGACAGCCGGCGCGCGTTCGGCAGGTGGCTCGCGTCGACGAGCGCCTGGACTTCGACCAGCAGCGGCCGCGTACCCTCCTGCGTCACCATCACGCAGGACCCCGGCACCTGGTTGTCGTGTTGCGACAGGAACAATGCGGACGGGTTCGACACGCCCTTCAGGCCCTTCTCCGTCATCGCGAACACGCCCAGCTCGTTCACGGCGCCGAAACGGTTCTTGATGGCGCGCACGAGGCGGAAGCTGGACTGCGTATCGCCTTCGAAATATAGCACGGTGTCGACGATGTGTTCCAGCACGCGCGGGCCCGCGAGCGCGCCCTCCTTCGTCACGTGGCCGACGAGGATGATCGTCACGCCCGTCTGCTTGGCCACGCGCGTGAGCTGGGCCGCGCACTCGCGCACCTGCGAGACGGAACCGGGCGCCGACGTCAGCGCGTCCGAATACAGGGTCTGGATCGAGTCGATGACGGCCACGTCCGGCTTCAGGTCGGCAATGGTGCCGAGGATTTTTTCCAGCTGGATCTCGGCCTGCAGTTTCAAATCCTTCGCCTCGACCTGCAGGCGGCGCGCGCGCAGGGCGATCTGGGCGCCGGATTCCTCGCCGGACACGTACAGCGTGCTGCGCGCTTCCGCCAGGTTCGCCAGCGCCTGCAGCAGCAGCGTCGACTTGCCGATGCCGGGGTCGCCGCCGATCAGCACGACGCCGCCCGCGACGAGGCCGCCGCCCAGCACGCGGTCGAATTCATCGATGCCGGTGCCGAAGCGCGGCACGTCGGTCGCGTCGATATCCTTCAGCGACAGCACAGGCGCCGTCTGCGCCAGGCCTTTATGCATCTGCGGCGTGTGCGACATGCGGTTCAGGCCGGCGGTCTCGACCTGCTCGGTCATCGTGTTCCAGGCCTTGCAATCGCCGCATTGGCCGGTCCAGCGGCTGGCGACGCCGCCGCAATCGCTGCAGACGAAACTGGTACGGGATTTTGCCATGATTCCTTGCTTATAAAATGGGATCGCAGCCGAGCGGGGCCTCGGCCACGCGCACGCGGGCCGCGAGCGCGCACATCAATTCATAGCCGATCGTCCCGGCGGCCTGGGCCACCTCGTCGATCGGCAGGCCATCGCCCCACAGGGTGACCTTGCTGCCCACGCGCGCGTTCGCGATGGGCGTGAGGTCGACGGCCATCATGTCCATCGACACCCGGCCGACGAGCGTGGTGCGGATGCCGTCCACGAGCACCGGCGTGCCGTGCTCCGCATGGCGCGGGTAGCCGTCCGCGTAGCCGCAGGCGACGACGCCCACCGTCATGGGCGTCTCCGCCTGGAAGCGGCTGCCGTAGCCCACGCTGTCGCCCGGCTGCAGGTGCTGGATGCCGATGATTTCCGATTTCAGGGTCATCGTCGGCAGCAGGCCGTAATCGTGGGCCGAGCGGCCGCCCGGCGTGCCGCCGTACAGCATGATGCCCGGCCGCACCCAGTCGCTCTGGAGTTCCTGGACCAGCTCGGCCGTATGCAGCACGCCGCCGGAATTCGACAGGCTGCGCTCGCCCTGCAGGCCGTCCGCGCCGAGCCGGAAGCGGCGTACCTGCTCCGCGATCGACAGGCGCGGATGCTCCAGCTCGTCCGCATTCGCGAAATGCGTCATGAACGTGATGTTGCGGATGCCGGGAATGGCGCGCAGGCGTTGATAGGCCGCGGCGAACTCGTCCGGACGGAAGCCGAGGCGGTTCATGCCCGTGTTCATCTTGAGGTGCACGTCGATGGGACGGTACAGCTGGGTGTATTCCAGCATCTTGACCTGCTCGATACAGTGGACCGTGCTGTTGACATTATGTTCAGCCAGCAAGGGGATGTCGGACGTATCGAAGATTCCTTCTAATAAGAGGATGGGCTTCACCCAGCCCAGCTCGCGCAGGCGCAGCGCGTTGTCCGTCTCGATCAGGGCCAGGCCGTCGGCCTGCGCGAAGCCGCGCATGCCTCGTTCCAGGCCATGGCCGTACGCGTTCGCCTTCACCACCGCCCAGATGTTCGCCTGCGGCGCGCAGGCGCGCGCACGGGCCAGGTTATGCTGCATGGAATCAAGATGGATGGTGGCGTGCAGGGGACGTGGCATGGCGTAAAGATGGGGACGGCGGCAAAAAACGAAAGGTTTATTTTACCTGCGGCAGTGAAATACCGTATTGTCGATTCCTTGGGCTAACCGGTCTTTCATGGTATAAAGCAACCCATCCAGTTTTTAGAACCTCTCGAATGAATCGTGGTTTTTACACCATCATGGCGGCGCAGTTCTTTTCGTCGCTGGCAGACAACGCGCTGATATTTGTCGCGATCGGTCTGCTAACGGCGATGAAAGCCCCGGCTTCGCTCACCCCGCTGCTGAAGCTGTCGTTCGTCCTGTTCTACGTCCTGCTGGCCGCTTTCGTCGGTGCCTTTGCCGATTCGATGCCCAAGGGACGCGTGATGTTCATCGCCAATTTAATCAAAGTTTTCGGCTGCTGCCTGATCTTCTTCGGCCTGCATCCCCTCGTCGCCTGCGCCGTCGTCGGCTTCGGCGCCGCCGTCTATTCCCCCGCCAAGTACGGCATCCTGACCGAACTGCTGCCGGCCGAAAAACTCGTCGCGGCCAATGGCTGGATCGAGGGCCTGACCGTCATGTCCATCATCCTCGGCACCGTCATGGGCGGCGCCCTCGTCAGCACCCACGGCGGCGCCTGGCTGATGACGCTGGACGTCCCCTATATCGAGACGGGCATCAACACCCAGACCCGGGCCCAGCTCGCCGTGCTGATCTTCGTATACGCGCTGGCCGCCGGCTTCAATCTGCGCATCCCCGACACCGGCGCGCGCTACGAGCACCAGGAACGCAATCCGGCGAAGCTGATCGCCGATTTCGCCGACTGCTCCGCCACGCTCTGGAAAGACAAGCTGGGGCAGATCTCGCTGGCCGTGACGACGCTGTTCTGGGGCGCCGGCGCGACGCTCCAGTTCATCGTGCTGAAATGGGCCGAGCGCTCGCTGCACATGCCGCTCGACAAAGCGACGAGCCTGATCGGCGTCGTCGCCATCGGCGTCGCGGTCGGCGCCGCGCTGGCCGCGAAGTTGATTCCGCTGAAGAAGTCGCTGACCGTCATCCCGCTGGGCATCATCATGGGGCTCGTCGTGACGGCGATGACGATGGTGTATTCGCTGACGATCGCCGTCCCGCTGCTGCTGATCATCGGCCTGCTGTCCGGCTTCTTCGTCGTGCCGATGAACGCGCTCCTGCAGCACCGCGGCCACGTGCTGCTCTCCGCCGGGCATTCGATCGCCGTGCAGAACTTCAACGAGAACATCGGCATCCTGATCATGGTCGGGCTGTACGCGTATCTGCGCTACACGGGCGCCTCGGTCAACCGCGCCATCGTGATCTTCGGCCTCTTCATGTCGGCGGCGATGCTGCTCGTCCTGTGGCGGCACATGTAC
>JBJMVU010000364.1:0-23957 GCA_045810485.1 Massilia sp. | reverse complement strand
GTAGAGGAGCTGCGTGTATTCGCTGCGGCCCTCGACGCGGTTGTGCGTGTACGCGAGCGGCGGCTGGAAGTCGTGCGAGACGTGTTTATAGAATTCTTCGTACTGCTCCGGCGTGATGTCCGACTTCGAGCGGGCCCACAGCGCGGACGCCTGGTTGACGGTCTCGAATTCCTCCTTGACGACGGTTTCCTTCTTCTCCTCGTCCCACTCTTCCTTCTTCATCACGATCGGGAGCGAGATGTGGTCGGAGTACTTGCGGATGATGGACTTCAGCTTCCACGACGACAGCAGCTCTTCCTCGCCGTCGCGCAGGTGCAGGATGATGTCGGTGCCGCGGTTGGTCTTCTCGACCTGCTCGATGGTGTAGTCGCCCTCGCCGGTCGACTCCCAGCGCACGCCGTCGGCGGCGCCGGCGCCCGCGCGGCGGGTCTCGACGGTGACGCGGTCGGCCACGATGAAGGCCGAGTAGAAGCCCACGCCGAATTGGCCGATCAGCGCGGCGTCGGCCTGCTGGTCGCCCGACAGCTTGCTGAAGAATTCCTTCGTGCCCGACTTGGCGATCGTGCCCAGGTGCGAGATCACCTCGTCGCGGCTCATGCCGATGCCGTTGTCGGAAATGGTGACGGTTTTCGCATCCTTGTCGAACACGACCTTGATCTTCAGTTCATGGTCGTTGCCGTACAGGCTGTCATTGTTGATGGCCTCGAAGCGCAGCTTGTCGGCCGCGTCGGACGCGTTGGAAATCAGTTCTCGAAGGAAAATCTCCTTGTTCGAATACAAGGAGTGGATCATCAGTTGCAGCAGTTGTTTGACTTCTGCTTGGAACCCAAGGGTCTCTTTTTCGGCGACAGCCATCTTATATCCTCTTGCTAACGGGGTTGGACAGACCGATTCGATATTGGGATACCAACAAGGATTTCAAGAGCTATTTTTTGCCGGACCGCATTCTTATGCATACGCTAAGGTTCTCGACTTTTTGATCAAGTCGGCATAACGTTGCGGTCGGCTGAAATTTTTTTGCGCGGGCGTGTCGAAACCGTGGATGCCCGATCGTCGTACGGATGGCAGCACCGATGCTGCAACCATTTACCGGAACAGGAGACCATCATGACCCAACAAGTCCGCCCCATCCCCGAAGGCTTCCACACGATCACCCCGCACCTCGTCTGCAGCGGCGCGGCCGACGCGCTGACGTTCTACCAGCAGGCCTTCGGCGCCGTCGAGACGATGCGCATGCCCGACCCGAACGGCAAGCTCATGCACGCCCAGATGCGCATCGGCGATTCCGTCTTCATGCTGGCCGACGCCTATCCGGAGTCAGGCTGCGTCGGCCCGCAGGCGCAGAACAACACGCCCGTCTACATCCACCTGTATGTCGAAGACGCCGACGCGGTCTGGGCCCGTGCCGTGGAAGCGGGCGCCAAGCCGTTGATGCCCATGGCCGACATGTTCTGGGGCGACCGCTATGGCCAGGTCGAGGACCCGTTCGGTCACCGCTGGTCGATCGCGACCCACAAGCGCGACATGACGCCCGAGCAGATGCAGGCAGAAATGCAGAAATTCATGAGCCAGTCCCGCGCGGGAGAACAGCAATGAAATTCATGGTCATCGTGAAGGCCAGCGCGGCCTCGGAAGCCGGCATCATGCCGAGCGAAAAACTGTTCACGGACATGGGCAACTTCAACGAGGAACTCGTCAAGGCGGGCGTCATGCTTGCCGGCGAGGGCCTGATGCCCAGTGCCCGGGGCGCCCGCATCCGCTTCAATGGCACGCAGCGCACCGTCATCGACGGCCCGTTCGCGGAAACGAAGGAACTCGTGGCCGGCTTCTGGCTGATCGAGGTGGGCTCGAAGGAAGAAGCCATCGAATGGTTCAAGCGCTGCCCGAACCCGCACGAGGGCGGCGAGAGCGAGATCGAGATCCGCCAGATCTTCGGCCCCGACGATTTCGGCACGGACCTCCCGGCCGACGTGCGCGCGCAGGAAGACCGCCTGCGCGACCAGATGGCGGCGCGCTGAAGGAGACCGCCATGCAATTCATGCTCATCCGTACCGACAACGACGCCGCCGCCGCGGCAGCCGATCCGCAGGCCGTGCTGGACGACCTGCTGCGCCGCCTGCCGGGCGGCCACGCCGCAGCCGCCGCCGCGAGCGCCGACGCCCCGCGCGCGCCGGCGCTCGCGCTGGCCTTCGCCCAGGACGCCGACGCGCGGCGCCTGAAGCTGTGGCCCGGCGGCGAGGCCGTGACGGCCGGCCCCTTCCCGTCCGGCGAACGCCTGCCGGCCGGCTTTGCCGTGTTCGAGGCGCCGTCGCGCGCCGCCGCGCTGGCTTGGCTGCAGGCCAATGGCGTGGTCTCCGCCAACGCCGACGTCACGCTGGAACTGCGCGAGACGGGCTGCCCCGGCGGCTGCGCGGGCATCCCGCCCGGCGCGGCCGGCGACGACACCTGCTACGCGATCCTGCTGCGCTCCGACGCCGGTACCGAGCGCGACGCCATCCCGCTGCAGGAGAAGCTGGACCGGCTGAACGCCTTCAACGCCATCCACGCGGCGGCCGGCACCCTGCTGGCCGGCGACGGCCTGAAGTCCACGGCGCGCGGCAACCGCGTGCGCGTGGCGAACGGCGGCGCCAGCATCATCGACGGTCCGTTCGCGGAAGCCAAGGAATTGATCGCCGGTTTCTGGATGATCCGCGCGCCGTCGATCGACGCCGCCCTCGACTGGGCGCGCACGCTGCCCTACCCGACGGGACCGGGGGTCGAGGTCGAGATCCGGCCGGTGGCCCTGATCGCGCCGCTCGGCAAGCATGCGCCGGTCGATGCCGCGACGGTCCGGCTGCGCGAGGATGCCAGTGTGCGCGCCGAACAGCTCGACGCCGCCCTGCGCGCCGAACTGGCGCCGCAACCTGCATGGGACCGTCCGTGACATGACGCGCGCCGATACGGGCAAGGTCGTCGAAGCCGTCTGGCGCATGGAGTCGGCGCGCATCGTCGGCGCGCTGACCCGCATGCTGCGCGACCTCGGCCGCGCCGAGGAACTCGCCCAGGACGCGCTGCTGGAGGCGCTGGAGCGCTGGCCGGCGGACGGCGTGCCGGACCGCCCCGGCGCCTGGCTGATGCAGGTCGCCAAGCGGCGCGCCCTCGACCACCTGCGCCATCACGCCATGCACACCAGCAAGGAAGGCGAGCTGAGCTGGGAGATGGACAACCTGCTCGCGGACGGCGGCAGCTTCCGCGACCCGGCCGAGCTGGCCGCGCTGACGCAGGAGACGGCCGGCGAGATCGATGACGACGTGCTGCGCCTGATCTTCGTCTGCTGCCACCCGGTGCTGTCGGCCGAGGCGCGCGCGGCGCTGGCCCTGAAGCTGCTGGGCGGCCTCGCCACCGGAGAAATCGCCCGCGCCTTCCTCGTGCCGGAAGCGACGGTGGCCCAGCGCATCGTGCGCGCCAAGCGCACGCTGGCGGAAGCGCGCGTGCCGTTCGAGGTGCCGCGCGACGAGGAACTCAAGCCGCGCCTCGCGTCCGTGCTGCAGGTGATCTACCTGATCTATAACGAAGGCTATTCCGCGAGCGCGGGCAACGAATGGCTGCGCCCCACCCTGTGCCGCGAAGCGCTGCGCCTGGGCCGCGTGCTGGCGGAGCTGATGCCGGACGAAGGCGAGGCCCACGGCCTCGTCGCGCTGATGGAAATCCAGTCCTCGCGCGAGCGCGCCCGCACGGGGCCGGACGGCGCGCCGATCCTGCTGATGGACCAGGACCGCTCGCGCTGGGACCGCCTGCTGATCGGCCGCGGACTGGCCGCGCTCGACCGCGCGGGCCGCCTCGGCGCGCTCGGCCCGTACGCGCTGCAGGCCGCCATCGCCGCCTGCCATGCGCGTGCGCTCACACCCGACGCCACGGACTGGGCGCGCATCGCCGCGCTGTACGACGCGCTGTCGCAACTGACGCCGTCACCCGTCGTGGAACTGAACCGCGCCGTGGCGCTGGGCATGGCCTACGGACCCGACGCGGGCCTGGCCCTCGCCGACGCGCTGCTGGACGTGCCGGCGCTGCGCAACTATCACCTGCTGCCGAGCGTGCGCGGCGACCTGCTGGCGAAACTGGGCCGGCATGCGGAAGCGAAAGCGGAGTTCGAGCGCGCCGCCGGCCTCACGCAGAACGCGCGCGAACAGGCGCTGCTGCTGGAGCGGGCGCGGTCGAGCAGCGTACTGGAAAACTAGACCCGTGGACAAAATCGACCTCAAGAAAGACCTCAAGCATCTGTACCAGCCATCCGCCCGCGACGTCGTGCAGGTCGACGTCCCCGCCTTCCGCTTCCTCATGATCGACGGCGCGGGCGATCCCAACACGTCGCCGCTTTATGCGCGCGCCGTGGAAGCGCTGTTTTCCGTGTCCTATACGGCCAAGTTCATGGTTAAAAAGGGGCCGGCGGGCGTCGATTACGCGGTGATGCCGCTCGAAGGCCTGTGGTGGTCGGACGACATGGCGTCGTTCGTCGACAACGACAGGACGAAGTGGCAATGGACGATGATGATCCACCGGCCGGCGTTCGTGGACGAGTCCCTGCTGCGCGACGCGCTGGCGGAGGTGAAGCGCAAGAAAGGCCTGGAGGCCGTCGATGCAGTGCGGATCGAGCATTTTACGGAGGGTCCGTGCGCCCAGACCTTGCACGTCGGTCCGTTTACCGAAGAAGGCCCCACGATCCAGCGCGTCCACGATTTCATCGAGGCGCGCACCGGCCTCGCCGGCAAGCACCATGAAATCTACCTGAGCGACATCCGCCGCGCCGATCCGGCCCGGTGGAAGACGATCATCCGCCAGCCGATGGCGAGGGAGGCAGGAACGGCGCCAGTGCCTGCCCGGCCGCGGCCGGATTGACGGCGCGTGCCTGCAACGCATGCATGGCGACGGCGACGTCGGCCTTGCGGCCACTGTCGTGCAGCAGGGCCTGATTGTCGGCCATGGCGCGCAGCAGTTGGGTGGTGAGGCGGTCCAGTTCGGGACGGATCGTGTTGCCGAGGTCGGGCGCGTCGTCGAAGCGGCCGACGCCCTCCGCCTGCCAGCGGCGGTACAGCGCGCGCTGCACCGTCTTGGAGGCTTCGATCTGCGCCCGGAACACGCTGCGTATCCATGCCTCGGGCAGGCCCAGGACGGCGCCCTGGCGCACCGCCGCGGCGATGACCTGTTCTTCGCGCGGCAGGTCTTCGATGGCGGCCTTCGCATTCCACTTGGCGCGCGCCACATCCTGCGCCAGCAGCAGGCGCTGGTCGATGGCCTGGCGCAATGGCTCCAGCCCCCAAGGGAACGCCAGCCAGCGATCCAGCCTCGTCGGCACGTCGCCATTGTCCAGGCGTTCCTGCAGCCAGTGGTCGACATACGCCTTCAGCGCCGCATCGCGCGGCAGCAGGATGGCCTTGTCCACCATGTCGAACGGCGCTTCGGGATGCACCGCGCACAGCTGTGGGTGCAGACGCTGCTGCAAACGGGTTTCGATGGCGTCGGTCATCATCAGGTCGGCCGCACCGCTGACGATCTGGCCGAAAATGGTCACATTGTCCGGGTACACGGTCAGCCGGGCGCGCGGCGCATGGGCGCGGGCGAAGCGTTCGTTGGTGCCGCCAGGATTGACGATCAGCCGCACCTCCGGCCGGTCGATCTGCGCCAGCGTGTCGAAGCGGGCGACGTTGTCGCAGCGTGTGATCGGCGTCTTGCCATCGTGTAGATAGGGCACCGAAAACAGCGCCTGCCGTCGCCGCTCGGCCGTCACCGACACGCCGCTCAGTGCGAGATCGAACTTGTCCGCACCCAGGTCGGCCATCAAGGTCGGCCAGCTCGTCGGCACCAGTTGCAGCCGCACGCCGAGCGAGCGCGCCAGTTCGCCCGCCAGCTCCACGTGCATGCCGATGAACCCGCCACCAGCCTGCAGGTAGCTGAAGGGCTTGTAGTCACCGGTACTCCCCACCCGCAGCACGCCGCGCGCGGCGATGTCGTCCAGGCGGCCGGCCTGTGCCGGCGCCAGTGCCGCTGTCAGCAGGGCGGCCAACGCGACGGGCTGAGCCCAGGCTCTACAAAACATTGCTGCGCGCATCCATCTCCCTTCGTCTGTCCGTGGCGGCCCGCGCAGCGTAGGATAAGCGGATAGGCCTGTCAAGCCGGGCCGGGCGCCGTCCGGAACGCCGCCTCGAGCCCATCGAAGACGAACGTCGTGAACACCCGGATCCGCTGCACCCGCCTCAGGTCGGGATGCGTGAGGACCCACACGTCCGTGTCCAGCGCGGGATCGGGGTCGGCCAGCCGGACGAGCCCCGGCCGCGCGTCCGCCAGCAGGCACAGCAGCATTCCCGCCCCCAGGCCCGCCTCGACGGCCGCTACCATCCCCAGCAGCGAATCCACGCTCGCGGCGACTTTGTTCGCCGGCACGTGCTCGCGCAGCCAGCGAGCCTGGCGCAGGTGCGCGAGGCTGTCGTCGGGCGCGACCCACTCATACGCCGACCATGCGCCGCCCGGCGCGCGCCCGCCCAGGTAAGCCGTCGACGCGTACGGCGCCGTGCGCAGGCTGCCGAGCTTGCGGCCGACGAGGTTGTCCGGCGGCGTGTTCGACGGCCGGATGGCCACGTCCGCGTCGCGCCGGGACAAATTCAGGAAGCTGTTGTCGACCGTGATCTGCAGCTGGATGCCGGGGTAGCGCGTGCGGAATTCGGCCAGCGCCGGCAGCAGCACGGCCATCAGGGTGTCCGTCGTCGTGACGCGGATCGTGCCCTGCAGCGCCGCGTCCTGCCCGGCCAGTTTCCGTTCGATGTCCTGCATGCCTTCGCCGATCGGCGCCAGCAGGGCCTGCAGCTCTTCACCGCCGGCCGTCAGCACATAGCCGGTCTGGAAGCGCTCGAACAGGCGGACGTCGAGCGCGGTCTCGAGCTTGTCCAGCCGGCGCAGCACCGTCGAGTGGCTCTGCCCGAGGCGGCGCGCGGCGGCCGACACGGACCCGCCGCCCGCCACCGCCAGAAAATATTGATAGTCGTCCCAGTCCATGGATGTGCAAAAACAGACAAGCAATGTCTGAAATGATCGAATGTTCAACCATTCTTGCACAAGCTACGCTCTCAATACACCAACGACAGGAGCCAAGTATGTACACCGCCTACATCGCCGACACCCCGAACGGCAAGAAAATCATCATCGCGCTGGAAGAACTCGGCCTGGATTACCGGATCCGCCACGTCGACCTGGGCGCCGGGGAGCAGTTCGCGCCCGAATTCCTGAAGATCAGTCCCAACAACAAGATCCCCGCGCTCGTCGACGAACGTACCGGCCAGAGCCTGTTCGAATCGTGCGCGATCCTGTATCACCTCGCGCTCGCCACCGGCAGGCTCGTCCCCGGCGGCGCGCACGACCGCGACGCCGTCCTGCAGTGGCTGTTCATGCAGGCGGCCAGCGCGGGCCCGATGCTGGGACAGTTGTGGTGGTTCCGGCACGGCGCACCGGAACGCAACGGGATGGCGCTGGAGCGCTACACGCGCGAGACGCAGCGGATCTACGGCGTGATCGAGCGCCGGCTCGCCGTCTCGGCCCACATCGCGGCGGACGAGTACACGGTGGCCGACATCGCGTTCTATCCGTGGCTGGCGTCGTACGACGAACTGGGCGTCGACCCGCGCGACTATCCGCACGTGGAAGCGTGGCTGCGCAGGATCGCGGAGCGCCCGGCCGTCGCGCGGGCCCAGGGCAAGATGCGGAAGGCCTGACATGGCCGCGTGGCCGCTGCTGGCCGCCGCCGTGCGCACGCTGCCGCTCGGGATCGCCTATGCGGTGTGGACGGGCATCGGCGCCCCCGGCGTCAGCCTCGTCGGCGTCGCGGTATTCGCCGAGCCGCTGTCGCCGGCGCGGATGCTGTGCATGGCGCTCGTGTTCGGCGGGATCGCAAGTCTCAACGTACTGGAGGATGCATGAACTCGATCTACATTCTCGTCGCCTTCCTGGCGGGCTGCGGCCTGCCATTGCAGGCGGCCGCCAATGCACGCCTCGGCAAGGCCGTCGCGAGCCCGTTCGCCGCGGCGACCTTGCAACTGTTCGTCGCCACCGTCCTGCTGTGCCTCGCCGGCGCGGCCGGCGGCGCCCTGCCCGCGCTGGGTCGGCTCGGCAATGCAGAGTGGTGGCAGTTGCTGGGCGGCCTCGCCAGCGCGTTGTATGTCGTCGCGGGGATCGTGTTCATCCCGCGCATCGGCGCCGTCACCACGATCGGGCTGTTCATCGCGGGGCAGGCGTTCACGTCGCTGCTGCTGGACGGTGCCGGCCTGCTGGGCGTCGTCCGGCGCGCGCCCGGACCGTTCACCTGGCTGGGCGCCGCATGCGTCGCCGCCGGCATCCTGCTGATCGTGCGGGGACAGCGTCCCGCGGCGGGCGCCCGGCCGCGGCAGGTCAAGGCCGCCTGGGTCGCGGCGGCCGCGCTGTGCGGCGGCGTGCTGCCCCTGCAGGGCGCGCTCAACGCGGCGGTCGCGCGAACCGTCGGTGCGCCGCTGGTCGTATCGCTCACGAGCTTTGCCGTGGCGACGGCGGGCATGGCCACCGTCCTCGCCGTCGTCATGGCCTTGAACGGCAACGAACGTCCACGCCTGGCCGGACTGCGCACCGTGCCGTGGTGGGCCTGGCTGGGCGGGCCGGTGGGCGTGTGCTACGTCACGACCGTCTTCCTCGCGCTGCCGGTGATCGGCGCGGCCGCGACGGTCGGCTTCACGATCGCCGGGCAGCAGGTCGTGGCGATCCTGATCGACCGGTTCGGCCTGTTCGGCCTGCCGAAGAGCGCCGTCTCCGGCATCCGGTTCGCCGGCGCGCTGGTGCTGCTGGCCGGCGTCGTGTCGATCAAGCTGCCGTAAGCGTCATCCCAACTCGCGCTCGAGGAACCGCCACGCCGCTTCGTCCTCGAGCGCGGCCACGTTCAGCCGCAGCTTCGTGGACGGCAGCTGGGTCGGCGAAAACAGGCTGCCCGGCGCCAGCAGCAGGCCCTCGTCCATCGCGCGCGCGGCCAGCACGTTGGTGTCGCGGCCGCAGTCGGCCCACGCGAACATGCCCGCCGTCGGCGCCGGCTCCAGCGTCATGCCGAGCGCTTCGACGCGGCGCAGGACCGGCGGCCGCACGGCGTCCAGGCGCGCGCGGATGCGGTCCAGGTGCTTGCGGTACACGCCCTCCGACAGGATCTTGTAGACCACCCGCTCGCCCAGGTCGCTCGTGCTCAGCGTGGCCAGCATCTTGCGGTCGGCCAGGCGCTGGGCGATGTCGTTCGAGGCCGCGATGAAGCCCACGCGCAGGTTCGGCGCCAGCGACTTCGAAAAACCGCCCAGGTAGATCACGCGCTGCAGCTGGTCCAGCGCCGCCAGCCGGGTGGCGGGCTGCGAGCCGCCCGGGTGCAGGTCGCAATAGATGTCGTCTTCCACGACCGTGATGTCGTGGCGCTCCGCGATGCGCAGGATCTGGAAGGCCTTCGCGGCCGACAGCGACGTGGAGCTGGGGTTGTGCAGCACCGAGTTGATGATGTACAGGCGCGGCTGGTGCAACGCCGCCAGCGCCTCGAACTCGGCGAGGTCCGGGCCGTCCGCCTGGCGCCGGATGCCGACCACTTTCAGCCCCATCGCGGCGAACGAGCCGAACATCAGGAACCACGCCGGATCGTCGACGAACACGGTGTCGCCCGGGCGGCAGAATTCGCGCGCGACGAGGTCCAGGCCCTGCGTCACGCCGAGCGTCGTCACGAACTGCTCGGGCGCGGCCGCGATCTCGAGCTCGGCCAGCTTGCGCTGCAGCTGTTCGCGCAGCGGCGCATAGCCCTGCGGGCTGCCGTAGTTCAGCAGTACGCTGCTGTTCTGGCGGCTGACGGCGCGCAGCGCGTTGGCCACGCCCTGCCCGTCCAGCCAGGCCGTCGGCAGCACGCCGGCCGCGCTCGTCGCCTGCCCCGGCATCTGGCGGAACATGTGGCGGATCAGCCAGACGACGTCCAGCGCGCGCTTTTCCAGCGCCCCGGCGACGTCGGGATCGCCGCGGCGCAGCGCCGTGTTCAGCGGCGCGCGTTCGCGCACGAAGAAGCCGGCGCCGCGGCGCGATTCCAGGTAGCCCTGCGCGACGAGACGGTCGTAGCTGGCCACGACGGTGAACGGCGAGACGCCGTGGGCGGCGGCGAAGCGGCGGATCGACGGCATGCGCGCGCCCGCGCGCAGCTGCTTGTCGTCGATGCGCGCGCAGATCAGCCGGACAATCTGGTCGGCCAGCGGTTCGCCGGAATCGCGTGACAGCAATGTCGGGATCGTTGTATCGGTCATTTCACCATTACAGTGCGAAAAGGATATCGGGAAGTGTATAGGGACTGTACTGCTCGTCCGGTCTAGCATAACCCTGACCAAAGTTTGCTGCAACGACAACCGGAGAACGTATGCGTCCCACCACCCTCTCACCGACCACGACCGTCGGCACGGCGTCCGACGACGCGCGCGGCATGCTGCTCGGCCTGATCGGCGTCGCGATCTTCAGCCTCACCCTGCCGTTCACGCGGCTCGCGGTGCGCGAGCTCGATCCACTGTTCCTCACGCTGGCGCGCGCGCTGGGCGCCGCCGTGCTGGCCGCGGGCTGGCTGCGCCTGCGCCGCGTGGCGGCGCCGGGACGCGCGGCGCTGTGGCCGCTCGCCATCGTGGCGCTCGGCTGCGTGCTCGGGTTTCCGCTGCTCAGCTCGATCGCGATGCGCAGCGTGCCGGCGTCGCACGGCGCCGTGCTGGCCGGCATGCTGCCGCTGGCAACCGCGCTGTACGCGGCGCTGCGCGGTTACGAGCGGCCGTCGACGGGGTTCTGGTTCGTGGCGCTGCTGGGGTCCGGCCTCGTCGTCGCGTTCGCGCTGGGCCAGGGCGGCGGCGCGCTGCAGCCGGCCGACCTGCTGATGTTCGGCGCCATCGTCTCCGCGGCGGCCGGGTATGCCGAAGGCGGCCGTCTCGCGCGCACGCTGGGCGGGCAGGAAACGATCTGCTGGGCGCTCGTGCTGGCAGCCGTCCCGGCCGCCCTGCTGCTGCTGGCGCTCGAAGGCGACCAGATCGGCCGCCTGGGCGCCGTCGGCGCGGCCAGCTGGCTCGGGTTCGGGTACGTCACCGTCTTCTCGATGTTCATCGGTTTCTTTTTCTGGTACCGCGGCCTGGCGCTGGGCGGCGTGGCCCGCGTGGGACAGGTGCAGCTGCTGCAACCGTTCCTGTCGCTCGCCGGCGCCGCCGTCCTGCTCGGCGAAACGCTCACGGCGGCCAACGTCGGCTTCGCGCTGGCCGTGATCGCGACCGTCGCGCTGGGCCGCCGCATGCAGGTGAAGCGATGATGGGCATGAACCGCAGGAGTATGCTCCCGACGCTGCCCACGCCCGCCGGCAAGTCGTACAATATCGGCTTTCTTTTCACACAACCCTGGGGAATTCATGTCCGTCTACGACACACTCAAAGCACTGAACATCACCCTCTCGGCGCCGGCGACGCCGGCGGCCGCCTACGTCATGTATGCGCAGAGCGGCAACACGGTCTTCCTGTCCGGCCACATTTCCAAGAATGCGGACGGCACAGTGAATACCGGCATCCTGGGCCGCGACAAGACGACGGAACAGGGCAAGGCGGCGGCGCGCGCCGTGGCGGTCGACCTGATCGGCACGCTGCAGGCGGCGGTCGGCGGCGACCTGAACCGCGTGAAGCGCATCGTCAAGGTGATGAGCCTGGTCGCGTCGACGCCGGACTACACGGAGCAGCACCTCGTGACGAACGGCTGCTCGGAACTGCTGGGCGAAGTGTTCGGCGACGCCGGCAAGCACGCGCGCTCGGCGTTCGGCGTATCGTCCCTGCCCCTGGGCGCCTGTGTCGAGATCGAAATGATTGTAGAAGTTGCCTAAACAACCTTTATTATTGTTGTTTGTTAGCGCCCCGGGGCATCGCAAAACCGTCGCGAGCGGCAGCAGTTCCGGTCGAGAAGCGCAGCCGTACTGGCGTACGGCGAGCATCGCAGACCGGAAATGCAACGCGCAGCAGGTTTGGCGAGTCCCCACCGTAACCGGAGCATGCCCAACAGGCGTGCTCCTCTATCGAGAGAGCAGCCTACCCGGCGTGCTTTATAATGGCCGACGCACCATCGTGGCCCTTCCAGTGAGACCAGTATGAAAATCGAAAATCCCAATCCCATCCAGTGGCAGTTCTCGGAGCGCGCCCAGCAACTGCAAAGCTCGGCGATCCGCGAGATCCTGAAGATCACGCAGCGTCCGGAAATCATTTCCTTCGCCGGCGGCCTGCCCTCGCCCGCCACCTTCCCCGTCGAACGCATGAAAGCGGCCTACGACAAGGTGCTCAGCGACAACGGCAAACAGGCGCTGCAGTACGGCCCGACGGACGGCTACGCGCCGCTGCGCGAATGGGTGGCGGATTACCTGTCCACGGAAGGCACCAAAATCGTGCCGGAACAGATCCTGATGGTGTCCGGCTCGCAGCAGGCCCTCGACCTGCTCGGTAAGGTCCTGATCGACGAAGGCTCGCGCGTGCTGGTGGAAACCCCCAGCTACCTCGGCGCGCTGCAGGCCTTCTCGGTCTACCGTCCGGAATTCCAGTCGGTCGAAACGGACGATCATGGCCTCGTGCCGTCGTCGATCGAGCCGCTGGCCAAGGGCGCCCGCCTGCTGTACTCGCTGCCGAACTTCCAGAACCCGACCGGCCGCTCGCTGTCGATCGAGCGCCGCCGCGAACTGGTGGAAACCTGCGCCCGCCTCGGCCTGCCGCTGATCGAGGACGATCCGTACGGCGCGCTGTCGTACAAGGGCGAGCCGATGCCGCGCATGCTGTCGATGAACCCGGACGGCGTGATCTACATGGGGTCGTTCTCGAAAGTGCTGACGCCGGGCATCCGCCTGGGCTACGTCGTCGCCCCGCTGCCGCTCGTGCGCCGCCTCGAGCTGGCCAAGCAGGCCGCCGACCTGCACACCGCCACCTTGACGCAGATGGTCGTGCACGAAGTCGTCAAGGACGGCTTCCTGAACGAACACATCCCGACCATCCGCAACCTGTACGCGAACCAGTGCCAGGTGATGCTCGACGCGATGGCCGAGCAGTTCCCGGAAGGCGTGACGTGGACCCGTCCGGAAGGCGGCATGTTCATCTGGGTCACGCTGCCGAAGCACATCGACGCGATGAAACTGCTGGACCAGGCGATCGCCGCCCGCGTCGCGTTCGTCCCGGGCGCCCCGTTCTACGCCAACAAGCCGGAAACGAACACGCTGCGCCTGTCGTTCGTGACCGTGTCGCCGGAACGCATCCGCGAAGGCATTACCACCCTCGGCAAGCTGATCAAGGATCAGATGTAAGTGGCTGTTCAGGCCCGGCTGCAGAAATGCCGCCGGGCATCAACAATTGTTGAACAAGCCAAACACTTGTAAGTTGCGCAAAAGTTACAAATTTTTCCAGTTGTAAAAGAACTTATTGCCCTATGTCAGCTCTGCGGGTGTATGATTTTGGACGCAATATCAACGTGCAGTCCCCGCAAAGCACCGTATGACCAACCCAGCGACCGTGCCGCTTGCCGACCCGCGCAAGCCCGCCATCCTCATCGTCGACGATGCGCCCGACAACCTCGGCGTGCTGCGTTCGATGATGCTGCGTGAAGGCTACCAGACGTTCGTCGCCACTTCCGGCGACCGCGCACTGGACATCGCCCAACGCGTCAAGCCGGACCTGATCCTGCTGGACATCGTCATGCCCGGCATCGACGGCCTGGAGACCTGCCGCCGCCTGAAGGCGCATCCGGCCACGACGCGCATCCCCGTGATCTTCATGAGCGCGCGCGGCGACACGGAAGACATCGTCGCCGGCTTCGACACCGGCGCCGCCGACTACATCCCCAAGCCGCTGCGCCTGGAAGAGGTCTGCGCACGCGTGCGCGCCCAGCTGCGCCTGCGCAGCGGCACCGATACCCAGTCGGAACAGACCGACCGCCTGCGCATGATCGTCAACAGCATGGACCAGGGCCTGCTGATCGTCGAAAGCTGCGGCCGCGTGCAGTATGCGAACCCGGCGTGCGACCGCTACCTGGGCCATGCGCCCGAGGAACTGGTCGGGCGGGTGCTGCGGGATCTGCTGGACTGCAATGAGCCCGGCTGCTGCGAAGGCCTCGATGCGATGACCTACGGCACGCGCGAAGTGAAGATCCGCCACCGCGACGGCGGCCTGCGCGCGATGGACCTGACAATGACGCCGATGCACGCGGCCGACGGCCTGTTCGTCGTCCTGCTGCACGACATCACGCACCACAAGCAGTCCGAGGACGCGCTGCAGCGCGCCGCGATGCTCGACCCGCTGACCAAGATCGCCAACCGGCGCCATTTCGACGCCTTCCTGGACAAGGAATGGCACCGCGCCATCCGCAACGCCCAGCCGCTGTCGCTGGTCGTCCTGGACGTCGACCACTTCAAGCTCTACAACGACACGCTGGGCCACGCGGCGGGCGACGTCTGCCTGCAGAAGGTCGCGCAGACGCTGCAGGACCACGCCGCGCGCCCGACCGACCTGGCGGCCCGCTACGGCGGCGAGGAATTCGTGCTGCTGTTCGCGGAGACCCCGGCGGAAACCGCGGCGCGCCTGGCGGAGATGATCCGCGCGGCCGTCGCGGCGCTGGAAATCCCGAACCCGGGTTCGACGACGTCGGCCTGGCTCACCGTGTCCGTGGGCGTGGCGACGATCGAGCCGACGCAGCTGGATGCGATCGACAACCTGTTCGTGTGCGCGGACCGCGCCATGTATGCGGCCAAGGCCGGTGGCCGTAACCGGGTGGAATCGACCATTGTCGGGGCGGCGTGGGATGTCGTGCAGGACGCGGCGGTGTATTGAGCACCCGCGCAAATTTGCAAATTTTCATCTTGTATGGTTTCCAACTGGGACAATTTGTCTCGATGTATGGAAATTGCTTCTAAGTAGAATGCCCTCAGAACGTTCAGCGACACCCTCCTTGCTTGGGAGTCGCCGACAGGTTCTGCGCTACCGGCTGAACTGGAACGCGCCATCACACTCGACCGAAATGGAGCTGCCGAGGCAGCGTTTCGAGTCGGTGCTCCTCACGACGGACAGTATCAAGTCATAGCCTGGAACGACTCAACATGATGGATTGGATCCCCGTAGTCTTCGTTATATTCAAGGGGCTCGTGCTAGGCACGGGCATGTTCTTCGCCATCAAGTGGCATTACGACCAAGGGAAGAAGGGGAAGGAGAACGAGCGGCGCGCGGTGCTGCGCGCGGGCGGCACGGTGGCCGCGGTCTTCGTAGTGTCGCTGCTGGCCCTGGGGCTCGTCACCTTCTTCCTTGCCGGGACGCTCGGCCTGGACTTGACCTTCCCTTGATGGCAAGGACGGGTCAGCGCTTCGGATACCCCGTAATCTCCGCAATCTCCCGATACAGCGGCTGCAACTGCCGGTACATCTTCAGATAAACCTGCCGGTACAGCCGCTCGTACACGTCGCGGTGCGCCGGCGCCGGTTCGAACACCCGCCCCACCCGCGTCATCGCCCCGATCGCCGTTTCGAAATCGCGGTGCAGGCCCAGCCCCACGGCCGCGTCGATGGCGGCGCCCAGGCCGGACGTCTCGTACACATGCGGCCGCGCCGTCGGCAGGCCGAAGATGTCGGCCGTGAGCTGCATCGCGCAATCGCTCTGCGAGCCGCCGCCGGACACGCGCAGTTCCGTGATCGGCACGCCGCTGCGCTTCTCGATGCGCTCCTTCCCCTCGCGCAGCGCGTACGCGAGGCCTTCCAGGATCGCGCGGTACACGTGCGCCCGCGTGTGCACGTCGCCGAAGCCGACGATCGCGCCCTTCGCTTCGCGGCCCGGCACGCGGATGCCGGGCGTCCAGTACGGCTGCAGCATCAGGCCCATCGAACCCGGCGGGACGGAACTCGCGAGCTGGTCGAACAGCTGCTCGGGCGCCACGTCTTCCGCCAGTGCGCGCTGCTGTTCGCGGTGGCCGAACTGCTCCTTGAACCAGTTGACCATCCAGTAGCCGCGGAATACCTGCACCTCGCTGCTGTACGCGCCGGGAATCGCAGCCGGATACGGCGGCAGGAACGGCGTCACCTCGACGTAGCGCGTGCCCGTCGTGTTGATGGTGGCCGTCGTGCCGTAGCTCAGGCACCCCACGTGCGGCTCGCGGCAGCCCGCGCCGATCACCTCGCACGCCTTGTCCGCGGCGGCGGCCAGCAGCGGCGTGCCCGCCGGGATGCCGGTCGCGCCGGACGCGTCGCCGCCGATCTCGCCCAGCTGGTCGCCCGGCTCGACGAGTTCCGGCAGCATGCGCGGCTCGACGGCCAGCGCCTGCCACTTCCAGTCGCGCGGTCCGGCCCAGCGGCGGCGTTTGTAATCGAACGGGACGTACGCGACCTGCGAGCCGGACGAATCGGCGAAGCGCCCGCACAGCCGCCAGTTCAGGTAGCCGGACAGCAGCAGGAATTTGTCGGTCGCGGCCCACACGTCCGGCTCGTGCGCGCGGATCCAGTTGATCTCCGCCTCGCCGCGGAAGTAATCGATGGTGCCGTCCACGCGCGCCAGCTTGAACGCGGCGCGCCACCACCACGCCATGGGCGGCACGGTGTCCGTGTGGCGCTGGTCGAGCCACGTGATCGCGGGCCGCAGCGGCCGGCCGTCGCGGTCGAGGTTGACGACCGTGCCGCGCTGCGTCGTGACGGCCACGCCGGCGATGGCGTCGCGGCGCACGCCGGGCTGCGTCCACAGGCCCTGGCACGCACGGCACAGCGCCTGCCAGTAATCGTCCGGGTCGTGCTCGGCCCAGCCGGGGTGCGTGGAGAAATACGGGTCGAGCATCACCTGCGATTTGGCGACGATGTTCCCGGCGAGGTCGAACAGCAGCGCACGCACGCTCTGGGTGCCGTTGTCGATGGCGAGAATGACCGGATCAGTGTTCATGTGGGAGGCCGTGATGAATGGTCCAGTGTGCGCGGTACGCGGCGTCTTCGTGCGCCCAGCGCGCATCGTCCCAGCCGAGTTCCGGCTGGCAGATGGCGCGGATGCGCTCCATGTGCGCCGTGCCGCCGTCGCGCAGCAGCAGGCCGAGGCGCGTGCGGCGCAGCAGCAGGTCGTCCAGCCGGCGCACGGCTTCGCTGCGCGCGGCCCAGCGCAGCTCGGCCCATGCGGTTTCCGTGCCGGGGACGCGTTCCAGTTCGTCCGGCCGCGCCGCGTCCAGCAACGCCGCCGTGCAGGCGCCGTGGCGGCCGTGCAGGCGTCTCAGCAGGCCGGCGTCGACGTGCACCGGCGCGGGCGGTCGCGGCACGGGCGCGAACACGGCGCAGGCATCGAGCGGATCGTCCCAGCCGGGCAGTTGCCGCTTCACGAGCCGCAGCGCATCGAGCGCAATGGCACGGAACGTGGTGAGCTTGCCGCCGGCGATGGCGACGAGACCGTCGCTGCTCCATGCGACATGCTCGCGCCCCTCCTGCGACGGCGCCCCGCCCTCCTTGCCCGCGATGACGGGGCGCACGCCCGCGTACGTCGACAGGATGTCCTTGTCGGTTAGTTGCAGATGAGGAAACTGCGTCCGCAGCGCCGCCATCAGGTAGTCGACTTCCGCGCGCGTGATGCGGGCCGCGTACTCCATGCCCCCATCGTGGTCGAGATCCGTCGTGCCCACCAGCGTCGCGCCTTCCCAGGGGAACGCGAACACGGGCCGGCCGTCGTGCGGATGCATGAGGCTGACGGCGCGCGCCAGCGGCAGCCGCCATGCGGGCAGCACGAGGTGGCTGCCGCGCAGTGGACGCAGGCGCGGGCCCTGCCCGTGCAAGGGCCCCGACCACGCACCCGTCGCATCGACGACGACCCGTGCGCGCACCGCGTATTCTTTGCCGTCGTCGCAGGCGAGCGTCGCCCCGCACACGCGATCGCCGGAACGCAGTAGCTCACGCGCACCGAGATAATTGACGGCCGCCGCGCCATGGTCGAGCGCCTCGCGCAGCACGCGCAGCACGAGGCGGGCGTCGTCGGTGCGGGCGTCCGTGTAGACGATGCCGCCCGCGAGCCCGTCCCGCTTCACGTTCGGCGCCGCCATCAGAAAATCGTCCGCATCGAGCCAGTGCCGCTCGCGCCGGCCCGCCATCACGTCGTAGATCGCGAGGCCGGCCAGGAAGCTGCGCCGGCCGCGCGCGCCGTCGTACTGCGCGAACGCGAAGCCCTGCGGTTCGACGAGGCCCGGCGCGCAGGCGAGCAGCATCTCGCGCTCGCGCACGGATTCCGCCGTCAGCCGCACGTGGCCATCCTTCAGGTAGCGCAGGCCGCCGTGCACGAGTTTCGACGAACGGCTCGACGTGCCCCATGCGAAATCGTGGCGCTCGACGAGCAGGGACCGGAGCCCGCGCCGCGCGGCTTCCAGCAGCACGGCGGCGCCGCTGATGCCGCCGCCGATCACGAGCACGTCCCAGTCGCGCGCAACCACCTCCGCCAGGCCGGCGCGTCCGTCGCGCTGCCACAGCGCGGAGAAGGCGCCGCTCATGGCGTCACCAGCTTGCCCGGGTTCATGCGGCCGTCCGGGTCGAATTCGCGGAACAGCGTGCGCAGCGCCGCCATGCCCAGTTCTCCCTTTTCGTGCGCGAGCCACGGCGCGTGGTCGCGGCCCACGCCGTGCTGGTGGCTGATCGTGCCGCCGCTCGCAACGATCGCCTCCGAGACGGCCGTCTTCAGCAGGCGCCAGCGCGCGAGGTCGGCATCGTGGTCGCCCGCCAGGCGCCAGATGAAGGTCGAGTAGACGCTCGCGCCCTGCGGGTATAAATGCGACAGGTGCGTGTACGCGTGCACCCGCTCGCCGTCGCGTGCGAGGGCGTCGTGCGCGGCCCGTTCGATGGCGCGTATGGCGGGCGTGACGCGGGGCCAGTCGAGCGCCGTCTCCACCGTGTCGATCGCGTAGCCGTGCGCCCACGCGCTGTTGCGCAGGTAGACGTTGCGGAAGCGGTTGCGCTTCCACCGCTCGCCCAGTCCCCGGCCCGCATGCACCCCGCCGTCGCGCCGCGCCAGCGCCAGCGCGGCCTTCAACGCGGCGCGCGCCTGCGCCTTCTCTCCGCTGGCGCCCATGAGCAGCATGCATTTGCCGGCGCCCGCGCCGCGCAGCTTCAGCCAGCCTTCCAGCAGCGCCACCTGGCGCCCGTGGCCGGCCAGCGTGAGCATCGTGGCCGTCTCCACCGCGTTCGACAGGCGCAGCATCGACAGGCCGAACCTGGCCTGCACGATGGTGCGCACGGCCTGTTCGGCCGCCGTCCAGTCGGGGAAGAACACGGCGTGGAATGCTTCGTACGGCGGCAGGCGGCTGATGCGCACCGCCGCTTCCGTCAGGATGCCGAGCCGTCCCTCCGACCCGAGCACCAGCTCGCGCAGGTCCGGGCCGGCGGCCGATGCGGGAAAGGTCGGGATGGCGAGCGGACCGGCGGGCGTCTCCACGCGGCCGCCGGCGAACAGCTGCTCGATGCGGCCGTAGCGCAGCGATTGTTGGCCCGACGAGCGCGTGACGACCCAGCCGCCCAAGGTCGAATAGTCGAACGATTGCGGGAAGTGGCCCAGCGTGTAGCCGTGCGCGCGCAACTGCGCTTCCAGGTCCGGCCCGGCCACGCCGGCTTCGAACACGGCCAGCTGCGCCTCCGTGTCGATCGAGACGAGCGCCCGCATGCGCGCCATGTCGACGCACAGCGTGGGCCGCGCGCCGACGGCATCCAGGTGCCCGGCGACGCTCGTGCCGCCGCCGTACGGGACGACGGCCGCGTCGTGGTCCGCGGCCCAGCGCAGCAGCGTGCGCACGTCGGCGCCGCTTTCCGGGAACGCGACGGCATCCGGCGCCGTGACGCTGCGGCCGTAGCGCAGGCGCAGCCAGTCCTGCAGGCTCTGGCCCGCCGCATGCGTCAGGCGGATTTGCGGCGTCGCGTCAAGCAGCGGATGCGCCGGCAGCCGGCCCGGCGGCAGCGAAGCGCACAGCGCCTCGAAGGCCGCGTCGCGCGGGGCCGTGCCCGCGCCGATCTGCCCGCGCAAGAAATCCAGCGCGGGTTCGCCCAGCGCCACCTCGATCGTATCGTCTCCCCAGCCGTTCCAGCGTCGCATTGGTTCTTTTCTCCTTATTTATTATGCGGCTATACTGCCCTGCGTCATCACGACCGTATAGCGGATTCATGCCAAGCGCTTGTTCGAACATGCCAGCCTCGCCGCCCAGAGTCACCGCGGCCTATCTGCAGCCGCTGCTGGAGACGGCCGCCGCGCACGGCCTCGCCCCGGCCGCGCTGGCATTGGAGGCAGGTCTCGATCCCGCCGCGCTGGATCCGCTTCCGGACGCGCTGGCGGCAAGCGACTACATCGCCCTGCTGGACGCGGGCAGCAGGCTCGCGCGCGATCCGCATTTCGGCCTGCACGTCGGCGAGCGCGTGCGGCCGGGCACGTTCAGCGTCTACGGCCTCGTGCTGCTGGCCTGCCGCGACATCGGCCAGGCGCTGGACCAGACGCAGCGCTACGAACAACTGGCGCACGACCTCGGACGCTCGCGCCTCGAACCGGAGGGCGCCGTCGCCCGCTACACGTGGGCCAGCCATTATCCGGAAGCGAGCCGCCACCTGGCGGAAAGCGTGTTCGCCGGCATCCGCACGTTCGGCTGCTGGCTCGCGGGCCGGCCGCTCGCGCCGCACGCCCTCGCCTTCGCGCATGCGCGCCCGCTGGACGCCGACCCGGCCGAGTACGCGCGCGTGCTGGGCATCGTGCCGGCGTTCGACGCACCCGCGCACACGGCCGACTTCGACCCCGCCCTCCTCGCGCTGCCGCTGCCCGCCGCGGACACCGGCATGTATCCCCTGCTGCAGCAGCACGCCGAACGCCTGCTGCGCGAACGGGCGCAGGCGCAGTCCGCGGGCGGCATCGTCGCGCAGGTGCATGCGGCCATCGTCGACATCCTGGCCCGCGAACCCGTGCGGCTGGCCGGCATCGCGGCCGCGCTGGACCTGGCCCCGCGCACCCTGCAACGCAAGCTGGCGGACGCCGGCGCGACGTTCCAGCAGGTGCTCGACGCGGCCCGCTACGCGCTCGCGATGGATTACCTGCGCCAGGAGGGCCTGTCGCTCGTCGACATCGCCTTCCTCCTCGGCTTCCAGGAACAGAGCGCGTTCACGCACGCGTTCCGCGAATGGTCGGGCATGAATCCCGGCGCGTGGCGCGAGCGCGCGGCCGGTAAAAAATAGACGGCGCCCCAGGTGTTTGGTGATGCGTGGGCCCGGGGAGCCCACCCTGCTTGCCGGCACACGGTAGGGTGGGCACCCTGTGCCCACGCGAACGTATGCGGTCCGTCGGCGTTACTTGAGCCTGCGCGCCCGCGCGCGCAGGTCGTCCAGCGCCGGCACGATGGCGAGGCCGCACAGCAGCAATGCCAGCGGCACCGTCGCCACGTAGCCGAGGATCTTGAAGCCGAGCGCGCCCGCGACGCCGCCGACGAAGAAGGACCCGAGCAGGCCGCACAGCACCGCGAGGCGCTCGTGGTTCGCGGCCACGCGCGGGCGTGCCGTTTCATCTGCGTTCCAGTACAGCAGCTTGCCCAGCTCGATGCCGATGTCGGTGACGATGCCCGTCATGTGCGTCGTGCGGATCTCCGCGTGCGACAGCTTCGTGACGAGCGCGTTCTGCAGGCCCATCGTAAAGCACAGCAGCATCACCGTGGCCGGCACGAACAGGCCCTGCATGCTGGACAGGCGCGCACCCAGCACCCCGAACGCCAGCAGCAGCAGCGCTTCGCACAGCAGCGGCAGCGCGTATTCGCTGGCGAGCGCCCGGCGCCGGCCGTAGTTCACGAGCAGCGCCGTCGTGGCCGCGCCCAGCAGGAACGAGACGATGGCGCCCAGCGCGTCGAGCACGAGCTCGAACGCGCCCAGCGCGAGATTGTCGGCGGCCGACGACACGATGCCCGTCATGTGCGACGTGTACTGGTGCACGGCGAGGAAGCCGCCGGCGTTCATGGCGCCGGCCACGCCGGCCAGCGCGTAGCCGAGATGGCGGTTGGCGCGCGCGCTGCGCGCCTGGGCGGTCAGGGTGCGGACGTAGTCGACGGAGCGCTGCATGATGATGGGTCCGGTTAGGATTCCTTACGTCAATACTAACGCACGCCGGGTCACGTGGCTATAATTGCCCTTCTCACCTCGAATATCGCCAGGAAAACACATCGCCGTGAATCCACATCTCGACCGCCTGCACCCGTACCCGTTCGAAAAGCTGCGCCAGCTGTTCGCCGGCGTTACGCCGAATCCCGACTACAAGCCCATCAGCCTCGGTATCGGCGAGCCGAAGCATCCGACGCCCGCGTTCATCCAGAAAGCCCTGACGCACGCGATGGCCGGCCTGGCCTCGTATCCGACGACGCACGGCAACGAGCCGCTGCGCGCCGCGATCGCCGGCTGGCTGGAGCGCCGCTACGCGATTCCAGCGCTCGATGCGGCGACGATGGTGCTGCCGGTGAACGGCTCGCGCGAGGCGCTGTTCGCGATCGCGCAGACCGTGATCGATCCGCGCAAGCCTGGCGCGCTCGTCGTCAGCCCGAACCCGTTCTACCAGATCTACGAAGGCGCGGCGTACCTGGCGGGCGCCGAGCCGTATTTCGTGAATTCCCAGCCGGCCCGCAACTTCGCCTGCGATTATTCCGGCGTGCCGGACGACGTGTGGGCGCGCGTGCAACTGCTGTACCTGTGCTCCCCGGGCAACCCGACGGGCGCCGTGCTGTCGCTGGACGACTGGCGCGAGCTGTTCGCGCTGTCCGACCGCCACGGCTTCGTCATCGCGGCCGACGAGTGCTATTCCGAGATCTATTTCGGCGCCACGCCGCCGCTGGGCGCGCTGGAAGCGGCGCACCAGCTGGGGCGCAGCGAAGGCGCGCGTCCGTACGCGAACCTGATCGTGTTCTCGAGCCTCTCGAAGCGCTCGAACGTGCCGGGCATGCGCTCGGGCTTCGTCGCAGGCGATCCGGAACTGATGAAGAAATTCCTGCTGTATCGCACCTACTGCGGCGGCGCGATGTCGCCGCCGGTGCAGGCCGCGTCCATCGCCGCGTGGAGCGACGAAGGCCACGTGCAGGAGAACCGCACCCTGTACAAGGAAAAGTTCACCCTCATCACCCCGCTGCTGAAACAGGTGATGGACGTCGAGCTGCCGGACGCCGGCTTCTACCTGTGGGCCGACGTGCGCCGCACCGGCCTGTCGGACACGGAGTTCGCACGCGGCCTGTACGCCGAATATAATGTGACGGTTTTGCCCGGCAGTTACCTGGCGCGCGACGCGCACGGCAGCAATCCGGGCCGCAACCGCATCCGCATGGCGCTCGTCGCCGAAGTGGACGAAGGACTGGAAGCGGCCAACCGCATCGTCCAGTTCTGCAACGACCTCAAGGCTTCCTGAATCACCACCTGTATAGACCAATTCAATCATGACCCAACAACTCCAGACCATCATCGACACCGCGTGGGAACTGCGCGCGGACATCAGCCCGACCAGCGCCAGCGCCGAAGTGCGCGACGCCGTCGCCCACGTCCTGGCCGGCCTTGACGACGGCAGCCTGCGCGTCGCCCAGAAGGACACCGGCAGCTGGGTCGTGAACCAGTGGATCAAGAAAGCCGTCCTGCTGTCGTTCCGCCTCGAAAACAACGTGCCCGTGGAAGGCGGCGGCATGCAGTTCTACGACAAGGTGCCGACCAAGTTCGCCAACTACACGCCGGAAGACTTCGCCAAGGGCGGCTTCCGCGTGGTGCCGCCGGCCGTGGCCCGCCGCGGCTCCTTCATCGGCAAGAACGTGGTGCTGATGCCGTCCTACGTGAACATCGGCGCCTACGTCGACGAAGGCACCATGGTCGACACCTGGGCCACCGTCGGCTCCTGCGCCCAGATCGGCAAGAACGTCCACCTGTCGGGCGGCGTCGGCATCGG
>JBJMVU010000363.1:0-19850 GCA_045810485.1 Massilia sp. | reverse complement strand
TCGGCCGCGGCCCAGGCCCACGGGCCAGGGCCGAGGTGGTTGTTGTCGTCGAGGCGGAGGTGGGCCAGGGAGCGCAGGTAAGGGGACTCGACCAGGGCCCGCAGCCCGTCGAGCCCCGTCACTTCGTGCAGGGCGCTAGCCATGGCCGTGCTCCGCGCGCGGCCGGCGCCCGAACATGCCCATGCCTTCGACCGTGCACACGGTCTCGCCATGCTGGTTGATCGCGACCCATGTCGACCAGACGACGCCGCGATCCGGCTTCGACGTCGACGCCTTCACCTGCACCGTCCGGTAATGCACGTTCAAGGTGTCGCCCGCGCGCACGGGCGCGAGCCAGCGCACGCCGTCCAGGCCGGGCGATCCCATGCTGGCCGAGCGGTTCATCATCCCGTCGACGACCATCCGCATCATCATGGCGCACGTGTGCCAGCCGCTGGCGATCACGCCGCCGTAGATCGATGCCGCGGCCGCGTCGCGGTCGACGTGGAACGGCTGCGGATCGTATTCGCGGGCGAACGCGACGATCTCCTCTTCCGTGACGGTGCGCGTACCCAGGTCGATGTCCTGGCCGGGCTCGAAATCCTCGAAGTACCAGTAATCCTTCATCAGGCTGCCTCCTCGTCGTCGTAAAAGCCCGGCTGCGCGATGAAGCGGGCCAGGTGGTGGTCGCGGTCGCCCAGGGTCAGCTCGATCGTCGACAGCCGCTTGAAATAATGCGCCGCCGGCAGCTCGTCCGTCACGCCCATGCCGCCGTGCAGCTGGATCGCCTGCTGGCCGACGAAGCGGGCGGCCTGGCCCACGCGGTACTTGGCGGCCGCGACGGCGCGGCGGCGCTCGGCGGCCGCATCCCCATCGCCCGCCTGCCGCGCGGCGTCGGCCAGGCGCACGGCGGCCAGCAGTGCCATCGAGCGGGCCTGCTCCAGATGCACGTACATGTCGGCCATGCGGTGCTGCAGGGCCTGGAACTTGCCGATCGGTACACCGAACTGCTGGCGCGTCTTGAGGTAATCGAGCGTCGCGCCGAACAACGCATCCATCGCACCGAGCGCTTCCGCGCACAGCAGACCCGCGCCGTAGTCGGCCGCCGCTTCCAGGATGGTCCAGCCCGCGCCCACCGTGCCGACGACTGCATCGTTGCCGACCTGCACATCGCGCAGCAGCACGTCGGCCGCGCGCTGGCCGTCCAGCATGTGCACGTCGCGCACGGCCACGCCGGGCGCGTCCACCGGCACCGCGAACAGCGTGATGCCTTCCTCGTCGCGCTGGGCGCCGGCCGTCCTGGCCGATACGATCAGCACGCCCGCCTGCGCGCCATGCAGCACGACCTTCTTTTCGCCGTGCAGGCGCCAGCCGCCGGCGTCCTGCTCGGCGCGCGTCGCGCGCGTTGCGACATCGCGCAAGTCGTGGCGCGACTGGCGTTCGCCCAACGCGCAAGCCAGTTTCAACGCGCCCGCCGCCACGCGTTCGAGCAGCGCGTCGTGCGCTTGCCCGCGACGCAGGAACTCGGCGCCGAACATCGTCGCGAAATAGGGTTCGACAACGAGGCCGCGGCCAAGTTCCTGCATCACGACGAACATGTCGACGGCGTCACCATCGAAGCCGCCCTGCGCTGCCGGCACCGGCAACGCCGTCAGGCCGAGCTCGGCGAGCGTGGCCCAGGCGGCGTCCGATACGCCGGCCGGCGACCCCACGATGGCGCGCCGCGCGTCGAAGGTGTAGTCGCGCGCGATCCAGCGCTTGAGCGCGTCCGCCAGTTGCAACTGCTCTTCCTTGAAGTTGAAGTCCATGTCTTTCCTCACAGGCCCAGGATCATCTGGGCGATGATGTTGCGTTGGATCTCGTTCGATCCGCCGTAGATCGACGTCTTGCGGAAATTGAAGTAGTGCGGCAGCAGCGGCGCGGCGAAGTCGTCGTCGACGACGCTGTGCGCCTGCTCCCCTTCGAGATAGGCCGGATCGAACGGCAGCGCCAGCGGGCCGGCCGCCTCGACCATCAGTTCCGACAGCCGCTGCTGGATTTCCGTGCCGCGCACCTTGAGCACGGAGGCTTCCGGTCCCGGCGCCTTGTCGGCCTGCGCCAGCACGCGCAGCACCGTCATCTCGAGCGCCATCAGTTCGATCTCGAGGTCGGCGACCCTGGCCGCGAACAGCGGGTCGCGCAGCAGCGGCTCGCCGTTCTTTTGCTCGCGCCGCGCGAGTGCTTTCAGCCGGGCCAGTTCGCGCTTGGACCGGCCCACGGCCGCGATCCCCGTGCGCTCGTGGCCCAGCAGGTATTTGGCATACGTCCAGCCGCGGTTTTCCTGGCCCACGAGATTCGCCACCGGTACGCGAACGTTGTCGAAGAAGACTTCGTTCACCTCGTGGTCTTCGTCCAGCATGATGATCGGGCGCACCGTGACGCCGGGCGCGTGCATGTCGATCAGCAGGAACGAGATGCCTTCCTGCTTGCGCACGCCCGGGTCGGTGCGCACGAGGCAGAAGATCATGTCGGCGTGCTGGGCCAGGGTCGTCCACGTCTTCTGGCCGTTGACGATGTAGGCGTCGCCGTCGCGTACCGCGGTCGTCTTGAGCGACGCGAGATCGGAGCCGGCGCCGGGCTCGGAATAGCCCTGGCACCACCAGTCCTCGCACGCCAGGATGCGCGGCAGGTAATGGTTCTTCTGTTCCTGGCTGCCGAACGCCATGATGACGGGCGCGACCATGTTCACGCCGAACGGCAGCACGGGCGGCGTGCCGGCGCGGGCGCATTCCTCCTCGAAGATATGGCGCTGGACGGGCGTCCAGCCCGGGCCGCCGTACTCGCGCGGCCAGCCCGGCGCGGCCCAGCCCTGGCGCGCGAGGATCCGGTGCCAGCGCACGTAATCGTCCTTGTGCAGGCGCAGGTGGTGGTGAACCTTGTGGCGCAGGTCGGCCGGCAGCTCGGCTTCGAGGAAGGCGCGTACCTGGTCGCGGAATGCCAGGTCGTCGCCGGTATAGGTCAGGTCCATGTTGTCTCCTTTGTTATGCGGCCAAAAAAGCACGACCGTTCAAAAGATTGTACCTGAATTCGCCCGGCGGAAAGTGCGCCGTTCAAATGCAAAACGCCCCCGCGCGGGCGGGGGCGTTCGTGGGGTTGCGTGGTGTGCGGATCAGTGCTTGCGGCGACGGACGATGCCCATCGCGCCCAGCATGCCCGCCAACATCAGGGCGATCGAAGACGGCTCCGGCACGGCCGCTGCCGGCGCGGCCGGCAGGCCAACACCGATATCTCCGCCAATGTCGCCGCCGACATGGCCGTTGCCATTCTGGGCCGGGATCGGCAGCTCGACGATGGCGCCGCCCGTCTGGCCGCCGGCGGCCGGCGTGATCACTGTCGCGCCGTTCCCGTTGTTGTAGTTGCCGGACGGTGCACCGTCGACACTGTTGCCCGCGTTCGCGGAGCCGCCGCCCTTGGCGCCGCCATCGGCAGCCGCACCGCCGCCGCCGATCGCGCCGCCGCTGAAACCGCCGCCGACGTTGACGTTGCCGGACTGGCCGGGCGTGATGACCTTGCCGTCGCTGGTCGACACCACGGACATGCCGTTACCCAGCATCGCAGCGAGCTTGGCATTGCTGGTACTCAGCAGGTACGTGCCCTCGATCCCCTGCGAATACGACAGTTTGACCTGCGAGCCGGTCTGGCCGACGCTTGCGCTGGCCTTCTGGTACAGGGATTCGGCCAGGTTGCCGCTGCCGTAGGCGGCGCCGCCGACCAGGCTCACGCCGTTCGCCAGGACGCCCGAACTGACCACGTCCGCGCCATTACCGCTGGTCCATCCGGACAGGAAACCCGATTGGGCCGCCGTACCGGTCGCCGAGAGCACTTCTGCCTGGGCACCGCATGCGCTCCCGACCAGGAAAGCCGCCGCGATGAGGTAACGAGTTGTCATTTTGCACTCCTTGCTCAGTTCATAAAGTTATTTTTAATTTAACTGCTGAGCCAACTGTAGCACAACTCAAAAAAACACAATTTTCAATTGTGCGGCATAAAAAAAGGCGAGGCCCCATATGGAGCCTCGCCTTCGGCCATCCTTTCCGGATGAAGACTTACAACAGCAGATGTGTTAAGTAGCTAACATTGTTAATTGCCGTTTTGTTTTAAAGCAGACAAGTAAGGCATGGCGCGCGATGCCATCCGGGTATCGGCCTTCAGCATGCCGGCCTCATCGGCCAGGATGTGGGCGGCTTCCTGCAGATACACGTCCTTGGCGTTCTTGGCAGCCTTCTCGGCGGCCAGTTCGGCGCTCAGGCTGCGTTCGTCGCCCTGCAGGCCGTCGTCCGCGCTCGCCGCGCCCTTCAGCACGACGTTCGTCTTCTTCGGGCTGGTCGGCGTCGGCACCTTGCCGCGCTGCTCCTTGCTGCCCGGACCGGACACCGGCTCATCCGGATTATCCTTGCCGGCAAGGCGCGATTCGCGCAGGCGGGCCTTGGCTTCCTGGTTCTCGCGCTCCTTGCGGCGCACGGCCTCGTTGAGCGAGATCAGGTTGTCCTTGCGGACCTTCAGCGCTTCGGCGATGTCCTGTTCGATGTCGAGGAAGTCGCGGTCCCTGGCGACGCGGGCGTCATGCTTCTTCTGCAGCGGATTGAACAGCTCCTTCAGGTCGCCCGACGGCAGGTACGTCGCCGGCTTGATCTGCACCCACGGCAACGCGTTGTCGTAGGACGCTTCGCCGAAGTTGTCGTCGTCGGAGGTCACCGGGAACTTGATGTCCGGCGTGACGCCGCGCAGCTGCGTGGTACCGCCGTTGATGCGGAAGAACTGGGCGATCGTCATCTTCAGCTCGCCGTACTTCGCCTTGTCGTTCTGCGAGAAGCGGTCGAGGTTGATCAGCGTCTGCACGGTGCCCTTGCCGAAGCTCGGCTCGCCGATGATGACGCCGCGGCCGTAATCCTGGATCGCGGCGGCGAAGATTTCCGATGCCGACGCCGAACCACGGTTGATCAGCACGCCCATCGGACCGTCCCAGGCGAGGCCGGCATCCGTGTCGCTCTCGACCTCGACGCGGCCTTCGGCGCTGCGCTGCTGCACGACCGGGCCCTTGTCGATGAACAGGCCCGTCAGCTCGACGGCCTCGATCAGCGAACCGCCGCCGTTGTTGCGCAGGTCGATCAGGACGTTGTCGACCTTCTCCTTCCTGAGTTCGCCGAGAATGCGTTTCACGTCGCGGGTGGCGCTCTTGAAGTCCTTGTCGCCCTTGCGGCGCGCCTCGAAGTCCTGGTAGAAGGTCGGCAGCTGGATCACGCCGACGCGGCGCTTGACGCCGTTATCCGTGAGTTCGATGATCTTCTTCTTGGCCGACTGCTCTTCCATGCTGATCTTCTGGCGCACGATGGAAACGGTCGTGTGCTTGCCGTCCTGGCCGGCGTCGGCCGGCAGCACGTCGAGCCGGACCGTCGAGTTGCGCTCGCCGCGCACGAGCTGCACGACGTCGTCGATGCGCCAGCCCATCACGTCCGTGAACGGACCATTGCCCTGCGCGACGCCGACGATGCGGTCGCCCACCTTGATCTTGCCGGACTTGTCGGCCGGGCCGCCGGGGACGACTTCGCGGATCACGGTGTAGTCTTCGCGCGACTGCAGCACGGCGCCGATGCCGTCCAGCGACAGGCGCATGGCGATGTCGAAGTTCTCGGCCGAGCGCGGGCCCAGGTAGTTCGTGTGCGGCTCGATCGCCATCGCGTACGCGTTCATGAACATCTGGAACACGTCTTCGTTGTTCAGCTTCTTGAGGCGGTTCTGGTAGCCCTCGTAGCGCTTGTCCAGCGTTTCGCGGATGGCTTTTTCTTCCTTGCCGGCCAGCTTCAGGCGCAGCCAGTCGTTCTTGACGCGCTTGCGCCACAGGTCCTTCGCCTCGTCCTCGTTCTTCGCCCACGGGGCCTTCTCGCGGTCGATCTGCAGGCTCTCGTCCGTGGTGAAATCGAACTTGCCCTTCAACAGTTCGCGCGCATAGGTCATGCGGTCGAAGAAGCGCTGCTGGTAGACGTTGTAGATCTGGAACGGCACCGTCAGGTCTTCGTTGTTGATCGCGTCGTCCAGCCTGGTGCGCACGGGCGCGAAGCCGTCGATGTCGGCCTGGGTGAAGTACAGCTTCTCGCTGTCGAGCGCCTTGAAGTAGGCGTCGAAGATCTTCGCGGACATCGCGTCGTCCAGCGGCGTCGCCTTGTAGTGGTAGCGCGCGAGCACGCGCGACGCCCACAGGGCGGCCTGGGTCTGGGCGGAGCCCGGCTTGATCTGGACGATGGGGGCCGTGTCGGTCTTGGCCGCGGCAACCTTCTCGGGCTGCGCCGTGACCACATGGGCCGACATGGCAAGCGCCAGCGCGACCGTCAACAACTGCTTCTTCATTCTTCGGTTCTCCGGACGGGAATATTCATGCGACTGCTCGGGCGGGAGGGCCGGCAGCCGCGCCGACGCAGCGGCGGATGCGACCCATTCTACAGGATAGCGCAGCGGCGCAGAGCCGGCTTGTACGCGTCTTCAGCCGAGCTTAAGTCTTGCCAGGACGTGCCGGCCTACGCTTTTACAAATCGAAACAAACTGGTTTGAAACCAACAGTACGCCAGCCCGCCCGCCGCGATGATCAACAGATAAGGCCAGCTGCGCGCGCTGAGCTTCCAGTCGACGGGCGACGGCCAGAACGACAGGAATTGCGGCGCCAGCAGCAAGGTCAGCGCCAGGTCGGCCGGGCCGAACCGCCACGGCGCGCGGGTGCGCCACCAGGCCACCGCGACCGGCACGAGCAGCACGAGGAACGGCGCCAGCGCCGCGGGCGCCGCGTTGTACCAGCGCAAGTTGGCGAACGAGACGGCCCCGAGCTCCCATACGCGGCCGTTGCGGCGCGGGATGATCGTGAACCCGACGGGCTCGGCGCCCAGCAGCAGCCCGACGGAAAAATGCGCCAGCTCGTGGCAGAACGTGCCGACCGCGCTGAACAGGAAGAACACGGGGTGCGCCCGCGTCACCATCCAGATCAGGAAGGCGAGCGCGAGCGACGGCACGAGATACAGCAGCATCTCGCCCAGGCCGCAGGCCCAGGCGGGCAGATGAGCGGTGCAACCTGCCAGCCAGGACATGGTCGTGCGGCGTCAGCCCAGGTAGAAACAGCGGCCGCAGGCCTGGCGGTAACTCTCGTTGCCGCCGATGCTGACCTGCTCGCCTTCGCGGATGCGGCGCCCTTGCGCATCGACCCGGATGTTCATCGTCGCCTTTTTCCCGCACGTGCAGATGTTCTTGATTTCCTCGATATCGTCCGCCAGCGCCAGCAGGTACGCGGAGCCGGGAAACGGCTCGCCGCGGAAATCGCTGCGCAGGCCGTAGCAGATGACGGGCACGCCGCGCACCTGCGCCACCTGGTGCAGCTGCACGACCTGCTCCTTCGTCAGGAACTGCGCCTCGTCGACGAGCACGCACGACCCGGGCGGCGCCTTGTCCAGGAAGTTCGTGTTGTTGTCGAACAAGTCGGTCTGGCGCTGCGGGCCCAGGCGCGACGTGATCTGGCCGACCCCGTAGCGGTCGTCGATGGCGGCCGTGTACAGCTGGACCTTCTGGCCCTGTTCCTCGTAGTTGTGCGCCACCTGCAGCAACGACGTCGACTTGCCGGCGTTCATTGCCGAATACCTGAAATAGAGTTTTGCCACTGCCTGTCCTGCCCTGGAATGCCGTTGTACGATCCGGCGATTATAGCAATCCGGCATGGCGCGGCGCCAGGGCAGTCGGCCGGCGTCAGCCGCCCCGGCGCCTTGTCGCGATGCCCAGCAGGGCGATGCCCGCCAACATCATGCCGTACGTCGCCGGCTCCGGCACCGCCAGCACGACGTTGTTCGCGGTCGGCCAGTAGTCGCCGCCATCGTTACTCAGCGTCACGGACGTCAGCGGCGACGTCGACACGAAGCCCACGAACGACGCCGTCGTCGCGCCGGTGAGGGTATAGGTCAGCGAGCCGCCGTCCTCGGCCGTCAGCACGACGGTCCCGTCGGGGACATACTGTCCGCCGATGTCGGAGGCAAAGAAATTGCCGCCGAAGGCGGTCACCCCGCCGCTGAAACCCGAGAACACGATGGGAGTCAGCCGGTTGTTGTTCGACAGCCAGAAATCCGTCGGGCCGCCCGCGCCCCAGATGCCCGTATCGGAATAGGCCTGGTAGTTGTAGGCGCCGGCGGTACGGAAGACGGTGTCGCCGTACGGCCCGATCGTGAGGTCGTCGAAGGTGTCGACACCGGGCGCCGAGACGGCGCTCAGGAACGCGCTTTCGGATGTGTACAGGGTGATGGCCGCCTGGGCGCCGGTCGCGGCGCACAGCAGGGCGGCAAGGCAGAGCGGTTTCAGGGAAGACAGCGATGGGATACGCACGATGCACTCCTTGGGTTGGTTGGACAGCCGAATGGCCGCCTCAAGTAAAGCGAGGAATGCAGTGCGCATATTTGTCAGAACCGGTATTTACGCCCGGCTTTGCGCTGCATATAACGTGCGCGCCCGCAGCTTCAATCTCCCGGGTGATATTTGCGTTCGAGCTGTTTCTCGATGTCTTCCTTGTAGTAAAGCACGTCCTTGAACTCGCCGCGGCTGTACATCGCGGCCTGGTCCGTGAAATGGGGCGACGCCGGATCGCCGCTCTCCCCGCCGGCCAGGATGCTCTTCGCACGCACGCGCGGACCGAACTCGACGGCCGCCACGAAGCTGTTGCCGCGGTCGCCGTAGATGCGCTTCGTCGTCTGTTTCGCCGTCATTCCGAACGACGCCAGCGAACCCCAGTTCGCGGACGTGAAGCCGACGGGGATGCTCGGCCCGGCGTCGTCGTACTGCTGGTCGACGGCGCCGGACAGGCGCTGGAAACGGTTGATGTCGCCCCACGGCGTCTTCCAGCTGCCGAAGTCCGCCCGCAGTTTGTCGCTCGCGCGCGCCAGCGCATCCAGGCGTTCCTGCGGCGTCAACCGCGTCTGCACGAAATCGATCACCGGCACATGCGCCGCCTTCGCGCGGTCGGACGCCTGCGCGACCATGTCCTGGCCCCAATACACGGCCAGCGACGTCGCCACGGACGCCGTCGCAAAGCGCAGGTCCCACCCGCGCAGCAACGCGACCTGGTCGGCCACCCGCGCCTTCAGCGGCGCGCCGTCCGGCAGCGCCTCCCAGTCCTTGACCAGGGCCGGGACGAGCGGCTCGAACGCCGTCAGGTAGCTGTCGTAGGCCTTCGCGACGAGGCCGTCGAGCGTGAGGCCGCGCGCATCGCGCAGCACGCGCTCCGCGTGGACGCCGCGCGGATTCTGCGGCAGCGTCCACATGTACGCGGGATAGGCCGAGCAATCGGGGCTGCTCGCGCCGAAGCCGGTACACGGCCAGTTGTTCGTGTTCGAGATGTAGCCGCTCGCCGGATTGAGCAAGGTGATCGTCTCGCCGATGTCGTGCAGGCCCTTCCACTCGGTGGCCGGATCGCTGCCGTCGACGGGCTTCGTCCAGTCGAAGCGCGCATCGCGGCGCGGGATGAAGTTGCCGTGGAAATAGGCGATATTGCCGTCCGCATCCGCGTACACCGTGTTGTTCGACGAATTCGTGCGCAAGTCCATCACCTTGCGGAACGCCGCGTAATCGCGCGCCTTCGTGCGGCCGTACGACTGCATCAGCGCGTGCACCGGGTCGTCCATCATGCGCACCGCGACCCACTTGCCGTCCTGCTCGCGGATCACGGGGCCGTGGTGCGTGAAGTACGCGGTGACCGTGCGCGTCGCCATGCCGTTCGCGGTCTTGTACGGCAGCGCGATGGACTTCGCGCGCACGTCGCGTTCGCCGGCGCCGTACTTGTAGACGAACCTGCCGTCGCGCCGGTCCACCGTTTCCAGGTACTCGTCGATGACGTCGCCGCCGCCCGACGTGTGCATCCAGCCGATGCGGTCGTTGAACCCCTGGTAAATGAAGAACTGGCCCCACGTGACGGCGCCGTACGCGTTCAGGCCCTCCCCGCTCACCATGTGGATCTCGGGGCGGAAGTAGAACGACGTGTGCGGATTGATCATCAACAGGGCGTGGCCGCCGGCCGTGAGCCGCGGCGCGATGGCGAAGCCGTTGGAGCCGCGCGGTTCCGGGTCGAAGCCCTTGTCCACGATCGCGACAGGTTGCGCCGGCGCCGTGCCGTAGAACGCCTGCAGCGCCTTCAGGTCGATGGTCTCGATGTCGCCGCCGATGCTGCCCTCGCTGAACGCGAGCGCCATCCACGGCTCGAAGCGGTCGATCAGCGTCGGCTTCACCCGCGGATGCGTGACGAGATACCAGTTCAGGCCATCCGCGTACGCATCCATGAGCCGTTTCAGCCAGGCCGGGCTCGCCGCGTACTTCGCCCGCAGCGCCACCGGGTCGATGTACAGCTTCATGCGCAGGTCGCGCCAGATCTCCTTCTCGCCCTCGACTTCGGCCAGCCGCCCCAGCGCGTTGATGTAATTGCGCTCGACGCGGTTGAAATCATCCTCGGCCTGGGCGAACAGCATGCCGAACACGGCGTCCGCATCCGTCTTGCCGAAGACGTGCGGGATGCCCCATGTGTCGCGCAGGATCGTGACGCGCCGTGCCGTGGCCCGCATGCGCGCGCGTTCGGCGGACGTGAACGCGGCATGCGCCTGCGCGGCGGCAGGGGGCGCGGTTTGCGCCGGTGCGGGCTGGACCAGCGCGAACAGGGCGGCGCAGGCGATCGCGACCGGCGTCGCACGGAACATCGTCATGAGGTCTCTCCGGGGTCAGGCGCCACCCAGCGCGGCGAGCTTCTGGCGCAGCACTTCGTTTTCCGTCATCAGGGTGGCGACGCGGTCCTTCAGTTCGCCGACCTGCGCGCGCAGGGCCTTCACCTGGTCTTCCGGCGAATCGGACACGGTCTCCTTCTTCGGCTTGGCGCCGGCCCTCTGTTCGCGCACCTGGCGCGCGGCCTGCTGCAGTTCCTTGCGCCCGCCGGCGACGGCGGCGACCTGCGCGTCGGGCGGGAGCGACGCCACGCTGGCGGCGGCGCTGACGGAAATCGTCCCGCTGCGCACGGCGTCGACCAGTTCCGGCGCCGCCGTCTTGCGGATGCGCTCGATCTGGCTCAGCGTATTCGCCGACACGCGCGCGGCCTTCGCGACATCTTCGCGCGTGCTCCAGGGCGGATCGGACGGATCGTCGCCCTGTTCCTGCGCGGCCTGCTCCGGCGCATCGGAGTCGGACTGCGCGGGCGGCTGTTGCGCGGCGCGCTGGGCGGCGCGCGCGGCCACGATTTCCTTCTTGCGCAGGGCAAGCATGCCGCGCTGGAAGTCGGACACGCTGCGGCGCGCGAGATTATTGTCGATCACCCACAGCATGACGTCTTCCAGCGAATCGAACTTGTCGTTGCTGACGGTGCGGAACGGGATGCCGTGCTTCGTGCAGATGTCGTGGCGGTTATGCCCGTCGATCAGCACGTCGCGCCACAGCACGAGCGCGTCGCGGCAACCGTCGGCCAGCAGGCTGCGTTCGAGCGCGGCGTATTCGACGGGTGTGAGGGGATCGATGAAAGAGCGGAGTTCCTCGTTGATCGTGATATTCAAAGTGTGTCCTTGCATGGTCCTGCCGCGGCGACGGCGGCCGCGGGCGTATGGCCCCGCATGCTACACCATGCGCCGCCGGCCGGCACGCGTCATGCATGTTGAATGGCAACTTCCAGCGAATCGGCGCACAATGATCCGGACTCAGCCTTCGGGGAGCAAGCGATGAATCGACGCCACGACAGCATTTCCGCGATGTATATCGACGCCGTGTTGGACGCCAGCCGGCAGCATGGGATCGCCCGCGCCGCGCGCCTGCTGCACGAGGACGGCGTGCCGTTCGACGTTGCGCTGCGTGTGTTGACGCGACCGGTCGGTCGGCGCCAGGGGCCGCGTCCGCCGCATATCCTGGCGGCCGCGGCGGCGGCGCTGGTCAGGCCGTTCGGGGCGGGCCGGCCGCGGGCTGCGGGGCCGGCATTGACCCGATAGCGATGGTGGGCGCGATGATGGTGAGTTTGAATGCTTGGTGCCCGGAGCCGGGATCGAACCGGCACGCCATTTCTGGCACGGGATTTTAAGTCCCGGGTGTCTACCAGTTTCACCATCCGGGCAGCGCGCAGGATTCTAGCACAGCCAGCCCCGCTCAGGGTCGAAACTGCAATATTGTCCGGGACGGCACGACGTCGTTACGGAAGCACCGCCAGGTTGTTGACGCAATAATATTTTCCAATATGCAAATCTTCAGTGTATTTTGCTACAATTTAGTTGCAAACAATCACTGGATTTACCTATTGGTCAATTTTTTGCGGTCCCTGTTCGTCGTCCACGATTGGTCCCGGGCCGGCGGCTCCACTGTGAGGACGTGCAGGATCTGCGGTCGCCGCGAGGAACTGGACATCGATGACGGCGTCAATCTCGCCGCCTGGCACCCGGTCTGGGATGGCTATCCCAGGGCTCACCTGGCCAGGCAGCCCGGCGCATCCGCAGTGCCGGACACGGCCGCGCACACGACCGGCAACAGATCCGACATGAACGGCGCGGACAGCGCCGTTGCACCGGTCAGCCTGGCCCGGATTCGCAAGTAAGCGCTCTTCACCCGGGCCGCGCCTGCACGGCGCGGCTATCCGCAAGCCGCGCATCCACCACCCGATTCCGCCCGCCCCGCTTGGCCGCATACAAGGCCGCGTCGGCGCGCTGCAGCAGGCTCGCCAGCGACTCGCCATGATCAAGGGTGGCCACGCCCACGCTGACCGTGTAGCGCACGGCCGCGCCGCCCGTTCCGTCCACGGCGGCCCGTTCCAGGATACGGCGCAATTCGTCCGCGAGATGTACGGCCGCGTCCGCATCCTTGTGCGGCAGGAGGACGGCGAATTCCTCGCCGCCCACGCGCGCGCAGGCGTCGTCGCGCAGCACGGCGCCCGTCCGCGCGACGAGGTCGGCCAGCACCCGGTCGCCGACGGCGTGCCCGTGGGTGTCGTTGATGGCCTTGAAATGGTCGACGTCGAAGATCAGCAGCGACAGCGCCCCGCCCGCGCGCATTACGTCCGCGAGGACGCGTTCGGCGCGGCCGAAGAAGGCGCGGCGCGACCAGGCGCCCGTCAGGTGATCGTGCTCCGCCGCGTACCGGGCCTGGCCGATCAGGCTGGCATTCGCCATCATGACCGCGCCCAGCGTCAGCCCGGGCAGCGCCAGTGTGCCGAGGGCGAAGCAGACGAGGTTGACGGGCGATGCGTCGAACAGCGTCACCTGGGCGTCGTGATGCACGGCATACATCGTCGCGCGCACCGCGTGGGCCGCCGCCAGGGTCAGCGCGGCGCCGAATGCGAACCGGACCGGATAGCGGGCCCGGCTGGCTTGTGCCCAGGGCCTGAGTCCCCAGGCTATCGCCAGGCAGACGATGCCATGGAATAAGGACGACAGCGCGACACGCACCGCCATCGCGTCCACCCAATAGTGGAACACGCCCAGCGACACGGTCGATGCCGCCACCAGCGCCGCCAGCGCACGGTACGGCGCCGCGCGGCCGAGGTGGCGTGCGAAGCCGGCGTGCATCAGCGCAGGCGCGCACAGGAACAGCAGGTTCGCCACGTCGATGGACAGCACGCCCGGGATCGTCCCCCGCCCCGCGAACAGCAGCAGCGCCACGATCGCGAGGACGTTCGCGGCGGTCCAGTCGCGGACACCAGCGACGCCGCTGCGTGCGAGCGAACGCAATACCATCAGCATGATCGCCGACAATGCGAGGGTAACGAACAGAAAAAGTAAGGCGCTCAAATCGGAACCGGCTGGATGGGCTGACCGTGCAACACTGTCGAGGACGGCACGTGATCCCCGGGAAGACGCGCGACATTGCGCGGCGGAAAATAATCATGAGTTTAGCAAATTCGCCGAGGAGAATATTTCCAAAAAGGAACTATTCGGCCTGTTTTTGTCAGAATCGATGAAGAAAGGTCGCACAAGATGATGCAGAAACAACACGTGCAGAATCCCCGACAAGATGCAGGGCGGCCGTCCGCCGACCGGATCCAGTCCGTCGACGTCTTCCGGGTCCTGGCGATCGCCGCCGTCATCGCGCTGCACACGGCGCCGCACGCCGGCCCGGACGCGGTCGGCCTGCGCTTCGATGCCCGCACGCTGTGCGACCAGCTGGAACGCTTCGCCGTGCCGCTGTTCTTCATGTTGTCCGGCTATTTCTGGGCGGGCCGCTGCCACGACGCCACCGCCTGCTGGCCGGCCGCCGTCGCCCTCGCCCGGCGCGTTCTCGTCCTGTTCGTCGCCTGGTCCGTGATCTATTTCCTCATCGCCGTCGCGGCGACGGGCTGGCAGGCGGCCACGCGTCCCCTGCCCGGCCTGCCCACCCTGCTGCTGCAGGGCACCAGGATCCATTTGTGGTTCCTGCCGGCGCTGGCGCTCGCGGCCCTCGTCAGCGGCGCCCTCCTCGCCCGCGGGCTGGAGCGTACCCTCGTCGTCGTGGCGCTCGGCCTGTACGCGGTCGGCCTCGCCGGCAAGGCCTATGCCGACACCGCCTTCGGTTTCCACACCCACGTCAATCTCCGCAATGGCCTGTGCTTCAGCCTGGTCATGTTCGTCACCGGCATCCGGCTGCGGCGCCTCGGGCCGCGGCCGGCCTGGCGCCGGCTGGGTCCCGCGCTGGCGCTGGGCGGACTGGCGCTCCAGTTGGCCGAAGTCGCCTGGCTGCACGCGCGTCATGGCACGAACATGGCGCAGGATTTCGTGCTCGGCACCTGGTTCTACGGACTCGGCATGACGATGCTGGCCCTGTCCAACCCGGCGCCGCTCCGCTTTCCCCGCCTGGCCGGACTCGGTCCGCTCGTGCTGGGCACGTATGCGTCGCACTTCCTGTTCGTCGACCTCCTGGCCGCGCCGGACACGCCGCTGCGCGCAGTCCCCGGCTGGGATATCATCGTCGTCGCCCTCGTGTTCGCGCTGTCGCTGGCGCTGACGGGGCTGTTGTGGCGGTTCGCGCCCACGCGCCGCCTCGTCGCATGACCTTGGGGGACCCACCATGTACGGACTGATCGGCAAGATCCTTTGCACACCCGGCCAGCGCGACACGCTGACGGCCATCCTCGCCCACGGCACGACCGGCATGCCGGGCTGCATCAGCTACGTCATCGCGCACGACGCCGCCGACGCGGACGCCATCTGGGTGACCGAGGTATGGGATGGCCGGCACAGCCACCAGGCATCGCTGGCGCTGCCGGCGGTGCAAGCCGCCATCGCGAAGGCCCGGCCCCTGATCGCCGGTTTCGGCGAGCGCTTCGAGACGCTGCCCGTCGCCGGCCCGGGCCTGCCCGCGCCGGGGCTGCCGGACTGACACGGCGCGGCGCGCGCTAACGGACGACCGATGTCGCCCATCTGCGCTACCATCGCCCCATGTGTGGACGATTTGACCAAAGCCAGACCGCGCGCCATTACGCCAACCTGATCGGCTGGACCGACGCCGTATTCGACAGCGAGTCGAGGCCGACGACCAATGCGGCGCCCGGCACCTACCGGCCCGTCATGCATGTGCAGGACGGCGAGCCGCGCGTGGACGACGTGTTCTGGAGCTACCGCGCGAAATGGGCTGAAGGCAAGGTGCCCATCGTCATCAACGCGCGTCTGGAAAAACTCGCCAACCGTTACTGGTCGCGGCTCGTCAAGAACGGACGCGGCATCGTGCCGGCCGAGGGCTGGTACGAATGGACGGGAGAAAAAGGCCACAAGCAGCCGTGGCACATCCACCGCAGGGACCACGCGCCTTTGTTCATGCTGGCCGTCGCCAACTTCGGTCCGTTCGAGGAAAACCGCGCCGAAGCGGGATTCGTCATCGTCACGGACGACGCGTCGGGCGGCATGCTCGACATCCACGACCGCCGTCCCGTCGTGCTGGGCGCCGAGGACGCGAAGTTATGGCTCGATCCCGGCCTGTCGCCCGAGCAGGCCATCGAACTCGCGCGCCATGCGGCCGTGCCGGCGGATGCCTTCGAATGGTACAAGGTCAGCACGGCCGTGAACCGCGCCGGGGCGGACGGGCCCGAAATCACGCGGCCCCTGGACGATTGACGCGCCGCCCCACCTGCCCGAACGCCTTGCCCACCAGGTAGCGCAACGTCAGCAGCGGATGGCGGCGGTCATAGCCGTTCTTGCCCATGCGCTGGGGCAGGAAGAAGCGGCTGAACACGCTCGACGCGTCCGTGCGCGCGACCCGGAAACGGCCGTTGACCTGGGTCGTGTCGAATCCGTATTCGTTCTTGAACAGGAAGATCGCGTTATTCGACGTCATGGCCACGTCGTACGCCGCATCGGGCGCCAGATCCGTCATGCCCTGGCGGTAGGAACACCGCAGCGTGGTTCCCAGGTCGGACAGGTGCAACCCCAGCGGTGCGATGCGTCCCATCCGCTCCAGCAGGCGCGGCAGGCCGTGCAAATTCGAATTCATCGCTTCCCGGTACTTCGAAAACGCGGCATGCACGTCGGCCAGCGACGCCGGGGTCTGCGCGGGCAGCAACGGGAAACCGGCCTTGGCCATGCCGGTCCAGTGCGCCAGCGCGCGTTCGTGGCGCTCGCCCAGCGATGCCGCCGTGTCCGTCGCCAGGTCGACCGTATCGCCCGGCCGCAGGAAACGCAGCAGGTGCGCCGACTGGGCCAGGCGGCGCGCGGCGGCCACGGCATGCGGCGTGTTCTGGGCCTCGTTGAAGTACGCGTTCTCTGGCGTGCAGAAATACACGAACGACGCGAACGGCACCACGAGCGCCGGGGCGAACGTATCGACCTGCAGCGCGATCCGTTCGATCTTTTCCAGCGCCGCGCTCCGGTGCCGCGCGGGCTCGTCCGGGTTGCCGACCCAGTTCGCGTAGCCGAACTGCGTGAACATGACGTCGATGCGCGGTGCAAACCGGTCGAGCGCCGCCTTGACGCCGTCGCACTGCGCGCGGGTGTTGATCACGCAGTCGTTCAGGTTCAGCACCGTTTTGCCCGCCGCCTCGATCAGGCAGAACGAATCGCCGTCGCTGTACGGGAAGACGACGATGCGCATGTCGGGGCCGAGCGGCACCGGCACGCCAGCCCGGCATTCGCGGGCCTGGAAACCGTTGCGCTGTAAAAAGCGGAGCACGCGCTTGTCGAGCGTTTCCTGGAACAGGAACGTGACATTGCCGCGGAAGTCTTCCTTGAATTTCTTGAGGAAGGAAATCGAAAAATGGTCGGGATGTTCGTGCGAGTACCAGATGTACACCGGCAGCGCGGCCTCGTTCAGCCGGGCGATCAGCGCCGCGTTGCTGGTCGACCGGTCGAGCAGGCTCCAGCCATTGTTGAACGCCGTTCCTTCCACCCAGGGGTCGACCAGCAGCAGCGCGTTTTCCGTACGGATTTCGAAACAGGCATGGTTGATGAAGGTAAGGACGTTACGCGTCATGATAGGGTTCCGGAGAAGGGATCGCCACGAAACGGCCGCCGTGGAAGCCGAGCGCCCGTGCCTGTGGATTCACGTGGCAGCGTTCGACCTGGCCGACGAAGATGACGTGGTCGCCTTCCTCGTAGCGGCTGCGGCTGCGGCATTCGAACCACGCCACCGCGCCGTCCAGGATCGGCAGGCCGGTGCGGGACAGGTCGAACGCGAGCGACTCGAAACGGTTGCCGATGTTTTGCGAGAACCGCAGCGCCAGGTCGGCCTGCTGCTCGCCCAGTACATTGATGATGTAATGTGACGCCTGCATGAACGCCGGCATGCTGCGCGCCTTGTTCGCCAGGCTCCACAGCACGAGCGGCGGCTCCAGCGATACCGAACTGAACGAGTTGACGGTCAGGCCATGCGCCTCGCCGTCGGGCGCGCGCGTGATGACGACCGCGATGCCGGTGGCAAATTGCGACAGTGCTCGTCGAAAATACGACGAATCGAAATCCGGTGGCGAGGCACTGATGGCGGACGTGGTCATGGAGAAGGCGCGGAGAGAAGATGGAATCACTGTAATCAAACGATCCGTCGAGGCGCTGATACCCGACAAGCATCAAAACGAGCACCGCCACAAGCGGGGGTTCAGCCGCTCGGCCCCGGCAGCTTGCGATATTTCAGCAGCAGCAGGCCGCCCAGGCGGGCCCGCACCGGCCCGTCGTACCAGCGCACCGCCAGCAGGCACGCGGGCAGGAACACGACGAGGAACGCAACGCCGGCATACGGCGCCCACTGCCCGACAGGCAGGTGCAATCCCTTGGCCAGCAGACCGTTGAGCAGGCGCGCCACCGGCACGTGCAGCACGTAGACCGGGTACGACAGCGTGCCCAGTACGGCGGCCCACCGCGCGCCGCGGCCGGACAGCGGGCAGCGCATGGCCACGGCCAGCAGCAGCGGGAACATCACGGTCACGGCGACGAGTTCGTAGACGGCGCGCAGCGGCGCGGGCGGACTGGCCGCGAGCGCGGCCACCAGCCCGCCAACCAGCAGCACGGCCCGCGCGCCCGCACGGGACAGCGGCCGCGCCCCGCCGGCGGCGCCGGTGAAACGGCGGTACAGCGCCACCCCGACGAAGAACGAGAAGCCGACCCGGAACGCGCCGACCGGCAAAGTCGCGGGAGAAAATCCGCCGTGCAGCGTGTGGCCCGGCGTCACGGCCACCGACATCACGAGTCCGGCCGCGCACAGCAGGATGAGCGCCAGCAGCAGCCTGTCGTTCAGGTGGCGCAGGATCAGTGCATAGAAAAAGTTCGCGACGAGCTCGAAGAACAGCGACCAGGCCGGCGTATCGAGCGGAAACAGGTCGTCGCCGGACAGCGTGGGCGCCATCAGGACGGCCGCGATGAGTGTCCACGACAGATCGCCCTGCAGCCCCTGTGCCGGCAGGCCGGACCGCGCCGCCAGCACGGGCGCCAGGCCGATCACGCTGCCGAGCAGGTAGAACGGGTACAGGCGGATGAGCCGGACCAGCATGAAGCGCCCGGGCGACATGCCCTCGCGAAGGGGCGCTTCGTACGCGTTCGCGACCACGATGCCGCTGAGGATGAAGAACAGGTCGACCGCCAGGTGGCTCATCGGCAACGTCCAGCCGAAGAAATACGACGTGTGCCGGCACAGGACGACCAGGGCCGCAGCCCCGCGAACCGCGTCGAGCAGATGGAAATAGGAGGTCGTGGTTTTCATGGGTGGATGCGGCTGGCTTCTACCGACTATACGAAGCCGCGCACACCTCATCCACGGTCAGATCAAGCGTGTTGTTGAGGTAGATCATCACGCTTATAGGATTACATTTCGGAACAAAAAAAAGCCCGCAGGCCGGGCAGGCCTGCGGGCTTCGATGACAGCTTGACGATCGGATCAGTGCTGGTAGGCGCCGATGTCGACACCGGTGGTCGAATTGCGCGGCTTGCCGTCCAGGTCGATCGGGTAGGCGTTGGTCGCGATACCGCGGCCGATGGCCGGCGAGCTGCCGCTCAGGTGGAAGTTCGGGGTCGCTTCGGTACGCGAGTACGCGACGAGCAGCGGCTCCGAACTCACCGTCGCCGTGGCCTGCAGGCCATTGCGCAGCGAGATGTTGTACTTCACGTTCTTGGTGACGAGGTTGTTCTTGTACTGGTTCGACGTGCCGGTCTTGCCCTGCTCGGAAATGCCGTACTGGTTGTCGTACACGATGTTGTTGGCCACGAAGACATTGTTCGCGCCTGCCGTCGAGTGATAGAAGTCACCGCCGCCCACGACCATGCCGAAGCTCGACGCGGCCGCCGTGTTGTTCGTGATGATCACGTTCGTCGCGTCGTGCCACAGGTGGATCGCGGCGCCCGACACACGGTACGACAGGTTGTTCTTGATCGTGCCCGAGGTGCTGACGTAGATACCCTGGACGAAGCTGCAGCCGC
>JBJMVU010000362.1:0-42391 GCA_045810485.1 Massilia sp. | reverse complement strand
CCGCCGCTCCCCTGGCCCCGCATGTTTTTATATAACATGCATCGTACACCAGCGGCAGGCAGGTCTACCACTCCGCGATGCTGCCGTCGGCGTGGCGCCAGACCGGATTGCGCCAGTCGGACGCCTCGCGGCTCGCCTCGATCACGCGTTCCTCGTCGATCTCCACGCCGAGGCCCGGCTTCGGGAGCGGCCGGATCCAGCCGGCGGAGAGGTGGAAGTCTTCCTTGTTCTTCACATAGTCCAGCAGCTCGGCGCCCTGGTTGTAGTGGATGCCCATGCTCTGCTCCTGCAGCACGGCGTTGTGCGCGACGAAGTCCACCTGCAGGCAGGACGCCAGCGCCACCGGGCCGAGCGGGCAATGCGGCGCGAACGCGACGTCGTGCGCTTCCGCCATCGCGGCGATCTTGACGCATTCCGTGATGCCGCCCGCGTGCGACAGGTCCGGCTGCACGATGGCGAGGCCCCCGCGCTCGAACACGCGCTTGAAGTCGAAACGCGAGTACATCCGCTCGCCGGCCGCCAGCGGAATCGACGTGGCGTCGGCCAGGGCGCGGTAGTACTCGTCCTGCTCGGCCAGCACCGGCTCCTCGACGAACAGCGGCCGGTACGGCTCCAGCTCGCGCAGCAGCACCTTCGCCATCGGTGCGGACACGCGGCCGTGGAAGTCGACGCCGAACTCGATCTCGAACCCGAACTTGCTGCGCACCTCGGCCACGCGGGCGACGGCCTGGTCGACCTTGCGCGCGTTGTCGATGATGCCCAGTTCCTCGGTGCCGTTCATCTTGAACGTGTCGAAGCCGGCCTCGCGCAGCGCGGCGATCCCCGCGATCAGCTCCGCCGGACGGTCGCCGCCCACCCAGCTGTACGTCTTCATGCGGTCGCGCACGAGGCCACCCAGCAGCTCGTAGACGGGCTGCCCCAGCACCTTGCCCTTGATGTCCCACAGCGCCTGGTCGACGCCGGCGATGGCGCTCATCAGGATCGGACCGCCGCGGTAGAAGCCGGCGCGGTACATCGTCTGCCACAAATCATTGATGCGTGAAGGGTCCTTGCCGACGAGGTAGTCGGACAGTTCATGGACGGCCGCCTCGACGGTGCGCGCGCGGCCCTCGATGACGGGTTCGCCCCAGCCGGTGACGCCCTCGTCGGTCTCGATCTTCAGCAGCATCCAGCGCGGCGGGACGCGGTAAGTGGTGAGTCGGGTGATTTTCATGGCGGCCAGTGTAGCCGCGCCCGCGCCGCCGCATGCATGCGCAATCGCGGGGAATATATATTGTTCCGATATAGACGGCGACCAGGCCGCGATCAGGGGTTCCCCGCCACGATGTCGACCAGCTGCCGCCTCACCCACGCATGGGCGGCATCGCCGTGGACGCGCTCATGCCAGATCATGGCTGGTGCCAGCGGGGCCAGCTGCAGCGGCACATCCAGCAGCGCGATCGGGAGCGTGGCCGCCAGCCGGCGCGCGAGACGGCCCGGCAGCGTGAGAATCATGTCGCTGTCCGCTACCAGCATGGCCGCCGCGATGAAGTGCGGGACGCGCAGCGCGACGTGGCGTGCGCGCCCCTGCGCCGCGAGCGCGACGTCGACGGCGCTCTCCCCGAAGCCGGAAATGGTCACGGCGATATGGCGCAGGGCCACATACCGTTCAAGATCCAGTCCTCCCGCCGCGGCAGGATGGCCGGATCGCACGATGCAGACGAAGCGGTCGGTGTACAGGGTGCGCCGGTGCAGGCTGCCCGGCGCGGGTCGAACATGCCCAGCGCCAGGTCCACACTGCCCTGCTCGACGAGCCGCACGTTGTCCCCGGCCGGCTGTGCGATGTCGAGCCGCAGCGCGGGCGCCTGCCGCCCGAACCGGGCGACCAGTCCGGCCAGGACCACCAGGCTCAGGTGATCGTGCGCCGCGATCGTGATCCGTCCCGTCGCGGCGGCGGGATCGAAGGCGGCCGGCGCCACGATACCCCGGGCGTCGTCCAGCAGGCGCGCCACCGGCCCCGCCAGCGTTTCGCCCCGCGGCGTCAGTTCCAGCCCGAGCCGGCCCCGGACCACGAGGCGATCGTCCAGCATCGTGCGCAGGCGTCCCAGCGCGCGGCTGGCGGCCGGCTGGCTCAAGCCCAGGCGCAGGCCCGCCCGGGTGACACTGCGCTCCCGCACGAGTGCGTCGAACAGTTTCAGCAGGTTGAGGTCCACCGCAGTCAAATCCACTTGACGCATTTTGCGTATGCCTTTCATGCCATTGATGCATGGTCGGCAATGATGCACTCTTTGCGCTCGACTTGACAGGAGATTATTCGATGACTGCCCCGACCCATCTTCCCTACGCCGTGTCCGGCGTCACCGGGCGCACCGGCGCCGCTGCCGCCGACGCGCTGTTGCGTGCCGGCCGCGCCGTGCGCGTGATCGTGCGCGACCCGGCCCAGGGCCGCCCGTGGGCCGAACGCGGCGCCGGGATCGCCGTCGCCGACCTGACGGACCCGGCGGCCATGACCGTGGCGCTGCGCGGCGTCCGGGGCGCCTACGTGATCTGTCCGCAGCACTACGGTCGTGACGACCTGTTCGAGCAAGCCGGCCTGATTGCCGCCGCCACGGCGCACGCGGCGGCGGCCGCGGAAGTACCCAGGCTCGTCGCGCTGTCGTCCGTGGGCGCGGACCGCGACGGCGGCACGGGTTGGATCGGGATGAACCGCATGTTCGAGCAGCGCCTGGGCGGGTCGCGCGTCGCCACCACGTTCCTGCGCGCCGCCTATTTCATGGAAAACTGGACGCCGCTCGTCGGCCATGCGGTGCGCACCGGCACATTGCCCACCTTCCTGGCGCCGCCGCACCGTGCGCTCCCGATGGTGGCCACGGCGGACGTCGGACGGGCCGCCGCCGCCCTGCTGCAGGAAGAATGGGCGGGGAACCGCGCCGTCACGCTGGCGGGCCCCGGAGACTACGCCCCGGACGATGTCGCCGCCATCCTCGCGGCCACACTCGGCCACCCCGTCGACATGGCCGTCGTGCCGGAAGCCGCATGGCCCGACGCGCTGGCGGGCGCCGGTTTCTCGCGGGCCGCACTGGCGGGGTTCACCGCCATGACCCGTAGCCTCAACAGCGCGCATATCGACATCGGTAGCGACACCGGCGCCGTGGCGCGGACGGGGGCGACACCCCTGGAACGCGTCATCGCCGACCTGGCGCGGCGCCAGCGCTGAGACCAAGGTTGCCATTCCGGCAAGCCGCCGCGTACACTGGACCCGGTCAACGGCGGGAGTGGCGATGAAATTCAATATCTACGGGCGGTTCCAGGTCGACGTCCGGCGCGAGGACGACGCCTGGGCCGTGTATCGCGCGGAACTGGGGAAACGGACGCTGTGCGCCGATGTCGTCATTCCGCCGGATGTGCCGGCGGAAGCGCTGGCGATTTATCTCGACGATATTTTTCACGAATACGCCGGGCCTGGCGGCGAGGTCAGGGCAATACAGTGTTGACGTATGGCAACACGTGACAATGTGCGACTCTTTCGGCCCCGGCACGGTGCTATTCTCCGCCGGCCGACATTGCCAAGGGTTGCAACCATGAACATACTCAACGACGTGACGGACGCCGTCTCCGATACCGCCGACCTGCTGCAGCAAAGCGGAAAATTAAAACCCGGCTATGGCCTGGCCAGCGGCGCGCTGGCGTTTTTCCTCGCCGCGCTGTGTTTCCTGGGCGTGCTGGCTTTCCATTTTCCGCAGTATCTGACCACGCCGGAGCTGCGCCAGAAATACAATCCCGACATCATCCGCTCGATCATGTTCGCGGCCATGGTGCTGTCCGGATCGATCAGCCTGCTCAACGTGGTCCTCAAGCGCCGCCGCAGCCTCAACGGCATGGCGGCCGCGCTCATCCTGGCGACGCTGGCGCTGGGCGGATCGCACGTGCCGGTCGTCGATTTTCCCGACCACACCCCGTATATCGGGCTGGACTGGTTCATCCTCGACCTGCTCGGCTCGACCCTCATTTTTGCCGCGATCGAAAAGGCCTTCCCACTCTATCAAGGCCAGCTGCTGTTGCGCCGCGAATGGCAGACCGATCTCGTCCACTTCGCCGTCAACCATTTCCTCGTCGGCCTGGCGCTGCTCACCGTGAATTTCGTGATCCACCGCCTGTTCGGTTGGATGGCCAGCGACACGGTTCAAAACACGGTGCAATCGATCCCGTTCCTGCCCCAGCTGCTGCTCTGCATCCTGTGCGCGGACCTGGTCCAATACTGCACGCATCGGGCCTACCACGAGATTCCGTTCCTCTGGCGTTTCCACGCCGTGCACCATTCCGCCAGGACGATGGACTGGCTGGCCGGCTCGCGCCAGCACATGGTCGAACTGATCATCACCCGCGTCGGCGTGCTGGGCGTCCTGTACGTGCTCGGCTTCGAGAAAAGCGTCATGGACCTGTACATCGTCGTGGTCGGATTCCAGGCCGTCTTCAACCACGCCAACGTGCATTTGCCGTGGGGCCCGCTGAAATACGTGATCGTCACGCCGGACTTCCATCACTGGCACCATTCGTCCGACGACGCCGCCATCGACCGAAACTACGCGGCGCACTTCGCCTTCATCGACTATTTCCTGGGCACGGCCGTGAAGGGGCAGAAGGGTTTTCCCGAGAAATATGGCGTGGTGGGCGACTATGTGCCGGACGGGTTCACCAGGCAGTTGATGTTCCCGTTCCAGTCCCAAAAACACGACTGATCATCAAGCCTGCCCCGACTTCGCCGCACCAGCCGGATCGCCGCCCGGCACGGGCCCATGTCGTCTTGCCGCCCGCCTTCTTGCGAGCCGGTTACGGACCCACATCCAGCAGCCGGACACGGAGATCAACGTCAGCGCCATACCGAACAGGATGTTCAGGAGCCGGGTGGCCACCCCGCCGTAGAATCCGGTATGTAACGGATAGAACCAGGCATGGATGCGCGTGGCCAGGTTGGCCTTGAAGACACTGTCCGCGCGCAGCAGCGTACCGTCATACCGATCGAAAAAGACGAACGTGCGGCCGAGTTGATGGACTTCTCCAGGCAGCCGCATCCGTATCGTCACCGCCCCCTGGGGTGAAGCCGGCATCATCAGGCGCGTTATCGTCCCCTGCGGGAACGTGGTCCTGGCTTGCCGGATCATCGTATCGAGGGAGGCGGCGGGCCCCGCACGCCGCGACGAGGCCGGCGCGGCGCGCGTCGGGCCTTCCCCGGTGACGGCGGCGAGCAACGGGTCCGTCACCACGCCGGGCAACGCCAGCGCGACCCCGGTCACCGCGATCACGAGCAGGAAAACCCCTGTCAGCGCGCCCGCCACCTTGTGCATGTCCAGCCAGACGCGCGCGGGGCCGGCTTCCCATTTGACCGTCAACGCCGCCCGCCACCGGCCGCGCCTCGGCCACCACAGCCAGACACCCAGCACGATGAGCGCGACCGTCGCCAGGCCGAACCACCCGATGACCGACCTGCCCGCCTCGCCCGACAACAGATTCGTGTGCAGGTCGACGAGGAAACCCATCGGCGAGTCACGCATATCGCGCACGCCGAGCACCCGGCCGTCATGCGGATCGAGGTAGGCGCGCATGCCGCTGCCGCGGTACCAGATCTCGACCGCGTCGCGTGGCGACCCGGGAAACACGATCATGCGCACCGGGTCCCGGGACCAGGCCTGGCGCGCGCCGGCCGCCAGGGTGTCGGCCCCGACGCCGGCCGCCTGCGGCTCGACGGCGCGCAGGCCGGGATGCGTCACCCGATCGATTTCACCGTTGAATGTGATGAGGGCGCCCGTGCAGCCGCTCATCACGAGCACGGCGGCGACTGCGAGCCCGACATATCGATGCAGCCACGAAACTATCTTGCGCATATTGCCTGTTGTATCAATGCGAATCATTCTCATTATAATTTACAGTGCGATTAACGTGGGGTAAGATCGGATTTTCTTTCTAACAACATCCGATGATGGTTTTTCGCAAGAAGACGGTGGTGCTCGCCGTCGGCATGGCATGCGGCCTGCAGGTCCATGCGCAGGACACGGCAGACAACACCGCGACGCCGGCAATGACGGTGGGGGTGGTAAACGTGACAGGACGGGCAAGCGGGCCGCTGGCGACGCGCAACGTCCTGACGTCGGTCGACGTGCTCGACGAGACAAGAATCGCGACACAGGCGGTCAGCCATAACTGGCAATTGTTCGGGCAACTGCCCGGCGTCATGCTGACGCAATACGGCCAGGGCACGACATCCGGCAAGATCTCGATCCGGGGCTTTACCGGCGAAGGCGAGATCAATGCGGTCAAGCTGCTGATCGACGGAATCCCCAGCAACAGCAACGACGGCATGATGCCCTACCTCGACCTGGCGCCGCTGCTGGACATCCGCGCCGTCGAGCTCGTGCGCGGTACGAACGATCCGCGCTATGGATTGCACAATATCGCCGGCAACGCCAACGTCGTGACCAAAATCGGCGGCAACTACGGCGTGGCCCGCCTCGGCTACGGCAGCTTCGACACGCGCGATGCGCAGGTCGCGCTCGGCATCGACCGGAACGGCTTCTCGCAAAACTATGCCGCGGGCTATCAAAAGACCGACGGTTACCGCGCCCACTCGGATGCGGAGAAGTCCAGCTTCTCGGGTAAATGGTTCTATGCGCCGGACAACGGCGCCAGCCGCTACGGCCTGATCGTGCGGCACCATGAAGTGCGGGCCGACGAACCGGGATTCCTGACGGACGCGCAAGCTCGGGCGGATCGGGAACAGTCGCTGCCGCACAACGCCACCGACCGCGGCACCCGCCGCATGGACCAGGTGGCGTTGCAGGCCGAGACCGATCTCGGCAGCCAGATGTTCTGGACCGCACAGGTCTATCACAACGCATTGGACGAACACCGCTACGTGACCTTCTCCGCCGCGGTGCGCCAGCAGGAACGCACGATCGCCGAACACCACACCGGCGCCGCCACGACCCTGACGTGGCGTCCGGCCGCGACGTCGTTCGGCCAGCTGAAACTGGTCGGCGGCGTGGACGCGGAACGCCAGGACAACGCCAGCCGGCGCTGGTTCACCCTGAACGCGGTGCGGCAATCCCAGACCCGGGACCAGCAGTTCGACCTGAACACCGCTGGCGCCTTTATCCAGGCGGTCTACAAGCCGGTTCCCGACCTGACCATCACGCCGGCGCTGCGCGTCGACAGGCTGACCGGCAGCTATACCAATCTGCTGACTGGCCAGGTCTACGGCATCAATGACTATGGCGTGGTCCGGCAGCCGAAGCTGTCGGCGGTCTACCGGCTCGACGACGCCTGTTCCGTCTACGGCAACTTCGGCCGCACGTTCCAGGTCGGCATCGGCACCGCCACCTACAAAGTCAACCAGAACAGCGACCTGGCGGCCTCGATCAACGACGGGTGGGAAGCGGGCGTCAAGTTCCGGCCCGCGCAGGGCGTCGAGGGCCGCGTCGCGGTGTGGCAGCAATATGCGTCGAACGAGGCCCGGCGCAAGATGAACGATCCGGCCAACGACGCGGAGAACATCGGTGAAACGCGGCGCCGCGGCGTGGACCTGCAATTGAACATGCAGCCGACGTCGCGCCTCGGCCTGTGGCTGGGCGCCGCGATCCAGCATGCGCGCATCGTCAAGGCCGACGCCGCATCGATCGCCACGCAAGGCAACGAGATCGACCACACGCCGCACGTGCTGTACAACGCCGGTGTGGACTACGACGCCGGCGACGTGCTGCGGTTGTCCGGTTCGATCAGCGGCCAGGGCAGCTATTATCTGGATCGGACGAACACGACCGGCAAATTCGGCGCCTACTCGGTCGTGAACGTGTCCGCCGCCTACCGCATCGGGACACACCTGGAGGCGGAACTCCAGGTACGCAATCTCGCGGACCGCTACTACGACTATGTGTGGCACGACGGCACGCAGTCGCTGCACGCACCCGGCAGTCCGCGCAGTGTGAACCTGATGCTGACCAGCCGGTTCTAGACGATCACGCCTGAGGCGCCATCCAGACCAGGTTCCACAAGTGGCCGTCGAGGTCCTCGAAGCCCTGGTCGTACATGAAGCCGTGGTCCTCGGGCGGATGCGGGATGCGGGCGCCGGCCGCCGTCGCCTTCGCGATCAGGCTGTCCACCTCGGCGCGGCTTTCGCAGCTCAGGCAGATGATCACCTCGTTGGCGTCGCGCGCCCGCACGACGGGTTTGTTGATGAGGGATTCGAAGAACGTTTCCGTCATCAGCATCACGTGAAGCGTATCGTCCACGACGTCCAGGAAGGCCGCGTTCTCGTTGCTGAACCGCGGATTGACGGTGAAGCCGAGCGCCGCAAAGAATGCCTTCGACCGTTCCAGGTCTTGTACGGGCAGGTTGAAGATGATTTGCTTGTTCATGATGTCCTCTTGTCATAATGTAGGTTGGAAAACGGGCCTGCATCCCCACGACGAACGACACCCCGGAAAATCGACATGCGCATCCTCCTGACCGGCTCCTCCGGCTGGCTCGGCCGCTTTCTCTCTCCGCTGCTGCGACGGGCCGGCCACGAACCGCTCGGCCTCGACGTGGCGCCCGGCCCGCACACGGACGTGGTGGGCAGCGTCGCCGACGCGCCGCTGGTCCGGCGCCTGTTCGCCGCACACCGCTTTGACGCCGTGGTCCACGCGGCCGCGCTGCACAAGCCGGACATCGCCCGCTACCCGCGCCAGGCGTTCGTCGACGTGAACGTGACCGGGACGCTCAACCTGCTGGAAGCGGCCGTGGCCCATGGCGCGAGCCGGTTCGTGTTCACGTCGACCACGTCGCTGATGATCACGGCGGCGATCCGCGCCGAGACGGCGCCCGCCGCCGTCTGGCTGGACGAGACGAGCGGACCGCTCCAGCCGCGCAACATCTATGGCGTGACGAAGCGCGCGGCCGAGGAACTGGCGCGGCTGTTCCACGCGGAGCACGGCCTGCCCGTGGTCGTCCTGCGCACGGCGCGCTTTTTCCCCGAGGATGACGACACGCACGACCTGCTCCCCGGCGAGAACATGAAGGCGAACGAGTTCCTGCACCGGCGCTTGAGCGTCGAGGATTGCGCGCTGGCGCATCTCGCCGCGCTGGAGCGGGCGCCCGCCATCGGCTTCGGCCTGTACATCGTGTCCGCGCCGACGCCCTTCGACCGCCGCGACGCGGCCAAGCTCAGGACCGATGCCCCGGCGGTGATCGCGCGCTACTTCCCCGACGCGGCGGCGCTGTACGCGGCCCGCGGCTGGACGCTGCCGGCCACCATCGGCCGGGTCTACGACGCCGCCGCGATCGGGCGTGAGCTGGGATTCAGGTGCCGGACCGACTTCGCGGCGGTGCTGGCCGCCCTGCGCGACGGGCGGCCGCTCCCGTTCGCGCACGATCCCGCCTACACGTCGCCGATGCTCAAATCTTGAACTCGTCCAGCGACCGCCCGCTGGCCAGCGCCTCCGCGATCCAGCGCGGCTGGCGTCCCCGCCCCGTCCAGGTCTGGCCGCTGTCGGCCGGGTTGCGGTAGCGCGGCGCCGCCTTCCCGACGAGCGCATCGAGCGGAATACCGGCGTCGGCCGCGAGCGCGTGGATGCGCTCGCGCGCCCGCTCGCGTTCGTCGTGCGCGCGGCGCCTGATCTCCTGCTCGATATCGAACAGCAAACCCTTCAGTTCAGCGAGGTCATACGCGGTGAGATCGATCGGCGCCATGGGTGAAACGTCCTTTTCCAGGAAGTGAACGCGGGCCACCATTTTACTATGACCATCACACGCGCAATATGTGAACTGCAACGTCGTGACCGCGCCACATTCCACAAAAGTGAAACTTTCTGTGAGGAATATAGTGTTACTATTCCTTTCGGACACTCGCCCGCATCCCCGGCCCGGTCCACCCATGCGGCCCCCGCCTCGCCGCCGTTCGCCCCACCAGGAACGGCACATGCTGATGACCAAGACGATTTCCGAAACTTCTCGCCTCGCGGCACTGACCGCCCTCGACCTGCTCGATACCGGGCCGGAGGCGTGCTTCGACCGCTACACGCGGCTGGCCGCGATGACGTTCGGCGTGCCGATCGCATTGATCTCGCTGGTCGACGACAAGCGCCAGTGGTTCAAGTCGCGCTGCGGCCTGGACGTCGAACAGACGCCCCGCGACATCGCCTTTTGCCGCCATGCCGTGACGCAGCGCGAGATGGTCGTCGTCGAGGATGCGGCCGCCGATCCACGTTTCGCCGGGAATCCCCTCGTCACGGGCGCGCCGCATATCCGCTTTTATGCCGGCCAGCCGGTCTTCTGCGATGGCCAGGCGGTGGGCACGCTGTGCATCATCGACCGCAACCCGCGCCATTTCGACGAGCGGCAGCGCCAGTGCCTGCGCGACCTCGCCGACCTCGTCGAGGTGGAACTGAACCAGGCGCGCGTCACGACGGCGCGCGTGATGGCCGAGCAGGCCCTGAAGTCGCTCAACGCGGAACTCGAGCAGCGGTTCGCCCAGCGCACGGCCGAACTGGAAGCGCACCTGGCGGAACTCTCCACGGAAATCGCCCAGCGCAAGGCCGCCGAGACGTCGCTGCGCGACGCGGAAAGCTGGAACCGGACGATCGTCGCGACGTCCTACAGCGCCTTCGTCGGCGCGGATCCCGAGGGACGCATCACGGAATGGAACCCGGCCGCGGAGCGGATCTTCGGCTGGAGCCGGGCCGACGCCGTCGGCCGCCCGCTGGCGGAACTGATCGTGCCGGAAGAACTGCGCGCCGCGCACACCGCCGGCATGCGCCGCTTCACGCAGACGGGATTCAGCACGATCGTCGACAACCAGGTCGAGCTGCCGGCGCTGACGGCGAACGGCCGCCGCATCACCGTCGAGATGAAAGTCGGCGCCTACGAATGGCAGGGCGGGCGCTGCATCGGCGCGTTCATCGACGACGTCTCGGAGCGCAACCGGACGCGCCAGCAGCTCGAGGAAAAACAGGAATTGCTGGACGCCGTGCTGGAATCGATCGACGTCGCCGTCGTCGCCTGCGACGCCGACGGCAACCTCACGCTATTCAACAAGAAGGCCCGGATGCTGCACGGCCTGGACCGCGCCTGCGTCAAGACGGCCGACTGGTCCAGGCACTACGCCTTGTACGAGGCGGACGGCCACACGCCGCTCGCACCGGACGAAGTGCCGCTGGCGCGCGTCCTGCGCGGCGAAGCGGTGCGCGAGCAGGCGATGGCCATTGCGCCGCCGGGCCGTCCGGCCGTCACCCTGCTGGCCAGCGGGCGTCCGCTGAAGAGCGCCAACGGCCGGCGGCTGGGCGCCGTCGTGGCGATGACCGACATCACGGAACGCAACACGGCGCGCGAGCAGCTGGAAGCGAGCGAACGGCGGCTGCGCGCCGTCACGGAAAACCTGCCGGCGCTGATCGGCAAGGTCAACGCGGCCGGCAAGTTCGTGTTCCTGAACGGCCGCGCGATCCAGTTCTACGGCAAGACGGCCGAGGCCCTGATCGGCCACGACGTGCGCGACGCCTATTCGGCACCGGAATACGCGAAGCTCGAACCGCACTTGCGCCGCGTCCACGCGGGCGAGCGCACCACGTTCGAGGACGTCATCGAGGTGAACGGCCGCCAGCTGCACTACCAGTGCGCCTTCGTTCCCCAGCGCGCGCTGGACGGCACGCCGGACGGCTATTACGCGATGGCGTTCGACATGACCGCCCGCAAGCTCTCCGAACTGCGCCAGGCCGAGAGCGAGGAGCGCCTGCGTACCATTACCGACAACGTGCCGGTGCTGATCGCCCACCTCGACGCGGACCGCCGCTACGCCTTCGCCAACGCCGTGCACGCGTCGTGGCTGGGCGTGCAACCGGAAAAAATCCTCGGTCTCACCGTCGAGGAGGCGTTCGGCCCGGCCTTTTACGCACCGCAGGCCAAGGCGCTGGAGCAGGCGTGGCTCGGCAACGCGGCGCAGTGCGAACACGAGATCGTGCGCAAGAACCACACGCGCATCGCCCACTCGACGTTCCTGCCGCAACTGCGCGACGGCCGCGTGGTCGGCGTGTACATCCTGACGACGGACGCCACGGCCTCGCGCATGCACGAGCGCAGCCTGCATGCGCTGGCCCACACGGACCCGCTCACGCAGCTGCCGAACCGGCGCCGCTTCGAGCAGGCGCTCGAAGGCGCGGCCAACCGCTCGCGCCAGGGCGACCGCGATTGCGCGCTGCTGTACCTGGACATCGACTTCTTCAAGCAGATCAACGACCGCTACGGCCACGCGACCGGCGACGACGTGCTCGTGGAATTCGCGCGCCGGCTGCGCGCCGGCATGCGTTCGACCGACCTGGTCGCGCGCCTCGCCGGCGACGAATTCACGGTGCTGCTGCACGACGTGCGCTGCGAGTCCGACGTGGAACGCGTCGCGCGCAAGATCCTGGACGCCGTCGCGGAGCCGTTCGTGCTGGCCGGCCGCACGCTTAACGTCGGCACGACGATCGGCATCGGCCTCGCGTCCGGCGGCAGCATCGACCCGCGCGCATTGATGGAAACGGCCGACCGCGCGCTGTACGCGGCCAAGGAAGCCGGGCGCCACACGTACGCGGTCTTGCACGTGCGCGAATACGCGTGAGCGGCCGGCCGGCTCAGTGGAAGATGCCGACGGCCAGTTCGGCCCACGCGAGCAGAAGCCCGAGCGCAAGCACGGCGCCGAGCAGGAAGCGCCGCGGCCGGCTCACGACGCGGCGCGCCGCCAGCACATAGACGAGGCCCACCCCCGCCAGCAGGGCGCCGCCGGCGAGGAAGTCGCCGGGGCCCCAGTTCACCTCGTCCGTGAACTGCATCGCCACGGCCGGCACGAGCAGGATGGCCAGCGTGGCCAGCAGCAGCCGCCGCACGTCCGCGCGCACGGCGTCAACGTTCGTCGTCATCGATCCTGTCCTCCCCGCCGACCTCGCGGCGCCAGACGATCTGCCCGTCGCGCAACACTTCGCGCACCCGGTGGTACGGGATCATGCGCGCGACACCGTCCGCGCCGATGACGTCGAACGAGAATCCGCGCCCCTCCCCCAACACAATGCGCTCGAACGGGATGCGCACCGTGCGGCCGCGCACGCGGTCGCGGTAGCCGATGACGAAACCGCCCGCGCCGAACGCCGGATCCCAGGCGATGCGGTGCAGGATGTCCTGGATCGGAACCATCGGCGGCTACATCATCAGACGCGTGTCGCGCCGCAGCATGTCGTGCAGCCCGTCCTGCGCCAGGGCCGGGCTGAAATAATAGCCCTGCATCTGGTCGCAGTCGTGGTCGCGCAGGAACTGCAGCTGCTCGTGCGTCTCCACGCCTTCCGCGATCACCTGCAGCTTGAGGTTGTGGCCCAGGGCGATGATGGCGCGCGCGATGATCTCGTGGCCGTCGTGCGGATCCGTGATCCCGCCGAGGAACGAGCGGTCGATCTTGATGCAGTCGACGGGGAATTTCTGCAGGTGGCTGAGGCTCGAATACCCGGTCCCGAAATCGTCGATCGACAGGCGCACGCCGAGCAGCTTCAGTTGCGCCAGCACCTCGCGCGCTTCGTCCGGATGGTCCATCAGCTGGCTCTCCGTCACCTCCAGTTCCAGCCGGTGCGCGGGGACGCCGTGCCGGGCCAGCGTCTCGGCCAGCCGGCCCACGAAGCGGCGCTGGCGCAGCTGGCGCGCGGACAGGTTCACCGCGATGACGAAATCCTCGACGCCCACCGCGCCCAGCGTGCGCAGGGTGGCGCAGGCTTCGTCGAGCACCCAGTCGCCCAGCGGCACGATCAGGCCCGTCTGCTCGGCCACGGGAATGAACACGTCGGGCGAAATGATGCCGTCGACCGGGTGCTGCCAGCGCACGAGCGCCTCGGCGCCCACGACTTTCCCGGTGCGCAGGTCGACCTTGGGCTGGTAGCCGAGCACCATTTCGCGATTGCGGATCGCGCGGCTCAGGTTCGCTTCCAGCAGCAGGTGCTGGTGCACGACCTGGTTCAGTTCCTCCGAATAGAACTGCACGTTGTTGCGGCCCAGCGTCTTGGCATGGTACATGGCGGCGTCGGCCGCGCGCATGACCAGGTCGACCGTCCTGCCGTCCTGCGGGAACAGGCTGACGCCGATGCTCGTGCCCGGCAGGATCTCCTTGCCTTCCACGACGATGGGCGCCGACACGCGCTGGCGGATCCGCTCGACGAGGGAGGCCAGCTGGGTCACGTCGGGCTGCTCGCCGAGCACGAGCACGAATTCGTCGCCGCCCAGGCGCGCCACCGTGTCTTCCTCGCGCATGCTGTCGCGCAGGCGGGCCGCGATCTCGCGCAGGACGGCGTCACCCGCGTCGTGGCCGAACGTGTCGTTGATGTGCTTGAAGTTGTCGAGATCGAGGAAGGCGAGCGCGCCCTGCCGGCGGTGACCGGCCGCCGCGTCGATCGCGGCCTTCAGGCGCTCCAGCAGCAGCGTGCGGTTGGCCAGCCCGGTCAGCGCGTCATGATGGGCAAGATGCTGCAGCCGGCGCTCGTAATGCCTGGCCTCGGTGATGTCGTTGATGACGCCGACGAAATGCGTCACGTCGCCGTCCAGGCTCGCCACCGGGTCGATGCGCAGGTCGTTCCAGAAGATCTCGCCATTCTTGCGCCGGTTGCGCAGGACGGCGCGCACGCTCTGGCGGCACGACACCGCGTCGTGGATGCGCTGCTGCTCGTGCAGGTCGCTGTCGTCGACGCGCATGAAGCGCGGATTGCGGCCCTTCACCTCGGCCAGCGTATAGCCCGTGATTTGTTCGAACGCGGGGTTCACGTACTCGATCACGTTGTCGGCCCCGTCCGCGCAGCATGTGATCACGATCGCGTTCACGCTCGCATACATGGCCCGCTCGCGCACGCGCAGGCCGCGCTCGGCTTCCTTGCGCGCGGTGATGTCCAGGCCGGTGCCGAACACGACCGGAAGGCTGCCGAGGCTCGCGCGGGCGCAGTGGAACAGGAACGACGTGCGCTTGCCCTGCCGGCCCAGCAGCTCCGCCTCGTGCGACGACGAACCGTGATCGAACGCGTCCAGGATCTTCTGCACGATCGCGCCCTCGTCGCGCCGGTCGAAGAAATTCTTCACGTTATACGTCGGCAACTCCTCGCTCGCCATCTCGAGCGCCTCTTCCAGCTGGTGGTTCCACAACAGCAGGTGTCCGCTCTGGTCGATGACGTAGAACACGCACGGCAATTCCTCGATGATGTCGGCGATCGGCAGATCCTGGATCAGCGCATAGCGGGTGGGCGCGAGCCCGGAACGCGGCACGACGATCACACTGTAGCTGCCGGGCTGGTCGGGATCGAGCGATTGCGGCGCCACCGTCACCCGCACGGGCACCCGGTGCCCGTCCGCGCAGATCAGCTCGCCGGTCGAGTCGGCGTTGACGCGTTCCCGCACGCTCGTGACGGCGGCCGCGTCGTCGAAGGCGATGATCTTGTCGAGGCTGCCGTTGCGGATATCGGATGCGCCATAACCCGCCAGCTTTTCGCAGGCGCGGTTCCAGCTCGTGATGGCCCCTGCCGCATCGACGACGAATACCGCCAGGGGTAAAGGCGAAAGATTCACGGGCTCCTCCACAGAACCGGCCGGGCACGCTTGTGCAGTGCGTCTAGTGGGAAAACATCATAGCGCAGTAATGCGGTATGGCGCGCATATTTGCTTTGCATGGTTTTCGGCCGCCTCCGCGGCGCTGGAGGCGGGTTTTTTGGGTGTCGCGCCACATGTCGGTTAGTTGCACATTAACTTTACCGACCGGGCCGCCCGCCGGGGCGTACCCGGCACGCGCACCGCTGTCAGTGCGACGCCGGGGCCGCCAGCGTTTCCGCGGTCCCGTCCGCCGTGGCGGTCTCCACCGGCTGCTCCGGCGCCGCGTCGCGCCGTCGCAGCGCGTAGCGGTTCAATCCCGCCATGTGGATGCGGCACAGGTAGTCCTCCCAGTCGACGAGGCGCGCATCCACCGGATACAGCCGCCGCGCCTCCTCGCCGAAGCGTGCCGCCAGCGCCAGCAGGTCGGCGTTGTGGAAGCGGTAGCGCGGGTGGGCGTAGAAGGCGAACGTGAGCGCCAGCATCCGCGTGGTGCGCAGCTTTTCCAGCGCGCGCGTGGCGGCCGGCGCCCCGGCCAGCCGGCGCAGGCTGTTCCATGCGGCCGCGCCGATGGCGAACGCGCCCATCGCGAAGCGGAACGTGCCCTCCCCGACCGTGCGGAAATCTTGCTTCGGCTCGGCGTGGAACAGGCGGTCGTACTTGCGCCAGTTGCGCTTCGATTCCGTCTGCAGCAGCCGGATCAGCTCACCCAGCGCGAGCGGGTTCGTCGAGCCGCTGCAGCACTGGTAGATGCGCCGGCCGGGGCTGCTGGAGAGCGCCTCCGCGCCGGCCAGCACGATGGCGTTGGCGACGAGGTCGACGGGGACGACGTCGATGATGCCTTCGCGCCGCGCGGGGAAGAAGCTCGTCTTGCCGCGCGCGTACGCGAGGATGACGGCGTCCGCCACCTTGACGCCCTCGATCCAGCCCGGCGCCGGCTCGCGCAGCGTGCTTTCGATGATGGACGGCCGCACGATCGCCAGGGTGCGCCCGTGCATGGCGCGCAGCGCGACCTGCTCGCCGAGCCACTTGGTGAACGTGTAGGTGTCGTTCCAGCCGTGGCGCTGCGCCTGCGCGATGCCGAGGTCCGTCAGGCGCCGGCGCAGCCCTTCCGGATCGGCGCCGCCGGCCTTCGCGCGCACCCGGTCGATCTTGCGCTGCAGCGATCCGACCAGCGCGTCGACGTCGTACCAGCCGTCGCGATGGCGCGGGATGGCGTCGCGCGCCGCCCCGGCCGGGGCCACGATCTCTTCGCGCATCTCGCCGCGGTTGTAGCCGTTCACATAGCACGTCGACACGTGCACGAGCGGCGCGTCCGCCACGCGCGCGAACGCCGTCACGTGGCGCAGGCTCAGCGTGTTGATGGCCAGCGCTTCGTCGAGCGGCTCGCGGAAGTCGACGCTGGCCGCCGCGTTCACGACCATGTCCACCTCGCGCGCCAGTTCGGCGAAGCGCGCGGGTGCCAGGCCGAAGTCCGGCGCCGTGATCTCCCCCGTCACACATTCCACGCGCTCGGCCAGGAAGCGCTCCAGCCAGGCCGGACGCACGGCGCGCAGGTGGTCGAACACGGACGATGCCGCGACCTCGCGCTCGAAGCGCGCGCGGGCGTCGCCGTTGCCGCCGGCGCGGATGAGCAGCACGATGCGCCCGAGGTCGGGCACGGTGCGGATCAGCTTTTCCAGCAGGACCTTGGCGACGAAGCCCGTCGCGCCGGTGAGCAGGATGCGCTTGCCGGCGAAGGCGTCGCGCACGTCGGGCAGCCCGCAGGCCTGGTCGATGATGGTGGTCGTCATGGTGTCTCCTTGGCCTAGATGATCCGCGTCAGGCGGAACATGGCCGTCATGGCGAGGGCCGGCAGGGCGTTCCGGTGGCAGCAATACGTCTTGTCGACCTGCCCCTGGAAGCGCGACTTGGCGAATTCCAGCCCCTTGAAGTTGTAGAGGAAGTCCATCCGCTCGCGGATCACGGACAGCGTCGCGCGCAGCAGCCGCGATTCCTGCGGCTCGATTTGATCGGACAGCAGGAGCGGCGTCAGGCCCAGGTCGACGCACGGCACGCCTTCTTCCTGGAAGCGCGCGATCGCATGCGCCATCAGCGCGTACCACAGGCCCTGGCGGAAGTTGGCGGACGAGCGCGAGATGTTCGGCACATAGCCCGCCAGCCTGCCGTCGCGGTACAGCGGATCGAAGAACACGAAGCCGACGGCCTCGCCGTCGCGGTACGCATAGAAATAGCGCGTGCCTTCGCGGAAGTCGACGATCATCGGCCGGATCAGGAAGCGGATCTCGTTGTTCTTGCAGCGCCGCGTGCGGATCCATGCTTCCGAGATCCGGCGGACGTCGTGGTCGAAGCCGCCTTCGCGGATCTCGATGCCGTCCTGGCGCGCCGCGTTGATCGCCGTACGGATGACCTGCTTGCGCGCGCCGCGCAGCGACCAGCCGTCGAGATCGAGCCGCGACTCGCTGCCGAACTGCGTGCCGTAGTAGCCGTGGCGCGCGTGCAGGTGGTCGACGACGCCCTTGCCCACCTGGACGAAGACGGCGTCGGGATAGCGGTCGACGAAGGCGGTGAGCATCGCGTCGCGCAGATGCGGCGGGCACACCGGCTCGCCCAGCGCGAAGCGCATGCCCCAGTACTTCGCGAAGGCGATGTAGCCGACGCCGGGCACTTCGAAATACGACATCCCCGGCTGCATGGTGCAGAACGACAGCGCGTGGCCGCCGTATTGCCGCAGGACGGCGGCGCGCCCGGCCGTATCGTGGTGGGACAGGTCGGCGGCGATGCGCCGTTCCAGCGCGACAGCATGTTGGCTCATGGGGGCTCCGGTTGGATTCGATGGGCATGCATGGCCGTCGCCCCTGCGAAGGCAGGGGCCCAAGTAACGGGCCAATCAAACTTGGGCTCCCGCCTCCGCGGGAGCGACGGCATTGGACTCGGGCGCTCCCGCCTCCGCGGGAGCGACGGCATTGGTCTCAGGCCGGTTTCTGGCCAAGGACGGACCAATAGCAGTCGAGCAGCAGCAGCTTGTAGTGCTTCTGTTCGCTGACCTGCAGGCCGAACTTCCTCATCCACTCCGGATAGTTGTAGATGTTGTGGAAGGCGTTTCCGGCGAATAGCCAGAAGAAGCCGACGGCGCCATACCAGTACAGGGTCTTGAAGACGCGGCTGAACACGTTCCCGGTGGGGAACGAGAAATCGCCGACGACGATGTGGGCGCCCGGGCGGCCCAGGCGGATCAGGTGCGCGAGCACGCGCAGCATCATCTCCTGGTCGAACACGTTCAGGAAGAAGTTCGCGACGACCATGTCGTACTGTTCGAATTCCTCGACCAGCATGATGTCGCTGTGCACCTGGCGGACGCGCACGTCGACGCCTTCGCGTTCGCAATTGACCTGGAATTTCTTCAGCATCGTGGCCGACAGGTCGACCACCGTGACCTCCGCGCCGAGCCGCGCGGCGTGCACCGCGTCGCGGCCGTGGCCGACGCCGGCGAACAGCACCTTGTCGCCGGGACGCAGCCTGTCCAGCATCGCGACCTTGCAGCGGTGGATGGATTTGCCGCTGTAGAACGCACTGAGCCAGTCGTAGATCGGCCCTACGAGCTTGTACTTGTCTCTCATGTTTGCCCTTCCGGTCTTTCCGACCTTTGTAATGTCTCCTCTGCCCCCGTCCACGTTGCATGAACGTCAAGCACCATTAGAGTAAATGAAACCCCGCGCATTCCATCGGCCGGCGCCTTGTCCCTGCGAGCCAAAAGACTGGCTTTGCGGGTCATGGGCGTAAAGACCATCGCTCAACGCGCTGATTAAATGGTGAGCGCGACTGGCCGTAAGTTGACACCCGGGATGCGCCGAATCGATACTCGACGGGCATATTCCCTCGACCCCCTACGCCGCCCGAACGATGAAACCTTCACTGTCGCTGCTCGCCCTCGCCGCCCTCGCCGCCCTCGCCACCACCGCCCACGCCGCTGACCGTTTGACCGTCACCGTGACCAACGATCTGGCCATCGCGCGGCCGGCGGAAACCATCGCCGTGGCGTGGAAGAGCGTCAACGACGCGCTGCCGCACGCCGGCATCCAGCACATCGTCGTGAAGGACGCGGCCGGCCGCGTGCTGCCGCACCAGGTCACGAACGTGGCGCCGGAAGCCAAGGACCCGCAGAAGAACGGCGTGGCCTACGGCGAACTGCTGTTCCAGCACGATTTCGCGCCCGGCGAGAAGAGCGCCACGTTCACGGTCGAAAAGAGCGACGCCGTCGTGCCCCCGTTCCCGACCAAAGTGTGGGCCCGGATCGTGCCTGAACGTCTGGACGACTTCGCGTGGGAAAACGACAAGCTCGCGCACCGCACCTACGGCCCCGCCCTGGCCGCCCCCGCGCCGGCGGGCTCGGACAAGGAAGTGCTGAAGACGAGCGGCCTCGATATCTGGTTCAAGCGCGTGCCCTACCCGATCGTCGACCGCTGGTACAACATCGGCCACGACCACTACCACCACGACGAGGGCGAAGGCATCGACATGTACAACGTCGGCACGACGCTGGGCGCCGGCGGCACGGGCATCTGGGCCGGCGGCAAGCTGGTCTCAGGCATCAACTTCACGCACTGGAAGGTCCTCGCCAACGGCCCCGTGCGCGCCATCTTCGAGCTCACCTACGACGGCTGGGACGCGGCCGGCACGCAGGTCGCCGAGGTGAAGAGCTTCACCGTGGACGCGGGCCGTTACTTCGACCGCATCGACAGCACGTTCACCTTCGCCGGCGGTCGCACGCTGCAGGTGGCCGTGGGCCTGAACAGGGAGCCGGCCGACAAGGGCGAGGACGCCAGGTCCGCGATCACGGAAGACGCGAAAGCGAAAGCGCTCATCCAATGGGTCGCGCAGAAGAGGAGCGGCGACTTCGGCGTGGCCGTGATCGTGCCGTCCGCCGGCAATCCCGCATTCGGCGCCGATGCGCGCAACGCGTTCATGCTGGCGCCGGCCACGTCCGGCCAGCCGCTGCGCTACTACGTGGGCGCCGCGTGGACGCGCGCCGGCGAGATCACGTCGCGCGAGCAGTGGCAGCGCACCGTGACCGACGAAGCGGCGCGCGTGGCCGCCCCCGTGCGCGTCAGCCTGTCGGCGCGCTGATGGACCGGCGCGACTTTTTCCGGGCCACGACGCTGGCCGCCGCGCTGCCGCTGGGCGGCGCGGGGCGCGCAGCCGCCGCCACTGCGCCCACGACGCCCGACGGGGCGGCGCTGGCGTGGCTGGAAGGCGCGCCATCGTTCATCGCCGGCGCCACGTTCGGCGTGCCGTGGCCGCGCGGCGCGGTCCGCAAGGAGCAGGCGTTCGTCATCGACGGCGCCGCCGGCGAAGTGCCCGCGCAAAGCTGGCCGCTCGCGGTCTGGCCGGACGGTTCGCTGAAATGGACGGCCCATGCGCTCGGCGCCGGCGCCCGTCCCGACGCCGCCCTGCGCGTGCGCCCGGGCACGCCGCGCGCACGCGCGAACCACGCCGTCACCGTGCGGCGCACACCCGACGGATTCGTCGCCGGCACCGGCGTCGTCGACTGCGCGGTCCCGGCACGGGGCCCGGTGCTCGTGACGGCCATCCGCCGCGGCGGCCGCGACATCGCGCGCAACGTCCGGCTCGTCGCGCTGTGCGACGACCAGCCCGAAGGCAGTATGCGCCGCACCGAATTCCGGAGCGACGTCGAGAAAGTGACGCTGGAGCAGGAAGGCCCGGTGCGCAGCGTGCTGAAGATCGAGGGACGGCATCGCGGCGGGGACCGCGCCTGGCTGCCGTTCAGCGTGCGCCTGTACCTGTACGCGGGCGCCGAATCCGTCCGCATCATGCACACCTTCGTGTTCGACGGCGACGAGCACCGGGATTTCGTGCGCGGCATCGGCCTCGCGTTCGACGTGCCGCTGCGCGACGAGCTGCACGACCGCCACGTGCGCTTCGGGGGCGAGGACGGCGGCCTGTGGGCGGAAGGCGTGCGCAATCTCACCGGTCTGCGGCGCGACCCGGGCGCCGACGTGCGCCGCGCGCAGCTCGCGGGCGAGCGCTGCCCGCCCGTGGCCGACAAGGTGCGGCCGCTGTTGCCCCTCGTGCCGGCGTGGGGCGACGTCTCGCTGTCGCAGCTGTCGGCCGACAGCTTCCGCATCCGCAAGCGCACCAAGGCCGGCTGCGGCTGGGTCGATGCGGCCTGGGGCCGGCGCGCGCCCGGCTGCGGGTACGTGGGCGGCGTCACGGGCGGCGTCGCGTTCGGCCTGCGCGACTTCTGGCAGCGCCACCCGACGCAACTGGACATCCGCGACGCGCACACGGACACGGCGCGCGCCACCGTCTGGATGTGGTCCCCGGACGCGCCGGCGATGGACCTGCGCTTCTACCACGACGGCATGGGCATGGACACGCATGCCGAAGAGCTGCAGGGCCTGGAGATCACGTACGAGGATTACGAGAAAGGCTACGGCACGCCGGTCGGTGTCGCGCGCAGCAGCGAGATCACGCTGTGGGCGTTCGAGGCCACGCCGCCGCGCGCGCGCCTGGTCGAGATCGCGCAGGCGGTGCAGACGCCGCCGCAGCTGGCGCCCGCGCCCGCGCACATCCTGGCGACGCAAGTCTTCGGCAACCTGTGGTCGCTGCCGGACCGCAGCACGCCGGCGCGCGCGGCCATCGAGAGCCAGCTCGACGCGCGCTTCGATTTCTACCGCAAGGAGGTCGAGCAGCGCCGCTGGTACGGGTTCTGGGACTACGGCGACATCCGCCACACCTATGACGCCGACCGCCACGACTGGCGCTACGACGTGGGCGGCTTCGCCTGGGACAATTCGGAACTGTCGCCCGACCTGTGGCTGTGGTATTCGTTCCTGCGCACGGGCCGCGCCGACATCTTCCGCATGGGCGAGGCGATGGTGCGGCACACGAGCGAGGTCGATACATACCACCTCGGCCACTTCGCCGGCCTCGGCTCACGCCACAACGTGCAGCACTGGGGCTGCAGCGCCAAGCAGGTGCGCATCAGCACCGCCGTCTACCGGCGCTTCTATTACTACCTGACGGGCGACGAGCGCATCGGCGACATCATGCGCGAGGTGCTGGACGCGGACCGCAGGCTGGACGAAGTCGATCCCGTGCGCAAGCTGGCGAACCAGCCGCCCAAGGGGCCGTATCCGGCGCGGATCAGCTTCGGGACGGACTGGGCGTCGCTCGCCGCCAACTGGCTCACCGAATGGGAGCGCAGCGGCAGCGCGCGTTACCGCGACAAGATCACCACGGGCATGCGCGACATCGCCGCCATGCCGCACGGCTTCTTCAACGGCGACCGCATGGGCTACGAGCCGGACACGGGCCGGCTGCACAACATGATCGGCAACGGCGTGAAGGCGCTGCACCTGAACGCCGTGTTCGGCGCCGTGGAGATCTTCGACGAGCTGATACGCCTGACGGGCGATGCGGCCTTCGAGCGGGCGTGGCTCGAGTACTGCGAACTGTTCAACGCGCCGGTCGAGGAGCAGCGCCGCCGCCTGGGCGCGCCGCACGGCGCCACGCATGCGCTGTACGTCGGGCATTCGCGCTTGACCGCGTACGCGGCCTGGAAGCGCAACGACTCCAGGCTGGCCCGGCGCGCGTGGCAGGAATTCGCGGGCGAAGGCAAGGCGCGGCCGTTCCGCACGGCGCATGTGGCCGGGCCGGACGTGCTGCGCCCCATCGACGAAGTCCCGTGGGTCAGCACGAACGAGACGGCGCAGTGGGGCCTCGCCGCCATCCAGAACCTGGCGCTGATCGGCGCCGCGCTGCCCCGCACCTAGGAGACCATCATGCATCGCATCCTCGCCATCGCCGCGGCCCTGGCCGCCGCGCCGGCATCCGCCGCGACCTGGTACGTGGCCCCGGCGGGCAACGACACCGCCGCCGGCACGCTGGCCGCGCCGTGGCAAACCTTCGCCCATGCGCAAGCCGCCGCGCGGCCGGGCGACACGGTGTATTTCCGCGGCGGCCGCTACGTCTACACGAAGGCGACGACGGCGTGCGCGTCGCGCCGCGCGACCGTGTCCGGCATCGTCCTCGACAAGAGCGGCGCCGAAGGCCAGCCGATCCGCTACTGGGCGTATCCGGGCGAGACGCCTGTGTTCGACTTCGCGGGCATGAAGGACGATTGCCGCGTCAAGGGCATCGAGGTCCTCGCCGACTGGATCCACCTGAAAGGCCTGGAAATCACGGGCGCGCCGCAGCAGCCAGACAACCGCCTGAACCACGAATCGTGGGGCGTCTGGGTCAATGCGAACCACGACGTGTTCGAGCAGCTCGACCTGCACCACAACATGGGGCCGGGCCTGTTCATCAAGGACGGCGGCTGGAACCTCGTGCTGAACAGCGATTCGCATCACAACTACGACCCGTACACGTCGAACGGCGCGGGCCAGAGCGCGGACGGCTTCGGCGCCCACGTGAGCGCGGGCCATCCGGGCAACGTGTTCCGCGGCTGCCGCGCGTGGGCGAACACGGACGACGGCTTCGACCTGATCAACGCTTACTCGCCGGTGACCATCGAATACTCGTGGGCATGGCAGCACGGCTACCTGCCGGGCACGCACACGCCGCTCGCGGCGGGCAACGGCAACGGCATCAAGGCGGGCGGCTACAGCGGCAAGTACGTGCCTGACGGCGTGAAACACGTCGTGCGCTTTTCCGTCGCCTTCGACAACAAGGTATCCGGCTTTTATGCGAACCATCATCCGGTCGCGCTGGACTTCATCGGCAACACCGCTTTCGGAAATGTTATCGATTACAATATGCTCGGCGTGGCCCCGGACGGCGGCCCCGTCTACCTGGGCACCCTGCGCAACAACCTCGCCTACCCGGCGGGTGCGGCGCTGAAGGTGGAAGGCGCGGACAGCGCGGCCAACTCCTGGGATCTGCAGCTCCCGTTGAAGCCGTCCGACTTCGACAGCGTGGCGCCCACCGGCTGGGACGCGCCGCGCAAGCCGGACGGCAGCCTGCCGGATGTACCCATGTTCCACCCGTCCGCCGCCAGCGCCGTCATCGACCGCGGCGTCGACGTGGGCCTGCCCTACCGCGGCAAGGCGCCGGACCTGGGCGCGTTCGAGCGCTGAACCGAACCATTCAGGAAGACCATGACACCATCGATTCGCGGCGCCGCCGGCGCCCTGCTGTTACTCGCCAGCGCGGCCAACGCCCATGCCGCGGACAACTGGAAGTTCGCCTTCGGCCCGGGCAAGGCGCCGGCCGGATTCACGCCCGTCGGCGCCGACGCCCTCTACACCGCGGGGCGCGGCTACGGCCTGGAGCCGGGCAACCGGCCGGACGGCGCGCACCCCTATTATTTTTCCGTCGACCTCCCGGAAGGGAATTACATGGTCACCGTGACGCTGGGCGACGACAGGGCCGCCGGCACGACGACGGTGAAATCCGAGCTGCGCCGCCTGATGCTGGAAAACGTGGCGACCAGACCGGGCGAGACCGTCACGAAGACGTTCACCGTCAACGTGCGCACGCCGCAGATCCCGACGGGCGGCGCGGTGAACCTGAAGGCGCCGCGCGAAACGGTCGAGGAAGCGTGGAACTGGGACCCGCGCCTCACGCTCGAAATCAACGGCGCGCACCCGGCCGTGCGCACGATCGCCATCACGCCGGCCGCCGTGCCGACGTTGTACCTGCTGGGCGATTCGACGGTCTGCGACCAGCCGGCGGAACCGTACAACAGCTGGGGCCAGATGCTGCCCCGCTTCTTCAAGGCCGGGATCGCCGTCGCCAACCACGGCGAATCGGGCGAGACCTACCGCGACTCGCTCGCGCGCCGGCGACTCGACAAGATCGTGAGCGGCATGAAGCCGGGCGACACGCTCGTCATGCAGTTCGGCCACAACGACCAGAAGCAGATCAGGGACGGCAAGGGCGGCCCGTTCACGACGTACAAGGCCGAGATCAAGGCGCACGTGGACGCGGTCCGCGCGCACGGCGGCCTGCCCGTGATCGTGTCGTCGATGGAACGGCGTGGCTTCGATACCGACGGCCGCGTGATCCCGTCGCTGAAGGATTACGCCGAGGCCGCGCGCCAGTCCGCGCGGGAATTGAACGTGCCGTTCATCGACCTGAATACGATGAGCAAGACGTTCTACGAGGCGCTGGGCCCGGAAGGATCGAAGGCCGCGTTCGCGGAACCCGCGCCGGGCCGGCTGGACAACACGCACCACGACAGCTACGGCAGCTACGAGCTGGCGAAGGCCGTCGTGCTGGGCCTACGCCAGGCGCACGTGCCGGCGGCCGACTTCATCGTCGACGACTTCGCGTTCGATCCCGCGCATCCGGACCCCGTCGCGGCGTTCGCCGTGCCGCCGAGTCCCCGCCATACCGCCGAGCGTCCGCTGGGCGACGAGGCGCACAAAGAGGTGGCGCAATGAAGCGCCGCACCGTACTGACCACCCTCGGCCTCGGCGCACTGGCAGGCTGCGCGGGCATTGCGCCGGCGCCCGGCAAGGATGCCTACGTGTTCGCCTACTTCATCGACAACGGCCAGGACGGCCTGCACCTGGCCGGCAGCACCGACGGCTACCGCTGGGAAGCGCTGAACGGCGGCCGCAGCTACGTTGCGCCGGAAGTCGGCAAGGCCAAGCTGATGCGCGACCCCTGCATCGTGCGCGGCCCGGACGGGATCTACCACATGGTGTGGACGAGCGGCTGGAACGAGACGGGCATCGGCTACGCGTCGTCGCCGGACCTCGTCCACTGGTCGCCGCAGCGCGAACTGCCCGTGATGGCGCACGAACCGACGACCCTGAACGCGTGGGCGCCGGAGATCGCGTGGGACGGGAAGCGCGGCGAATACCTGATCTTCTGGTCGTCCACGATTCCGGGCCGATTCCCGCAATCCGAGGCGGCCGGCGACGCCGCCGGCGCGATCAAGTACAACCACCGCATCTTCGCGACGACGACACGCGATTTCGTCACGTTCACGCCCACGCGCCTGTTCTACGATCCGGGCTTTTCCGTCATCGACGCCACGTTCCTGCGCACGGACCGCGGCGACTGGCTGCTCGTGAAGGACGAGACGCGCCACCCGCCGCGCAAATACCTGCAGCTCGCGCGCGCCGCCGGCCCGCAGGGGCCGTTCGAGCCGCTGGGCGCGCCCATCTCGCCCGCCGGCCTGTGGACCGAAGGACCGACCGCGCTGCAGGTAGCCGAACGCGACGTCATCGTGTACTACGACGCCTACATGACGAAGCACTACGGCGCGCTGCGTTCGCGCGATCTCGTGCACTGGGAAGACGTGACGGCGCAGATGCACTTCCCCGACGAAGGGACGGCGCGGCGCATGCGCCACGGCACCGCATTGCGCGTGCCCGTGGACGTGCTGGAGCGCCTGCGCAGGCCGTAGCGCGGCCGTACGCCTCGTCCTACAGCCTCGATTGTAGGGGGGCAACGGTGCGCGGGAACCACGGCTGTTGGAGTAATCTGGTCGCTCCAACGTCGTGACCCCGGAGGCGCACCGTGTCTGTTGACTCATCCCAACTCAATCAGGAAAAGCAGGAGCTCACGCGGGTTCCCGTTGTCCAGGAAGAGGCGTGGATCGAGAAACGGATCGTCGATACCGGACGCGGCGTACGCATCCACAAGACCGTCGTCGAACACCCCTGCCAGATCGACGAAAGTCTTCTGCGCGACGAGGTGCAGGTCAGCCATGTGCCGGTGGACCGTATCGTCCCGCTGGACCAGGCGCCCGCCACCCGTTACGAAGGGGATACGCTCGTGGTGCCGATCCTCGAAGAAGTGCTGGTCGTCGAACGGCGGCTGCGCATCAAGGAGGAGTTGCACATCACCCGTACCCGCCACGATGTACACCACGCCGAGACCGTCCTGCTCAAGTCCGAGCAGGTCAGCGTGGAGCGCTTCGACGAGCACGGCGACGCATCATCAACGTGACATTTACCGGAGGACCCATCATGCAACATACTCTCGTAGCGGTTTTCGACAACCGCAGTGACGCCCAGAACGCGATGGACGAGCTGCTGGCATCCGGCTTCACCCGCGACAACGTCTACGTCTCCAGCGCCGACCTCACCGGCCAGGACACCACCCTGACCGGGACCACCACCACCACCGGCACGGTCCATGAGGAAGGCGTCGGCGCCTCGATCAAGCACTTCTTCGAGAACCTGTTCGGTTCGGACCAGGACGACCACGCCACGCGTTACTCCAGTTACGTCTCGGGCGGCCAGCACGTGCTGACCCTGACCACGACGTCGGAACCGGACGTCGAACGCGCGGCCGACGTCATCGAGCGCTTCGGCCCGATCGACATCGACGAGCGCCACGACCTGGCGGGCAACGCCGCCTCGCTGGGCTCGAGCGCCTACCAGCCGCAGTCGTCGTCCACGCTGGCCGCCGGGTCGATGCAGTCCGGCACGCAGGCAGGCAACCTGTCGGGCAGCCTGTCCGACAGCGAACTGCGGTCCGACTCGCTGCAGCGCGAGGCCGCCGTCGAGCGTACGCCCGGCAAGGCCGCGATCCCGGTCGTGCAGGAAGAGGTCCGGGTCGGCAAGCGCGAGGTCGAACGGGGCGGCGTGCGCGTATTCTCGCGCATCGTCGAGACGCCCGTGAACGAGACCGTGTCGCTGCGCGAGGAACACGTCAGCGTGGAGCGCCATCCGGTCGACCAGCCAATCAACCCGGCCGACGTCGCCGCGTTCAAGGACAAGACGATCGAACTGCGCGAAACGGCCGAGGAAGCCGTCGTGCAGAAATCCGCGCGCGTCGTGGAGGAAGTCGTCGTCGGCAAGGAAGTCAGCCAGCGCCAGCAAAACGTCAAGGACACGGTGCGCCACACTGAAGTGGAAGTGGAACAGTTGCAGGGCAGCGCGCTCGACGACGACACGTACTACCGCAACGACTGGCAGACGAATTACGCCAGCCAGGGCGGCACCTACGACGATTACGCGCCGGCCTACCGCTACGGCAACGACATGCGCCGCGATGCCCGCTACCAGGGCCGCAGCTGGGACGACGTGGAAACCGACCTGCGCAGCGACTGGGATACGCGCTACGGCAGCAGCGGATCGTCCACCTGGGAGCGCATGAAGGCGGCCGTGCGGTCGGGCTGGAACCGCATGACGTCCTGACCCGCCGCCGGGCGCAACGCGAGCCGGTAACTCAACCGGTCCTCGACGCGCTGCGCCCCCAGGCCGGCATAGAAACGGATGCCGGCCTCGTTGGACGCCTTCACGTGCCAGTCGATGCGGCCGCAGCCCTGCTCGGCCGCATCGCGCGCGACCCACGCCATCAGGGCCCGGCCCACGCCGCGGCCCCGGCTGTCCGCGCGCACGAACAATTCCTTCATCATGCACTGGCGGCGGTGCGCGGGCGTCGGGTCGACGAGCGAATACACCAGCGCGACGGCCGCGAACCCGACCACCGTTCCCGACGCGTCCTGCGCCACGACGAGCCGCAGCGGCGAGTCAGGCGCCAGCAGGTTGCGCAGCAGATGGTCGCGCACGTCGGCGCGCGCGACCTCCGCCCCATCGTTGTAGTAGCGGTACAGCTCGCATAGCAGGTCGATCAGGGATTCGTGCTGGGCAGCGGTGACGAGGTCGACACGCATACGGCGGCCCGCGCTACGCCACGACGGACAGTTCGGGGATCAGCGACCGGTGCGCCGCGATGCCCGCCAGCGCGCCATCCGCCACCGCGAGGGCCACGTTGCCCGCGGGCCGCGCCATGTCGCCGCAACAGAACACGCCCGGCACACTGCTCGCCTTCTGCGCGTCGGTCGCGACATAGTGCCCCATCGGACCGGTTTCCAGCGCGCACCCCAGCTGCAGCGCCAGCGGACTGGCGATGTGCGTGCGCGTCGCAACAAACAGTCCGTCCAACGGCAGCCGCCGCCCGTCCCGCAGCACCACGTCGGTCCGGCCCTCGATGCGCGCGACCGGCGTGCGCTCGACGGCCACGCCGCGCCGGGCCAGCGCCGCCGCCTGGGCATCCTGCGGTTCGAACGCGCCGTTCAGCAACAGCGTGACGCGTCCCCAGTCGGGCAGCAGCAGCGCCTGGTGCAGCGACGCCTCGCCCGTCGCAAGGACGCCGATGGCGCCGCCGTCCAGTTCGTAGCCATGGCAGTACGGGCAGTGGAACACGGTCGATCCCCAGCGTTCGTCCAGGCCGTCCACGGGCGGCAAGGTGTCGGCGACGCCGGTGGCGAGGACGAGCCGGCGGCCCCGCACGGCGCCGCCGTCCGGCAGCATGACGTCGAAGCCGTCGGCGGCGACGCCGGCCGCCACCGCCGTGTCGTTCGCCCAAGCCACGTTGGGGTAGGCGCGCAGCTGGGCGCGGCCGAGCGCGGCGATGCCCGCCGCATCCGCGCCGTCCTGCGTGAGAAAACCGTGCGAGCGGTCGGCGTAGCGGTTGCGGCGCCGGCCGCCGTCGACGACGAGCACGCGCCGGCGCGCCCGTGCGAGTTGCATGGCCGCCGACAGGCCGGCGTAGCTGCCGCCCACGACGATGACGTCGAATCCGGCTTCATTCGGATGGGTGTGCATGGTGTCCTCCTTGGCTGGGATAGTGCGCATTGAAGCGCTCCGAAAGTTCCGCCAGCGTGACCTGCGCGAAGCGCGCGAGCAGCAGCGCTTCCGCCTCCGCGAGCGCGGCGGCGACGGACTGGTTGACGACCTGCTCCACGAGGCAGCCCGGCTGCTCCACGCGGTTGCCGATCGCGAACACGGTCGGCGCCCCGACCGCTTCGTACACGTCGCGCAGGGTCAGCGCATGCAGGTCGGCCGCCACGACCCAGCCGCCGCCGTGTCCCTTCTCCGACGCCACGTAGCCGCGTTCGCGCAGGCCCGCGAGCGTGCGGCGCACGAGCACGGGGTTCGTGTGCAGGAAGCCCGCCAGCGCTTCCGACGTGAGCGGACGATCGCTGTGGGCCATGTGCAGCAGCAGGTGCAGGATCGAGGAAAGTTTGCTGTCGGTTCTCATGTAACTTATGATAGTACAAATAAAGCCGGCGTGCACGATACAATGCCGAATGTCTCTCGAAACCCCTTCTGTCGACGTCATCGTGGCCGGCACCGGCCCCGGCGGCGCCAGCGTCGCGCGCGAACTCGCGCGGGCCGGCGCGCGCGTGCTGATGCTGGAAGCGGGCGGCGCCGCGCCGCTCGCGGGCACCCTGGCGCAGATGGCCGGCATGGCCGCCGTGCCCGGCAAGGGCGCGTTCCTGCACCGCGACCTGTCGCTGCTCGTGCGCGCGCTCACCACGGGCGGCACGTCGACGATCAACTTCGCCACCGCCGCCCCGCCGCCGGCCGCCATGTTCGCGAAGCACGGCATCGACCTCGCGCCGGCGCTGGCCGCCTGGCGCGCGGAACTGCCGATGGCGCCGTTGCCGGACGATCTCGTGGGCCCGATGGCCGCGCGCATCGCGGCGGGCGCCCGCGCGCAGGGTCTCGCCTGGCGCAAGCTGGACAAGATGATCCGCCCGGGCGCATGCCGCACGGGCTGCTGGCGCTGCGTCTATGGCTGCCCGTTCGGCGCGAAATGGTCGGCGCGCGAACTGGTCGACGATGCGTGCGCGCACGGCGCGCGGCTCGTCACCGATGCGCACGTGACACGCGTGCTGGTGGAAGACGGCCGCGCCGTCGGCGTCGAAGCGCGCGTCGGCGGCCGGATGGAGACGTTCCGCGCCGGCCTCGTCGTGCTGGCCGCCGGCGGCATCGGCAGTCCGCGCATCCTGCGGGCGTCAAACCTGCTGTCCGGGCCCGTCCCGTTCTTCAGCGATCCCGTCGTGGCCGTGATGGGCACGGTGGACGGCATCGAGGGCGGCGGCGCCGAGGTGCCGATGGCCGCGGGGCATGTCGATGCGGAGGCCGGCATCAGCCTGGCCGACCTGACGCTGCCCCGGCCCATGTATCAGGCGTTCGCGGCGCAGGCGGGCCGCATCGACCGCCTGTTCGCGCACGACCGCACGCTGACGATCATGGTCAAGATCCGCGACGCGATCCGCGGCGACGTGGGCCCGCGCTGGGTCGACAAGACGCTGGATGCGGACGACCGGCGCCGCTTCGACACGGGCGTCGCCCAGGCGCGCGGCATCCTGGTAGCGGCCGGCGCGCACCACATCTTCGCCAGCCACCACTTCGCCGCGCATCCCGGCGGCACGGTGCGCATCGGGCAGGCGGTCGACGGCGATCTCGCCACGAAGACGCCGGGCCTGTACGTGTGCGACGCGTCCGTCATCCCCGAACCGTGGGGCCTGCCGCCCACCCTCACCCTGCTGTGCCTGGGCTGGCGGCTCGGCCGTCGGCTGGCGCGGGTCAGCGCTTCACGGGAAGCGTCGCCGTCAGCCTGATGTCGGCCGACGATTCGCCCACCATCAGCTTCACCGGCGCCGCCTCGACGTCGAACCGGCCCGCCCGCGTGTTCCAGTACGCGAGCCGCTGCGCCGCGAGCGGGATGCGCACCGTGCGCGTCTCGCCCGCCTTGAGGTTCACGCGCCGGAACCCGACCAGCGCCCGGCGCGGCCGCTCGACCTGCGACTTCGGCCATGCCGCGTACAGCTCGACGACGCTGTCGCCCGCGACCTTGCCCGTGTTGGTCACGTCCACGTCGACATCGACCGTGCCGTCCGCCGCGAGCGCCGGGGCGCTCGTGCGCAGCTTCGCATACTTGAACGTGGTGTACGACAGGCCGTGCCCGAACGGGAACAGCGGCTGACCCTTGAAGTACATGTACGTGCGCCCGTGGCGGATGTCATAGTCCATCATCGGCGGCAGCTGCGATTCCGCCGCCGGCCACGTCGCCACCAGCTTGCCGCCCGGGTTGTAGTCGCCGAACAGCACCTGCGCGAGCGCCGTGCCCTGGTCCTGCGACGAATGCGCCATCTGCACGATCGCGGGCACGTGTTCCTTCGCCCAGTTGATCGTGTACGGGAAGCTCGACACGAGGACCATCACCGTGCGTGGATTCGCGGCCAGCACTTGCTTCACGAGGCCTTCCTGCGCGAGCGCCAGCGTCTCGCGGTCGCGCCCCTCGCGGCCGTCGCCCGGATCGGCGCACGGCTTCGTGCCCGCGTCGGTCCAATCGTGTGCCATGTTCGGGCCGCAGGTCGGGTCGTTGCCGACGACGACGATCGCCACATCCGCGTCGCGCGCCGCCTTCACGGCCGCGTCGTTGGCATTGTCGAGGGCGTACTCGACCTTCACGTTCGGGCCGACGGCGGCCCTGATGCCTGCCAGCGCCGTCACCGTGTACGGCGCGATGCCGCCATACCAGTCCCAGTGCACGCTGTCGGCATGGGGGCCGATCACGGCGATGCGCTTTACGCCCGCTTTCGCGAGCGGCAGCGCATGGCCGTCGTTCTTCATCAGCACGATGGATTCCAGCGCCATCTTCAGCGACACGGCCTTGTGCGCCGCGCCGTCCCACGGGGCCGGACCATCCTTGATCGCCGCGTACGGATTGCCGGCCGCCGGATCGATGAGGCCCAGCTTGATCGTCGTGCGCAACTTGCGGGCCAGCGCGTCGTCGAGGTCGGCCACCGTGATGGCGCCCTCCTTCAGCGCCGCGCGCAGCTCGTCCTGGTATTTGTCGAGGTACTGGTTGATGCCGGCCTTCAGGCCCGCGACGGCCGCCGCTTTCTGGTCCGGATACCGTTTATACAGTTTCACGAGATTGCCGATCGCGCCGCCGTCGCTCGAGATCACGTCCGCGTTCCACTTGCCGATCACGAGGCTGCGCAGCACCGGATGCACGCCCATCGGCGTGCCGTTCCACGCGTTGTACGACGCCATCAGGGCGCGCGCGCCGCCGTCCTCGAAGGCCATGCGGAAGGGCGCGGCATAGTATTCGTGGAACAGGCGGTCGTCGAAATCGGACGTCGAGTTGCCGCGCCCGTTCTCGTTGCTGTTGGCCAGGAAGTGCTTGAGGAGCGCCGCGCCGCGCCAGTATGTCGGGTCGTCGCCCTGGATGCCGCGCGTGAACGCGGTCGCCATCGTCCCGACGAGGAAGGCGTCTTCGCCGTAGACCTCTTCGCCGCGGCCCCAGCGCGGGTCGCGCGCGAGGTCGGACTGCGGCCCCCATTGCATCAGCATCGGGTGCTTGTACTGGCTGCTTTGCGTGATGTAGCGCGCTTCCGTCGATTGCACCGCGCCGGCCTGGCGCACCAGCTCCGGATCCCAGCTCGCGCCCATGCCGGGCGGCTGCGGGAATTGCGTCGTCGGGATCGGCTGGCGCTGGCGCTTGGATTCGCCCCGCTGCACCACGCCGTGGATGCCTTCCGTGCCGCCGAAGCTGGGGATGCCGAGGCGGGCGACGCCGGAATCGGTCGACAGCGCGTCGATCTTTTCATCGGGCGTCATCAGCGCCAGGATGTTGGCGATGCGTTGTTGCGGGGCCAGGTTCGGGTCCTGGAACGGATAGGTGGCCGCCTGCGCCGTGCCGGCGCACAATGCGGCGGCGAGCGCGATGGCGCGGAGGATGTTCGTCTGCATGCTGTCTCCTTGTGTAAACGATTATTGTTAGCGCGAACATCCACATCATACCCCGTAATGAAATCGTTTTCGCAACACTCGGCCGTGAGTTCGTGTCCGACGCTAAAAGTTTCTTGCGTGCCGTAAAGACATCAGTACAATCGTCATGCATATAAACAGGAGACAGCATGACTCATGAACGCATCGTGGTCCTTGGCGGCGGCACGGCCGGCTGGATGACTGCGGCGGCCCTCGCGACGGGCCTGAAGGGCACGACGGTGGAACTGGTGGAATCGGAGGACATCGGCACGGTCGGCGTCGGCGAAGCCACCTTCCCCTCGATCCGCGCTTACCACCAGATCCTGGGCATTCCGGAAGCCGACTTCCTGCGCGCGACCAACGGCACCTACAAACTGGGGATCCGCTTCCGCGACTGGCGCGTCAAGGGCGAGGACTACTATCACACGTTCGGCGACTTCGGCATGCTGAGCGGCCCCGAAGCGCTGTGGGGCCAGTACCGCCGCCATCCGCGCGCCAACCTGCCCGCGTTCGGCGAGCAATGCCTGCCGACCGTGATGGCGATGAGCGACCGCTTCTGCGCGCCCGGCAAGGACGCCGCCAATTTCAACTACGCGTACCACTTCGACGCGAACCTGTACGCCCGCTTCCTGCGCGACATCGCGGTCAAGCGCGGCGTGCGCCGCACCGAGGGCAAGGTCGTCGACGTGGCGCGCCGGGCGGACGGCGGCATCGCGTCGCTGCAGCTTGACGACGGCCGCACCGTGGGCGCCGACCTGTTCATCGACTGTTCCGGTTTCGCCTCCCTGCTGCTGGGCCGCACGCTGGGCGAGCCGTTCGTCGACTTTTCCAAATGGCTGCCGGTCGACCGCGCCTGGGCCGTGCCGTCCGCGCGCGTGGGCGCCGGCCTGACACCGTACACCCGCGCGACGGCGCTGGACGCCGGCTGGGCGTGGCGCATCCCGCTGCAGGACCGCACGGGCAACGGTCACGTGTTCTCCAGCCGCTTCATCGACGAGGACAAGGCCCGCGAGCAGCTGCTGCAACAGCTCGACGGCGAAGCGCTGGCCGAGCCGCGCATGCTGCGTTTCACGACGGGCCACCGCGCCAAGTTCTGGTCGCACAACGTGGTCGGCATCGGCCTGGCGACGGGCTTCCTGGAGCCGCTCGAATCGACCAGTATCTACCTGGTACAGGTGGGCGTTGGCCGCCTGATGACCCTGCTGCAACGGGGCGGCCAGGTCCCGTCGGACCTTGTCGACGCGTACAACACGGGCCTCGTGCGCCAGTTCGAACGCATCCGCGATTTCATCCTGATGCACTACTGCCTGACCGCGCGCCGCGACACGCCGTTCTGGCAATCGATGGCGGCCACGGACCTGCCGGAGACGCTGGCCTACAAGCTGCACGCGTGGCGCCAGACCGGCCTGCTGCACCAGTACGACGAGGAAGGCTTCGACGGCCACAGCTGGCTCGCGATCCATGCCGGCATGCAGAACTGGCCGGAGCGCGGCGACCCGACCCACAAGCTGATTCCCGAGGAGCAGTCGCTCGCGTGGGTGCGCGAGCGCGCGACGCAGCTGGCTGGCGCGGTGGCGCCGATTCCGACGCACGACGAGTATCTGGCGCGGGTGCTGGGCCGCTGAAATTCGCACGTCATTCCCGCGCAAGCGGGAATCCATGCTGAGCAACCGAATTCTGTGTGTCTGACGTACCGCGAAGCGTTTGGCAGACCGGCTTCTGAACCTCAGTATGGGTTCCCGCCTTGCGGGAACGACGGTCATTTCACGCCAACTTCTCCAGCCACGCGCACAGCATGTCGGCCAGCGCATCCGCGTAGTCCGCAATCTCACCCGCCGTCCGCGCCCGCTCCGAAAACTGCTTGCCGACCGCCGACAGCGTGTCGGTGAGCAGATCCGCCGCCAGCGCCCGCGTCGCCTCCGGCGCCGCCGGCAGCGCCTCGCGCAGGAAGACGTGCACGGCCTCCTCCCCGGCCTGCCTCACTTCGCTCGCCTCCGGCGCGTCGCGGTACAGCGGCGCCGCGTCGTGCAGCGCCACGCGCAGCGCCGCTTCCTCGCATTCCGAACGCACGAACGCGTGCACCAGTGAACGCAGCCTGTCCAGCGGCGGCCGCGCCGTGTCGGCGAGGATCGCGGTCAGCATGGCCGTCGTGCGGCGCCACTCGTCGCTTTGCAGGCGGAACAGGATCGCCGCCTTGTTCGGGAAATACTGGTACAGCGAACCGACGCTGACGCCCGCCTTTTCCGCCACGCGCGACGTCGTGAAGCGCTGCGCCCCTTCCGTCGCCAAAACCTGAACAGCCGCCTCCAGCACGGCCGCCACGAGGTCGTTGGAGCGGGCCTGCTTGGGGGCCTTGCGCGAGGCGATCTGGGGGCGGCGGCGTTCGGTCATGGGCGGGTCCGGGAATGCGAATAGAAAACCTGAAGGATTATTCGCATAATAACCGGCCCAACCACCCACCACAAGGAACCGCCATGACCACCCTCGCCACCGACCCCGTCGCCCCGCTGCTGGCGCGCCTGTTCGCCGAGACCGACGCCGAGTCGCCGCTCGCGGCCTGCGCCGACCTGGCGCCCGCCGAGCTGCAGCGCCTCATGCGCAGCAAGACGGACTACCGCGACCTGTACGGCCGCCTGAAGGATCTCGCCCTGCCCGTCTCGCGCGGCACCGGCGCCCTGCTCTACATGCTGGCGCGCACGAGCCGGGCCAGGACGATCGTCGAATTCGGCACGTCGTTCGGCGTCTCGACCATCCACCTGGCCGCCGCCCTGCGCGACAATGGCGGCGGGCGCCTCGTCACGAGCGAATTCGAAGACGCGAAGGTCGAGCGGGCGCGCATGAACCTCGCGCAAGCGGGCCTGCTCGACCTGGTCGAGATCCGCGCGGGCGACGCGCTGCACACGCTCGCGGACGACCTGCCGGACGCGATCGACTTCGTCCTGCTGGACGGCGCCAAGGCCCTGTATCCGGACATCCTCGCGCTGCTGGAACCGCATTTGCGCCCCGGTGCGGCGATCGTCGCCGACAATGCCGACCACAGTCCGGACTACGTCGCGCGGGTGCGCGCGCCGGCGTCGGGCTATCTGTCGCTGCCGTTCGCCGACGACGTCGAACTGTCCGTGTGGACGGGCCGATAACGCCTGCATGGCAAGCGCATACGCCGCTGCGTATAGTGCCTATGCATCCGGCGCATGGTTCGCCGCGCGCCTTCGGCTCTAAGCTTCACTACTCATAACGACGAGACAACCCGGCGCCGCGTCCACGCGACGCGCGACGGGGCCAATAACACAGAGGAGCAGCCGCCATGTCACAGCCTCAACTCCAGCGCGTCGAGCGCCCGGAGACCTTCACGCCCCCCCGAGCCGCCACCGGCAAAATCGACCAATACTTCCAGATCTCGGCACGCGGCAGCACGCAGCGCACCGAGGTCGTGGCCGGCGTCACCACCTTCCTCGCGATGGTGTATTCCGTCTTCGTCGTGCCGGGCATGCTGGGCCAGGCCGGTTTCGACGTCAGCGCCGTGTACGTGGCCGTGTGCCTCACCGCGGCCTTCGGTTCGCTGCTGATGGGCCTGTGGGCCCGGCTGCCGATCGCGGTCGGCTGCGCCATCTCGCTGACCGCCTTCACCGCGTTCGGCCTCGTGCTGGGCAAGGGCCTGACGCCGGCGGTCGCGCTGGGCGCCGTGTTCCTGATGGGCCTCCTGTTCACGGCGATCTCCATCACCGGCGTGCGTTCGTGGATCCTGCAGAACCTCCCGGCCGGCGTCGCGCACGGCACCGGCGTCGGCATCGGCCTGTTCCTGCTGATGATCGCGTCCAGCGAGGTCGGCCTCGTCGTCAAGAACGCGGGCGCCGGCATGCCGGTCGCGCTGGGCCAGATCACCTCGTTCCCGGTCCTGATGAGCATCCTGGGCCTCGCCGCCATCTTCGGCCTGGAACAGCGCAAAGTCCCGGGCGGCATCCTGCTCGTGGTGATCGCCATCTCGGCCCTGGGCCTGGCGTTCGACCCGAAAGTGCACTTCACGGGCATCTTCTCGTGGCCGCAACTCAGCAGCCCGGGTCACGCGTCGCTGATCGGCGCGATGGACGTCAAGGGCGCGCTGAGCATGACCGTGCTGCCGAGCGTCCTGGCCCTCGTGATGACCGCCGTGTTCGACGCCACCGGCACCATCCGCGCCGTCGCCGGCCAGGCGGGCCAGGTCGACGCCCGCGGCTACATCCACAACGGCGGCAGGGCCCTCACGGCCGACTCGCTGAGCTCCATCTTTTCCAGCCTGGTGGGCGGCGCGCCCGCCGCGGCCTACATCGAATCGGGCGTCGGCACGGCCGCCGGCGCCAAGACCGGCCTCACCGCCGTCGTCGTCGGCCTGCTGTTCCTGGGCCTGATCTTCTTCTCGCCGCTGGCTGGCCTGGTGCCGTCGTACGCCACCGCACCGGCGCTGATGTACGTCGGCCTGCTGATGCTGAGCAGCGTGGCGCACATGAACATGGACGACAAGCTCGACGCGCTGGCCGGCCTCGTGTGCGCCGTGTTCATCCTCCTGTCCTGCAACATCGTCACCGGCATCATGCTGGGCTTCTGCACCCTCGTGATCGGCCGCGTGGTGTCGGGCGAATGGCGCAAGCTGAACGTCGGCACCGTCAGCATCGCGCTCGCGCTGGCCGTGTTCTACGCGGGCGGCTGGGCCATCTGAACTAGAACATCCCGTCCCGGTTCGCCATCGGGACGGGCGCCGCCTGGGCGATGTCCCACATCTCGGCGATCCGTCCGTCCTCGAAGCGCAGGATATGGACGATCGCCAGCTCCGCACCTCCCTCCTCCAGCACCGCGCGCGAATGCACGGCCACCAGCGGGCCATCGGCCATGGCGCGCTGCACCTCGAACACCATGTGCGGGAACCGTCCCGCATTCTCCTTCATGGCCGCCCGCAGCGTGGCCGCATCGGCCGCGAAATGCGGGTTGTGGTGGCGGAAGCCCGGCGCCGCGTGGCGCGCGAACGCGTCGTCGACCTGGCCGCGCGCGGTCAACCGAAGGAAGTCGATCGCCGTTTCTTTCTGTGTGTTCAAGTCGCTCATCGCCGTCTCCTCGTCGTGGTTGTCGATGGGGAATCGTGCCACCTCCGCGCCGGGGGAGCAAGGGCGAAAACTGGCCCAGCCGTATCGTACGCCCCGACTTGGCGAGATTGTGTAATCTAAGTGACAACTACTTACTAGGAGAACATTATGAAAGCCACCACCATTTCGAGCATCATGCTGGCTGTCGCCGTGCTGGTCACGGGTTGCCATAAAGCCGAGGACAAGGACGGCATGGGTCCCGCGCAGTCGGCCGGCAAGGCCATCGACGACGCCGGCGCCAAGGCCGCCGCCGAGTCGAAGGAAGCCGCCGCCAACGCCAACGCCGCCGCCCAGCAGGCCGGCCAGAACGCGAAGGAAGTCGCGCACGAGGCCAACCAGAACGCCAAGGTAGCGGCCGACCGCGCCGGCGACAAGATGCAGCAGGCCGGCGCCGAAGTCCGCCAGGAATCGCACGAAGCCGCGCAGAACGTGAAAGAAGGCGCAAAGGACGCGACGGCCGCCACGGGCCGCGGCATGGAGCGCGCCGGCGAAAAGCTGCAGCAGGCCGGCAAGTAAGCAGCCGTCCCCGGGGTCCGCGCGGGAGGCTGTATACTGGGTCGATGCGCATCCAGCTCTTCTCCGACCTCCATCTCGAACGCGACCCCGGGTTCCAGCCTGTCATCTTCGCCGACACGGACGTCGTCGTCCTCGCGGGCGACATCGGTTCCTACCAGGCCCGCTCGCGCCTGGACACCGACGACTTCGGACTCGCGCGCTTCGCGCCGGCCGCCACGGGCGCCGCCGCGCGCGTGCTGTACGTCCCCGGCAACCACGAATTCGACGGCCTCGATTTCGACGCCACGCAGGCCCGCCTGCGCGCGACCTGCGCCGCGCTGGACATCACGTGGCTCGACCGCGAGATCGTCACGCTGGGCGACGTCCGCTTCATCGGCACCACGCTGTGGGCCGACTTCGAGGCGCTCGCCGCGGGCGAGACCGACATCGGGCGCCAGCTCAAGCAGCGCGAAAAGGCATTCCGCGCCGCGAACTACTACCTCTCGGGGAACACGACGCTCGTGGACGGCGTACCGCTGCTGGCGGAAGGCCAGCGCGAGCTGTCGTTTGAATGCCAGGCGTGGCTGCGCGAGGCGCTGGCGACGCCGTTCGACGGCGCCACCGTCGCCGTCACGCACTACGCCCCGAGCCTGCGCAGCGCCGACCCGCGCTACGGCATCACGCCCGGCACGGCGGGCTTCTGCAATGCGCTGGACGACCTGCTGCCGTTCGCGGACGTGTGGATGCACGGCCACCTGCATTGCACGAACGACTACGTGGTCGAGGGGACCGGCTGGCGCTGTCGCGTGGTCGCGAATCCGCTCGGGTATGCGAACAAGGGGGAGCAGGCGGCCTTCCGGGAAGACCTGGTCATCGAGGTCTGACCGTCGTCCCCATGAAAGCGGGGACCCATGCCGAGTCCCCGAAGTCCGTCTTCGGGCAGACCACGGCGTTGCCAAAGTACCGAATTCGGAAGTTCAGTATGGATCCCCGCGTCCGCGGGGACGACGTTACGAGTGCTTCGCCACCTCCACCATATACGTCTCCTTGCGCCCCTCGAACGTTCCCCCGAAGATCACCCACTTCCCATCCGGCGAAAAGTGCACGTTGGGCTCCAGCGCCCGGTAATCGTGGGCCTTCATGTTGACGAGGCGCTCCGGCCGGAACCATGTGCCGTCCGGGTGAAACGCCTGGATCCACATGCCGTCCTGCGCATGCGCGACCTGCGTCGGGTCGCCGCCGTCGCCCGCGAACAGCGTTCCGCCGGGCGTCATCGCATAATGGATCGACCACTCGTTGGCCGTCATCTGGTAGCGGCCGATCTCCGTCCCCGTGCGCACGTTTGCGCCCGCGAGATAGAACGTCTTGCCGCGCGGCTGCTGCAGGTCGAACCAGATCGACTTGCCGTCCGGCGCGAAGAACTCGTGGCCGGCGATCTCCATCGGCATCGAACGCTTGTGCATCAGGGTCACGCTGCCGTCCTTCACGTCGTAGCGCCAGATACGGTCGACCTTGTGCCACGGCCCTTCGTGGCAAAACATCAGGATGTTCGGGTCCGTGGGCGAGAACTGGACGTGTCCCAGCCACGTGTCCTCGCTGTGGATCACCTTCATCTCGCCCGTGCGCAGGTCGATGGTGAACAGGCTGTTCTTCAGGTGCGCGTCGTAGATGCGGTCGAAGAAATCGCTTTTCTTCGGATACCGTTGCGCGATCTCGCCCTGGGCCGGATCGGCGAAGCTGCCGGCCAGCAGCGTGGCGTCCGCGTTGACGGTGGCGACGCCGCCGCGTCGGTCCGCCGGGAACGTATACAGCTTGCGCACCTTGCGCGTGTCGGCCTGGATCGCGTAGATCGTATCGCCGCTCTGGTACAGCACCTCGCGGGTGGCGCGCGCGATCAGCGGCAGCAGGCGCTTGGGCGCCGGGTCCGTCGTCAGCTGCGCGGTCTGGCGCGTTGCGAGATCGATCGTGAACACCTGGCGCACGCCGCCGACCTCGTTGTCGAACACCATGCGGTCGCCTTCGCTCGTCCCGGCCCGGTGTTCGATGAACGGATTGTTGTGGAAGTACCAGTTCGAGATCGGCCCCGTCGGACCGGACAGGCGCACGACCTTGTGGCCCGTGTCCCGGTCGATCCACTCGGCGGGCATGGGCTGGCGCGATCCCGTCGCCAGCACTTCCTGTGCGCAGGCCGCGTGGGCCAGCAGCGCGGCGAGCACGCCGGCGACTATCATCGATTTCATCTTGTCCCCTGGTACATCAGGCCACTGTCGTTCAGGCCGAATTTGAACTTGCGGTTCATCGCGATGATCTCCGCACCCGCCAGCAATGTGGGCCCGTACCCGTGCGCCGCCTTCACGCTGGTCGGCCGGTACGCATAGAACGCGGGGTCGAACGCCATGCCCGTACCCACGCAGATGCCTTCGATCTGCCCGTTCGGCAGCACCTTGCTCGCGACGGCGTTCCACGCGAGGTTGGCCATCGGTCCATACGCCTGCGCGTCGACGTAGCCGCGGTTGACGGCGCGCGCGATGGCGTAGGTGTAGATCGCGGTGGCGGACGTTTCCAGGTACGTGTCGTTGCGGTCGATCAGCTGGTGCCAGAAGCCTTCCTTGGTCTGGTAGGAAGCCAGGCCCTTGATATGGGCGCGCAGCTGTTCCAGCACCGCCTTGTATCCCTTGTGGTCCTTCGGCAGTACTT